>NZ_JBYIVZ010000092.1:0-18833 GCF_057710365.1 Streptomyces sp. bgisy027
CCGCCGCCCACCGCGGACCTCCGCGCGTTATGGCTCCCCGGCGCCATGTGCTATGTCACACACCATTGTTGGTGCCGCACGGCGTTGAGACAGTGCCTCACGCGCCTCAGCACCCCACTCCGAGGCGCATCCGTCCGTGGAGGAATCCAGATGCGCTACCGCTTCGTGCTGCCCAGACGCATGATCACGGCGTTCGCCGCCTGCGTCACCGTCTGCGGCTTACTGTCGGTGCCGGCACTCGCGAACCCCGCGCCCCGACCCGGCGCCGCCCCGGTCACCTCCCGGGACACGGCACAGCCGCCGCCGACCGGTCCGACGGCGGACACCGCCACCCGTCCCGCCGTACAGGACCGGCCGGTCAACCGGACCCAGCTGCCGCCCCTGCCGCCGTCGCGCGTCCCGGACCGGCCGAGCCCGGAGCCGGGCCTCAAGGCGGCGTCGTGCACGCCCGGCGACTTCGGCGGCAGGACCGGCGCCGCGCTCGTCGCGTTCGTGAAGGCGTCGAGCACGGACTGTGTCAACACCCTCTTCGCGGTCACGGGAACCGACGCGCGCGCCGTCTTCCGCGAAGCCCAGATGGTCACGGTCGCCAAGGCGTTCACCCGCGCGGCACGGACCTACAACGGCGACAACTCCGCCGGTGTGTGGCAACTCGTGCTGTTCCTGCGGGCCGGCTACTACGTGCAGTTCAACCACCCGGACGACGTGGGCCCGTACGGCGCCGCCCTGAGCCGCAACACCACCCGCGGCCTGGACACCTTCTTCGCCCGCCCGCACTCCGGGGACGTCACCGACGCGAACGGCGACGTGCTGAGCGAGGTCGTCATCCTCACCGACAGCGCCGACCGGCAGGCCCGCTACCTACGGGTCTACCAGCGGATACTCTGGGACTACGATAGCTCCTACGACGCCATCCACAGCATGCTCGCGGCCGTCAACTCCGTGTACACCCCGCTCTGGCGCGGCAACTGGAACGCGGACTACGTCAGGGCGGTCACGGCCGACCCGTCCGTCGTCCGCACGCTGCACGCCTTCGCCCTCGGTCATCTCGATCTGCTGGGCACCGACCGCGCGTACCTCACCTCCAACGCCGGCATGAACGTGGCCCGTTACGTCGAGCACCCGGCCCTGCGGAGCACCGCGCGGCCCCGGGCCAAGCACCTGCTCGACACCACCCGCATCACCGGCCCCACCGCCGGCCTGTGGGTGGCCGTGGCGACCCAGGCCGACTCCTACGACCGCGCCAACTGCGCCTACTACGGCGTCTGCGACCTGACCGGCCGGCTGATGCGCGCGGCCCTGCCGATCACCCATGGCTGCGACGCCACCCGCACCATCCGGGCGCAGTCGCTCACCTCCGCCGACCTCGGCGCGGCGTGCGCGAGCGTGCTGCGCCAGGACGGCTACGTCCACGATCTCGTCCGGGACGACGGGCCGATCCCCGGCCAGTACCTGTCGACCCTCGACCTCTTCGTCTTCGCCGGCCGCGAGGACTACCGGACGTACGCCGGGGCGATCTTCGGCATCAGTACGGACAACGGCGGCATGACCCTGATCGGGGACCCGGCGGACCCCGCGAACGAGCCGTTCGCGGTCATGTACCAGAAGAGCCAGGACACCGGGCACGCCGCCCGGATCTGGAACCTCAACCACGAGTACACGCACTACCTCGACGCCCGTGACAACATGAAGGGCGACTTCGCCGAGCAGACCTCGGTGCCGGACGTGTGGTGGATCGAGGGCTTCGCCGAATACGTCTCCTACGGCTACCGCGACCTCACCTACGACCAGGCGGTCACGGAGGCGGGCAAGCACACGTACCGGCTGAGCACGCTGTTCCAGAACACGTACACCAACAGCGACGTGAGCCGCACCTATCCGTGGGGCTACCTCGCGGTCCGCTACATGTTCGAGAACCACCCGGACGACATCCGGCGCATGCTCGCCCGCTTCCGCGTCGGCGACTACGCGGGCGGCCACGCCGTCTACGCCACCGACATCGGCACCCGCTACGACGCCGACTTCGACCGGTGGCTGACGCAGTGCGCCGCCGGTGCTTGTGCGGCGGCAGCGGGCGCAGGGGCGTCGGGGGAAGGAGCACGTTGATCGCCGGGCGCGGATCCGTCTGAGGTCCCGGCCCGCGCCCGCGTGGCGGGGCGTGGGCCGGGACGTTCTGCGGAGCAGTCGATCCCGGAGCTGCACGGGGGAGGCGGTTGTGACCGCCGAGGACGCCTCCGACGACAGCGTCCGTGCGAAGCTGCGCAAGGCCGAACTCCCGCTGCCCGGGATCGACTTGCTGACCAGGACGGTAGAAACGGCGAGCCCGTGACCGGACATCGAGGACGACGTACGGCTGCTGTGGGTGCTGCGGGACGTCCTCGGCGTCACCGGACCGAAGTGGCTGGCCGTGCGTGGCGCCCCGCACGGCCAGGGGATCGCGGTTCGCCTCAGCAGACCGGGCGCTGGGCGTGGGCGGGGTCGAGCGCGTTCAGGACGAGGCGTCCGGCCAGGTCGTTGTAGCTGATGCCGATGTGGTCGGTGAACTCTGCTGGGCACACGTCCTGGAGCTTGACGTTGGTGACGTTGGGGGCCGCGTCCAGATACGCCGAGGTGTACGGGGTGACGACCTCGTCGTACCGGGTGGTGATCACCGTGTAGGTGACGCCCGGGTCGGTCTCGCTGCCGGAGTTCAGGTCCTTGAGGAAGTCCGAGCCGATGAGCTGCTGGCTGCACGCCTTGCAGGCCGCTCCGAGGACCGCGTCGCCGCCCGGGATCACCAGGGCGAGCAGGCCGAGGCCCGAGAACGTGGTGCCGTGGTTGGACGGGGTGAGGGCGACGAGCTTGTCGACCTTCGCCGCGCCCCCGAGGTTCTTGATGTAGTACCGCGGCATCATGCCGCCCTGCGAGTGCCCGACGAGGTCGACCTTCGCGGCGCCGGTGGCGGACCGGACCCGGTCGACGAAGTCCGCCAGCTGCCGTGCCGAGGCGGCCATGTCCTCGGTGCCGAGCAGCGGGCCGGAGCTGCCGCCGTGGTTGAGGGCGAAGACGCAGTACCCGGCCTCCTTGAGCCGCGGGGCCAGTGCCGCCCAGTTGTCGTAGCGGTTCTCCATCGTGCCGTGCACGAGGACGACGGGACGCGGGTGCGCGGCGCTGGGCCGGCAGGCGAAGTCGTTGGCGCCGGAAGGCACGGCCGTCGGGTGGGCGAGGGAGTACGCGAACGCCGACGCGAAGTCGTCCTTGGGCGGGCCGACCGGATCGGCCGCCGCGACCGGCGCGGTGTCGCTCGCCTCCGGCGCCGCCTGGGACCGGTCGACGCCGGCCACGCCGATACAGGCGGCCGCCGTGAGCGCGGCCAGGGACGTGGTCAGCAGGCGTCGCCGTGGGGTGCGTCGCAGTCTGCGGGTGCGCATGTGGGGCTCCTCTGACTGGTCGTGGGGGAGCGCCGGCGGATCCGTGGGGCCTGGCCGCAAGGGGATCGGTCAGGACCGGGTGAAGCCTTGTCACAAGAGCGAGACACGGAAGCTACTGGCGCGTAACGTCGGATCAACACTCGCGTCGCCCGCGGGAGCCGACCAGGAGAGCCGCGGAGGGAGACGAGAAAGATGTCATAGGCGTGACACCTTTCCCGAGCTGTGCCTCACCGGGCGCAGCTTCCGCGTGCGCCACCGCCGGTCACCACCGGCGAGCGCGCCGCGCGCCCGCCACCCCTCACCCGCCGCCCGGGACGGAGTCAACGTGATGACGGCACAGGCCGAGACGTTCACACGTCAGCCCTGGCACGAGCTGCCCCCGGTGCTCGCCGCGCTGATCCGCTCCCGGACCGAGCACATCGTCGCCGACATGACCCGGGCGATCCGCGAGGAGGTGCCCGCCTACCGCCGGCCGCTCGACTCCGCCGTCGGCCGCGACCTGATCGAGTCGATCCGCCGGGCCGTGCTGCAGTTCGTGGAGCTGATCGAGCACCCCGACAGTGCCCAGGACCATCACCTCGACCACTTCCGGCACCTCGGGCGCATCGAGTTCCTGAACGGCCGGACGACGGACGCCCTCCAGGCCGCGTTCCGCGTCGGCGCGCGGGTCGGCAGTCGGCGCTATGCCGAGTTCGTGCAGGAGGCCACGCTGCCGCCCGCGACCGTCCTGACCCTGCACGAGGCCGTGCTGGTCCACATCAACGCGCTGTCCAATGAGTCGGTGAAAGGTTTCCTCGCCGCTCAGCTCCGCTCGGAGGGCGAGGTGAAGCGGGCCCGCCGGGCGCTGGTGGAGCGGCTGCTGGAGCCGCCGCGGGGGCAGGAGCGGGCGGCGCTGGGGCCGCTGGCCGAGCGGGCCCGGTGGGCGCTGCCGGGTGCCGTCGCGTCCGTGATCGTACGGTCGGCCGGGCGCTTCTCCGTGCCCGGAGCGGACGGTGAACTGCTGTCCATCGGCCGGGGCAGCGATCTCGTGCTGATCGTGCCCGAACCGGAGACGAGCGGGCTGATCGACCGGGTGCGGGACGCCGCCCGGGGCCGTGTCGCCGTCGTCGGCCCGGCCGTGCCCCCGCACGAGACCTGGCTGTCCCTCCAGTGCGCCCGCCTCGCCATCGACCGGCGTGCCGAACCGCCCACCGACGGAGCCTTCCTGCGTGTCGACGACGAGCTGGCCGAGCTGTACCTCCTGCGCGGCGCCCCCATCGGGCAGTTGCTCGGCCGCCGCGTTCTGGGCGCCTTCACGGACCTGCCCCGGGGCCGGGCCGCCCGGCTCGCCGAGACCCTGGACGCCCTGCTGATGTCCTGGGGGCGCACCGCTCCCGAGGTCGCCCAGGCATTGGGCATCCATCCGCAGACGGCCCGCAAGCGCCTGCGCCAGCTGGAGGAAGTGTTCGGCGACCGGCTCGGCGACCCGCGCTTCCGGTTCGAGGCCCTGCTGGCGCTGCGTACCCACGCGCTGCGGGCCGACACCGGGTGAGCCGCCGGGCGTCACCAGTCGCGGGCGATCTCCAGCAAGCGGTCGCGGACCAGGGCGACATGAGGGTTGCCGGAGGAGCCCGGGCGCTGGACGAGGAAGGCCGTGTTGATGGGCGGATCGTCCGGGTCGTGCAGCGGGACCAGCGCGCCCGAGGCCAGTTCGGCCGAGCACAGGTAGCGGGGCAGCACACTGAACCCCGTACCGCCCGCCACCGCCGCCTTGACCGCGTTCAGATCCGGCATCGTGACCGCCGGGTGGCGCACAAGGCGCCTGCCGAAGACATGCCGCCAGTATCGGCGCACGATCGGCACGTCCTCGGCGTAGGCGACCAGCGGCACGCCGTGCAGCGCGGCGGGTCCGTCCGCCGCGAGCCGCGCCGGACCGCCGATGCGCTCCGCCCAGAGGGGTGCAGCGACCAGTACGAACTCCTCGTCCGCGAGCGGCACCGAGGCCAGGGCGCGACCGCGCGGCCGGTAGGTCGACAGCACCAGGTCGTACCGGCCGGCCCGCAGCTCCTCCAGGAGGGGTTCCGTCAGGCCCGGCGTGATGCGCAGCCGTACGCCCCGGTCGACCAGCGGCGCGAGGGCCGGCATGACGCGGTGGGTCAGCAGCTCGGCCGGGCCGGCGAGGTGCACGGGTTCCGCCGGGTGGTCGTCGGCCGGGCCGCCCGGCCCGGTGACCGTGGCGAGGGCGTCCAGCGGCTCCACGATCCGGGAGGCGAGCTCGTCGGCGTACGGGCCGGGGGCCACACCGCGCGCCAGACGCTGGAACAGCTCCCGGTCCAGCTGCCGCTCCAGCGTGCGGATCTGCGTGGTGACCGTCGGCTGGGACAGGCCCAGCAGCCGGGCGCCCGCGGTGAAGGAACCGGTGCGGTACACGGCGAGGAACGTGCGCAGCAGGTTCAGGTCCACCGGCGCCGCGCCGCCCGCCCGGCCCCCTTCCGACCCTTCCCCGTCCTCATTGGAATCCCTATGTCTCATATGGGTGAGCCTATTGGATTCCGATGGCTGATGGTGCGTACGGTCGGGGCATCGGCGTCCTGACGATCTGCACGCGCGGCGTCAGGACTTCCAGGAACCCCCTCGCGAAAGAGCCCCCTCATGTCGAAGATCCTGTTCGTGATGACCGGCGCCGACCAGTGGACGCTGGCGGACGGCACCAGGCACCCCACCGGTTTCTGGGCCGAGGAGGCCGCCGCGCCCTACGAGGCGTTCAAGGCCGCCGGTCACGAGGTCGTCGTGGCCACGCCCGGCGGTGTCGTACCGCCCGTCGACAAGGGCAGCCTCGCGGCCGAGGTCAACGGCGGTCAGGAGAACGCCGACCGGATCGCCGCCCTGCTCGAGTCGATGACCGAGCTGCGGGAGCCGGTCCGGCTGGCGGACGTGGACCTCGACGACTACGCCGCCGTGTTCTACCCCGGCGGTCACGGCCCGATGGAGGACCTCGCGGTCGACGCCGACTCCGGCCGGCTGCTGACCCTCGCCCTGGACTCCGGCAAGCCGCTCGGCGTGGTCTGCCACGGCCCGGCCGCGTTGCTGGCCGCCACCGGCGCCGACGGCACCAACGCGTTCACCGGGTACCGGGTGGCCGCGTTCACCAACACCGAGGAGACCCTGGGCGGCCTCGCCGACAAGGCCAAGTGGCTGCTCCAGGACCGGCTCACCGAGGCCGGCGTGCAGGTCCGGGCGGGCGAGCCGTGGGTGCCGAACGTGGTCGTCGACCGCAACCTGGTCACCGGCCAGAACCCCGCCTCCTCGGCCCCGCTCGCCGTCGAACTACTGAAGAAGCTGGGCTGACCATGGCCGCCGACCGGCTCGACGAGGTCCTGGACGCGGCGTACGACTGCCTCACGCGGTACGGCGCGCGGCGCACCACCATGGACGACATCGCCACGACGACGGGCGTGTCCCGGTCGGCCGTCCACCAGTACGTCCGCGGCAAGGGCGATGCCTGCCGGTAGCCGCGCACGCCGTACGCGGCGCGGCCGAGCACCGTCGTGGGCGCGGAGCCGCGCTTTCCGGCCGCGGCGACGAAGCCGCACAGCAGGCAGGAAGGAGAAGGCAGAGCCGGCCCCTGGGCCCTGACTCCTACGGCTCCGACGTCTCCGACTCCAGCGACGTGCGGGTCGGGCTGCCGTAGACGCCCGGCTCGTCGGTGAGGATGACGCGGGTGAGTTGGTAGGTGCGTACGGCGTTTTCGAGCTGCCGGTCGAAGTCGCCGTCGGCTTCTGCGGAGTAGAGGCCGATCTGGCGCAGGCGCAGCTGGAGTTCGACGACCTCCGGTCCCTGGTCGCCGCGGCGGAGGACCGGGGGCTGTCCTTCCGCGTCGGTCGGTTCGGGGACGGCGCTGGTCGTGGGGTCCGTGCCGGACGGGGGCGTGGTGGAGGTGGAGGAAGTGGCGGTAGCGGTCGGGGGGTCGGTGCCCGGGGGTGTGCCGGGGGAAGAGCTCGAGCTGCCGGACGGCGAGGTGGAGGGTACGGCCGAGGACTGCCCCTCCGGCGAGGTGCCGTCCTCGGTGGTCGCGTCCGGGACGGGTGCGCGGACGTCGTCGGACACGGCACCGTCCCGGGAGGGGCTTTCGTAGGTGAACAGCCCGCCCAGGAAGGCGCCCGTCAGGAGGACGGCCAAGGTGGCGCCCGCTCCGGTGACGAGAAGGGTGCGGTTTCTGCGCCGGCGGGCTGCGCGGGCGTCGGTGCCGGGGAGCTCTGCTGCCTCGGCCGGGGGCTCTTCACCCGAGAGCGGGAGGGGTGCGGCGTGCCGGGCCGCCAAGTCGCCCGGTTCCTGCGGCGGTTCGGTGCCGTCCCGATCCGTCGCGGCGTCGTCGTCGAGTGCCACGAACGGTCGTATGCGCACCGGATCGAAGTCCTCCGCGGCCGCCCGCTCCGCCGCGCGTGCGTCCCGACGGGCGTCGGAGGCGCGGCGGGCGCAGGAGCAGTCGGGGGTTCCGTCGGACGCCCGGGGCGTGCCGCACTCCGGGCAGACGGGATCGTTCGGTTCACTCACGTAAGGGACCCTCTCCGTGCAGGATCCAGAGTTTAGGCATAAGTTCAACACTCAATCTCCATGACCCGGGAGGTTGACGGAACCAGCTCTTCCGGGCTGGCCGAAACCCGTCGCGGCGGCCACGGCGGCGGTCAGGCCGAGCGGCGCGGTGGTGTGCCCGTGGTGGGTCGGCCGAGGTGCGCGGTGAACCAGTCGCGGGCCAGTTCGGCGACGGTCGTGAGGGTGCCGGGTTCCTCGAAGAGGTGGGTGGCACCCGGCACGACGGCGATCCGGTGCTCGCAGTGCATCCGGTCGGCGGCCAGGCGGTTGAGGCTGAGCACCTGCGTGTCCCTGCTGCCGACGATGAGCAGCGTCGGCGCCCGCAGACGGGCCAGCGCCGCCGGCGTGGCCAGATCTGGACGGCCGCCGCGGGAGACGACGGAGCGGACGTCGGAGCCGGACAGCGCGGCCGCCTCCAGCGCGGCGGCAGCACCGGTGCTGGCCCCGAAGTAGGCGACGGGCAGGCCGGTTTCCTCCCGCAGCCACACCGACGCGGCATGCAGTCGCCGGGCGAGCAGCAGGATGTCGAAGACGTTGTGCCGGTCGTGCGCCTCGCCGTCCGTCAGCAGGTCCAGCAGCAGCGTGGCCAGCCCCGCACGGTTGAGGGCGGCGGCGACGTACTGATTGCGCGGGCTGTGCCGGCTGCTGCCGCTGCCGTGCGCGAAGGCGACCGCCGCCGCGGCCCCGTCCGGCACGACCAGCCGCGCCCCCACCCGGGCGCCGGCGGCCGGGATCAGCACCTCGCGGTCCGACGGCGGCGACACCGCGGCGGGGGAGGGGGACCCGGGCTCGGTGGCCCGCGCGAGCAGCGACGTGACCTCGGCGTCCGGGACCTGGCCGAAGTGCCGGTACCAGGCACCCACCGAACCGAGGATCCGGTGCGTCTGGGGGCAGATCACCTCGTCCGCCACCTGTCGCAGCCGGACCACACTGTGCGTGGGCCCCACCGGCACCGCGAGCACGACCCGGGCCGCGCCCTGACCTCGTACGACGCGGCAGGCGGCCTCGGCCGTGGCCCCGGTCGCCAGCCCGTCGTCGACCACCAGCGCGGTACGCCCGGTCACCGGCAACGGCTCGCGCCCCCGCCGATAGCCGCGCACCCGCCGCTCCAGCTCCGCCCGCTCGGCCGCCTCCACGGCCTCCAGCTCTGCCGAGGCCAGCCCGGCCTCGCTGATCACATCGCGGTTGAGGACGCGGACCCCGTGCTCGCCGACGGCCCCGAACCCCCACTCCGGCTGTCCGGGCACGCCCAGTTTCCGCACCACCAGGACATCCAGCGGGGCATCGAGCCGCCGGGCCACCTCCGCCGCAACCGGCACCCCGCCGCGCGGCAGGCCCAGCACCACCACGTCCCGGCCGCGCAGCTGCAGAAGCTCCTCGGCCAGCAGCCGTCCGGCCGCACTGCGGTCCTCGTAACGCATACGTGCCTCCCGTGCCCGCGAGGACGGGAGCTGTCCCTTCTCTTCAGGCTACGACTGTTCGCGGGAGGCTTCGGGACTTGGCGGTTTCCGGTAGGTACCCCCGAGGCGGTTGCCGTGTTCAATCACTCGTATCGCGTCACGCATCACGGCATGAGCACGCATCACGGCATGAGACGGACGGCCCCACACGTCAGGAGGCTTCACGAGTCCGCCCTGCCCGTCCTGTACCGGGTGGTCACCGAGATCGCCCGCGGCTGTCCCTCCACCGGCTGGGCCCTGTCGCTCACCGCCGCCCATGTCCTCCGGGTCGTGACCCTCTTCGAGGAGCGGGCACAGGACGAGATCTTCGGGGCCGACGGCGACTCCCGGGCCGCCGGTGCTGTTCGTCGCCCCGCGCGCGGTGGGGACGGTGCTCGACGACCGGCACGGTGTCCTCGGCCTGCGCGGCAGCGGCTTCAACAGCATCCGCATGGAGCGGGCCCGCAGTCCCACCCACCTCACGCGCGAGGCGAGCCGCAAGCGGATGCAGCGCCACTTTTCGGGACGCGGCGACGTACCGGACCCATGTGGGCCCGAGCATGGCCGGCCGCTCACCCGCCGGGTCGGCCGTGATCGCCTCGGGCTCCCCTCCGGCCACCTTTCGTTGATCCGCTGACCTGCGGAGATCGAATGCGCTGACCTCTGGACAACCATAGGAATGCTCCAGTCCGGATCGGGTACGCGAGCAGGGCCGCGCCGGGGCCGAGCATCCCGCGATCATGCCCCGGACGGACGCACTGCCGTCGCTGACAGGGGATCTGCCATGGACACACCCGCGAACGACTACAACGCCACACCGGCCCGGCGGGCGCTGGACGCGCTGGCCGACAACACCGAGGACAGGGCGGCGCTGGACACGCTCGCGAGCAGCGACGTCCTCGTCCCGGTGCCCGACGACGTGGGCGAGCAGGACGCCATCGACCCCGAGGCCGTGGCGCTTCCGGTCATCGAGCGGCCCGGCGGCGAGCCGGTCGTCCCCGTCTTCACCTCTGAGCCCGCGATGGCCGAGCTGCTGCCCTACATCTCGCGCTACCGCCTGGTACCGCTGGGCGCGCTGGCCTCCCAGTGGCCGGCCGACGACCTGGCCCTGACCATCGACGCCGGTTCCGCACACCCGCTGACCCTGACGTCGGAGGGCGTACGGACGCTGCTGGCGCGACCGTAGAGCGCCAGAGGGACAAGAGCGATCCGCGAAGGGGGTGGGCGGCCACAGGGTGGCCGTCCACCCCCTTCGCGCGCCCCTCGGCTCATGGCCGGATGTCCCACGGGCCGCCGTGGCATCGGGAGTCGCTGCGGTCACGGGCCGCCTCGCGGACACCGGGAAAGGTCGGCCGGAACTGCTCCCCGCCACAGGGTGGTTCGGCCGTACGGAGAGGGAAGATCCCACCGGGAGGGCCGACGCGAAGGGGTGGGGGTCGTCTTGAGGGTCGTCCTGCTAGGCACCGCCGCCTCAGGCGGGTTCCCGCGCTGGAACTGCGCCTGCGTGCGGTGCGACGCCGCCCGCGACGGCAAGCTGCTCGCCCGCGGCCCGGAGTGCGCCGCCGTCACCGGCAACTCCCGCGACTGGTGGCTGCTGAACGCCTCGCCGGACATCCGCGCCCAGCTCACCGCCGCGCCCGCCCTGTGGCCCGGCCCCCGGCACACCCCCGTGCGGGGTGTGCTGCTGACCGACGCGGAGCCCGATCATGTGGCGGGCCTCGCCGTGCTGCGCGATGCCGCGCGGCTGAAGACCTACGCCGCCCCACCGGTACTGGCCGCCCTGGCCCCGGCGCGGGCGGGCCTGGACCGCCACACCCCGTGGGAGTGGGCGGACAGCCTCACCGAGGGCGGATTCGTACTCGCCGGCGGGCTGGTCGTCACGGCACATCCGGTCCCGGGGAAGCCACCGGCGTACGTGCCGGGCCGATCCTCGGACCGCCGCTGGGTGACGGTGTACCGCATCGAGGACCTCGCCACCGGGCGCGTCCTCGTCCACGCGCCTCGCGTGAGCGCCTGGTCCGCGCTGCTGGACGACCTGGTCGCGGACGCGGACGGCGTCGTCCTGGACGGCACGTACTTCACGGCCGACGAGACGGGCGCCACCGGGCGCCACCTGCCCGTCTCCGGACCGGTCGGCAGCCTCACCGCCCTGACCCGCCACCCGGGGGTCCGCCGGATCTACACCCACCTCGCCGACTCCAACCCCCTGCTCGACCCGGCCTCGACGGCCCGCGCCCAGGTCTCGGAGACGGGGGCGGAAGTCCTGCCGGACGGGACGGAGTTCGCGCTCTAGACCCGGCCGACGACGTCGCCGTCAGGGGCGCGGGGAACTGCGCGACAAGCCACGACGGTGCCGCACCGGAAAGACCACCCGTCGTGGCACTGTGTTCAGCGGCTCAGCATGCGCGCCAGCGCACCCCGCTGCAACGGCAGGACCTCGGCGTGCAGGTCACGGCCCTTTCGGGTCAGGGTGACGTACACGCCGCGCCGGTCCTCCGCGCAGACGGAACGCTCCAGCAGGCCGTCCTTCTCCAGCCGCCCTATGAGCCGGGACAGCGCGCTCTGACTGAGGTGGACCCGCCCGACGAGGTTGTGCACCCGGCACTGCTCGCCCTCCACGGGCGTCGCCGCCGCGAGGATGTCGAGCACCTCGAAGTCGCTCGCGCCCAGTCCGTGCGGGTGCAGCACGCGGTCGATCTCGCACATCGTGCGCGCGTGCACGGACAGGATGTCCCGCCACCGTTCCTCGAGCCCCGCTTCGGCCGTCTTCACTGCCATACCCGCACCGTAACACCGAATCGGCCATTTATTGAGCGTGCAACTAGTGCGTGTGCAAGCGAGGCTCCTACGGGCGGGGCACGGGGTCAGCCGGTCGGGTCCTGGAGCAGCGGGGGAGCGGGTCGTGACTTCTCGAATCCTGACCGTTCGCCGTTCGCCGTTCGCCGATCGCCGAGGGATCACGTCGACTGCCGCCTCACCAGTTCCGTCGGCAATATCACCGCCGCCGGGTCCTCGCCGCCGATCTGCGCGAGCAGCAGCCGCACCATCTCGGCGCTGACCCGGTCGTAGGGCTGGCGGATCGTCGTCAGGGCCGGGGTGGCCTCCGTCGCCGCCGCGGAGTCGTCGAAGCCGCCCACCGACACGTCCTCGGGCACCCGCCGGCCCGCCCGGCGCAGTGCCGCCAGAGCGCCCTGTGCCATCAGGTCGGACGCCACGAACAGGGCATCGAGGTCCGGGGCCCGCGTCAGCAGCCGCTCGGTGCCCGCCTCGCCACTGGCCCGGCTGTAGTCGCCGGAGGTGATGAGCCGCTCGTCGATCTCGACGCCCGCCTCCGTCAGCACCTCCTTGTAGCCGGCGAGGCGGTCGACGCCACCCGGGGTGTCCAGCGGACCGCTGACCACGCCGATCCGGCGGCGGCCGAGCGAGAGCAGATGCCGCACCATGTCACGGGCGCCGTCCCGGTCGTCGGCCGCCACATAACTCACCTTGGAACCGAGCCCCATCGGCTTGCCGCACTGCACGAGCGGCACGCCCGCCTCGCGCAGCTCCTCGGCGACCCGGTCCCCGGAGTGGCTGGAGACCAGCAGCACCCCGTCGACATGACCTGCGGTGATGTACCGCGTGATGCGCCGCCGTTCGTCCTTGGTGCCCGCCAGCATCAGCAGCAGCGGGATGTCGTGCGCGGCGAGCGCCTGGGTGCAGCCGCTCAGCAGGACGTTGAAATTGGGATCCTCGAAGAACCGCTCCTGCGGCTCGGTCAGCAGGAAGCCGACCGAGTCGGAGCGCCCCGTGATCAGCGAGCGGGCGTGCCGGTTGACGACGTAACCCGTCCTGCGGATAGCCGCGTTGACCGCCTCCTGGGCGGCGGGGCTGACATAGTGCCCGCCGTTGAGCACCCGCGAGACCGTGCCCCGTGAGACTCCGGCCTCGCGCGCCACGTCATGGATCGTCGGCGGTCTGCGTCGGCCCCCCGTGTTGCTCATGGTCATGACTTTACGGCCCCGGAGAGCAGATCCAGACTCCAGAACCGCTGGATGACCAGGAACAGCGCGACCAGCGGCAGCACCGCGAGGAACGCGCCGGTGATCACCAGTGTGTACAGCGCCGGGGTGCTGGCGCCCTGTTCGAGCAGCGTGTACAGACCCAGCGTGATCGGGAACCGCTCGTCGTCGCTGAGCATGATGTACGGCAGCAGGAAGTTGTTCCAGATCGCCACGAACTGGAACAGGAACACCGTCACCATGCCGGGCACCATCATCGGCAGCGCGACCCGTGTGAAGATCCGCCACTCGCTCGCCCCGTCCATCCGGCCCGCCTCGACCACGTCGGCCGGCACGGCGGCGGCCGCGTAGATCCGTGAGAGGTAGACGCCGTACGGCGAGAGGATCTGCGGCAGCAGCACCGACAGGTAGGAGTCCGTCAGGTCGGCCTGCGCCAGCAGCAGGTACTGCGGGATCGCGAGGATGACCGGAGGCATCAGCACGCCCGCAAGGAGCACGTTGAACATCGCCTCCCGGCCCCGGAAGCGGTAGATCGCCAGCGCGTAACCGCTGAACGCCGAGACGACCGTCGACAGCAGGGCACCGAGACCGGCGTACAGGGCGGAGTTGCCCATCCACTGCCAGTACACCCCGTCCCGATAGGCGCTCAGGTCCGCGAAGTTGTCGGCGAAGCCCGTGCCGGGCAGGAAGGTGAACGTGGAGAACAGTTCGCTGCCGGACTTGGTCGCCGCGATCACCACCCAGGCGACGGGCAGCAGGCAGTACAGCGCGCCGAGCAGCAGCGTGACCGTCGGGATCAGCGCGATCCGGCGGCGCAGCGGCGGCCGGCTCCGGTCCGCGCCGGGCGCGGCGTCCGCGGCCGTGTCGGCCTTGCCGACGGCGAGGGAGCTCATCGGGATGCCTCCTGCTTGTTACGGCGGTTCGCGGCCCGCAGGAAGCCGAACGACAGCAGCAGCGTGGCCAGGGCGATGATCGTGGCCTGCGCGGCCGCCGCGTGGATGTCGCCCTTGCCGAAGGCGTCCTGGTACACCTTCATCAGCGGACTCCAGGTCGTGGACACGGAGTTGGTGAGCGGCTTCAGGGTGGTCGGCTCGTTGAACACCTGGAGCGTGGCGATGATCGAGAAGAAGAAGGTCAGCACCAGTGAGGGCGCCACCATCGGGATCTTGATCCGCAGCGCGGTCTGGAGCGGCGTCGCACCGTCCAGCCGTGCCGCCTCGTACACCTCGGCCGGGATCGCCTGGAGCGAGGTGTAGATGACGATCATGTTGAAACCGGTGCCGCCCCACACCGCGATGTTCGACAGGGCGAGATACAGCGGACCGCCGTCGAGCAGGTCGGGCTGCGGCAGGCCCAGCTTCTCCAGCACGAAGTAGAAGGGGCTGACGTCCGGCAGGTACAGAAAGCCCCACAGCAGCGCCGCCACGACGCCGGGGACGGCGTACGGCAGGAAGATCGCGAGCCTGGTGACGGGCGCGAGGCGCACCTTCTCGGAGTCCAGCATCAGCGCGAACAGCAGGGCGAGGCCCAGCATCACCGGCACCACGATGCAGCCGTATCCGAGCACACGCAGTGCGCCGGCGACCAGTTCGTCGTCGGTGAGAGCGTCGGTGTAGTTCTCCAGCCCGGCCCAGACCTCCTTGCGGGCGCCCGAGCCGAGGCCGAGTCCGGAGACCTTCACCCTGCGGAAGCTGAGCCAGACCGCGTAGCCGATGGGCAGCGCGAAGAACAGGAGAAACAGGACGGTCGCGGGCAGGAGGAAGGCGTACGGGGCCCCCTTCACCCCGTACGCCTTCCGGCTCGTGCTGGTCACTCGGAGACCTCGAAGCCCTGCTTCTTCAGGTCGGCGACCGTGTCGTCCTGCATGGTCGTCAGGGCGGCGCCGAAGTCGGACTTGTCCTTGGCGGCCTTGCCGAAGGCGTCCTTGAAGGTCGTGTAGGCGACGTTCACGTTCGGGCCCCACGCGGACGGGGCGGTGGTCTTCGCGATCTCGGCGGCCTCGGCGTAGAAGTCCGACTGGTTCGAGAAGTAGTCCGGCGGGGTGGCGAAGGCGCCGCTGGTCTGGGCGTTCGTGGCGGCCGGGTAGATGCCGCTCTCCTTGGCCAGTGCCTGCAGGGCGTCGCCGTCGGTGTTGAGCCAGGCGGCGAACTTCGCGGCGGCCGCCTTGTGCCCGGAGTCGGTGGTGACGGCGGTGGAGGAACCGCCCCAGCTGCCGGTGACGTCGTCGGACCCGGACCACTGGGGGAGCGGGGCCATGGCCCACTTGCCCTTGGTGTCGGGCGCGGCCGTGGTCAGCGTGCCCGGCGCCCACACGGCGGAGACCCAGGCGATCTGCTTGCCGGTGTTGAGGGCCTTGTTCCAGGCCGGGGTGTACATCGGCTGGTTGTCGACGGCGCCCTCCTTGACGAGGCCGCCCCAGAACGCGGCGACCTTCTGGGTGGCGGCGTCGTCGATGCCGACGTTCCACCTGTCGCCGGAGGCCGTCCACCACTTGGCGCCGGCCTGCTGGGCGAGGCCCGCGAAGAGGCCGGAGTCGTTGGCGGAGAAGGTGGTCAGGTCCGTGTCCGGGGCCTTCTTCTTCAGCGCGCGGGCCGTCTCGGCGAACTGCTCCCAGGTGGTCGGGACCGTCAGGCCGTACTTCTTGAACAGGTCCTCGCGGTAGTAGAACATCATCGGCCCGATGTCCTGCGGGACCGCGTAGACCGCGTCCGTGCCCAGGGTGGTCTGCTGCCAGACACCGTCGGCGAACTTGCTCCTCGCGTCGCCGACGTCGCCGGCTATGTCCGCGACGGCGTCATTGCTGACCAGGGTCGGCAGCGCCTGGTACTCGGCCTGGACCAGGTCGGGGGCCTTGCCGGCCTTGTGCGCGGTGAGGATCTTGGTGACCAGCGTGTCGCCGGAGGCCTGCTTCTTGACCGTGACCGTGATCCGGTCCTTCTTTCCCGGGCCCTTGTTCCACAGGTCGACGACCTTGTCCATGCCGGGTGTCCAGGTCCAGTACGTCAGCGAGACGGGCCCGGACTCGGCCTCGCTGTCGTCCTCGGACGAGCCGCACGCGGCGAGGGTGGTGGCGCCGAGGGCGACGGCGACGCAGGTGGCGGCACTTCTCAGGACGAGCCGTCGGCGCTTCGTGATGGGCATGGATCTCTCCCCTGACCTGGGGTCTCCGCCTGCTGCGAAGACCTGCCATGCTTCTGTGAGCGTTCACAGTAGAGAAACATCCAGGACACTTGTCAATGGTTGTTGCTGTGCGGTTATGTTGGGCTCACACCGCCGATCGCGTGTGTGCACGTTCCCAAATGATCGATTAATCGGGAGAGATCCATGCCGGAGACCAACCCCAGGGGCCTCACCGGGCTCGCCTTCGGTGGGGACTACAACCCCGAGCAGTGGCCGCAGGACGTCTGGCACGAGGACGTGCGGCTGATGCGGGAGGCCGGCGTCACGATGGTGAGCGTCGGGATCTTCTCCTGGGCCCTGCTGGAACCCTCACCGGGTGTGTACGACTTCGGCTGGCTGGACCGCGTGCTCGACCTGCTGCACGAGCACGGAATCCGCGTCGACCTGGGCACTCCCACCGTCTGCCCGCCGGTCTGGTTCTACCGCGCCCACCCCGGGGCCCTGCCCGTCACACCGGACGGGGTCCGCCTGGAGTTCGGCTCGCGCGCCGCCATCTGTCACAGCAGCGCCGACTACCGCACGGCCGCCGCGGCCATCACCACCAAGCTCGCCGAACGCTACGGCGACCACCCGGCGCTGGCGATGTGGCACGTGCACAACGAGTACGGCGTCCCCGTCTCGGCCTGCTACTGCGACTCCTGCGCCGCGCACTTCCGCCGCTGGCTGGAGTCGACGTACGGGACGGTCGAGGCGGTCAACGAGGTCTGGGGCACGGCCTTCTGGGGCCAGCGGTACTCGGACTTCGAGGAGATCAACCCGCCGCGCACGACACCGACGGCGGTCAACCCGGCCCAGGCGCTGGACTACAAGCGCTTCGCCGACGCGACGATGCGGGAGAACTTCGTCATGGAGCGGGACATACTGCACCGCCTCGTGCCCGGCGTCCCGGTCACCACCAACTTCATGACGGCGCTCAGCCAGTGCGACTCCGTCGACTACTGGGCCTGGGGCCGCGAGGTCGACATCGTCACCAACGACCACTACCTGATCACCGACGGCCGCCGCACCCACGTCAACCTCGCCATGGCCGCCGACCTGACCCGCTCGGTGGCCCAGGGAGCGCCCTGGCTCCTCCTCGAGCACTCCACCTCCGGCGTCAACTGGCAGCCCCGCAACCCCGCCAAGGCCCCCGGCCAGATGGCCCGCAACTCCCTCGCCCATGTGGCGCGAGGCTCCGAGGGCGCCATGTTCTTCCAGTGGCGGCAGTCCCGGCGCGGCGCCGAGAAGTTCCACTCCGCGATGCTCCCGCACGGCGGCACCGACACCCGCGTGTGGCGCGAGGTCGTCGAACTCGGCGCCGCCGTCGACTCGTTGAGCACCGTACGCGGCACCCGCACACAGGCCGACGTGGCGATGCTGTGGGACTGGCACTCCTGGTGGGCGCAGAGCCTCGACTGGCGCCCGAGCGAGGACCACGATCCGCGCGAGCGCGCCGACGCCTTCTACGAGGCGCTCTACGACCGCCACCTCACCGTCGACTTCGCCCACCCGGAAGCCGACTTGTCGAGGTATCCCCTTGTCGTCGTGCCCGCCCTGTACCTGATGACGGAGGCGGCCGGGCGCAACCTCAAGGAGTACGTCGAGCGGGGCGGCACCCTCGTGGTGTCGTACTTCTCCGGCATCGTCGACGAGCACGACGCCGTGCACGAGGGCGCCTGCCCCGGGCCGCTGCGGGACGTCCTCGGCCTGACGGTCGAGGAGTTCTCGCCCCTGCTCGCGGACCAGCCGGTCCGCATCACCGGCCCCGACGGCTCCGAGCTCAGCGGCGATGTGTGGACGGAGTTCGTGGTGCCGCGCGGCGCCGAGACCGTGTGGACCTACGCCGGCGGCCTGACCGCCGGCCACCCCGCCGTCACCCGGCACCGCCTCGGCGAGGGCACCGCCTGGTACGTCTCCACCCGCCTGGGCGCCGACGGCCTCGACGCGCTGCTCGGCCGGGCGATCGAGGACGCGCAGGTCCCGCCCCGTGCCGACCTGCCCCGGGATGTCGAGGTGGTGCGCCGTTCCGGCGAGTCGGGCACCTACCTCTTCGCCGTCAACCACACCGCGTCGGACGCCAAGGTCCCGCTGGAGGCGCCCGGCACCGAACTGCTGACCGGCGAACGCGCCGCGGGCCGCCTCGAGGTCCCCGCGGGAGCCGTCCGGGTCGTACGACTCGACGGCTGAGCCGACTCCCCTCCGCCCGCGCGTGCCGCGAGCCGCGGGCGGAGGGGCTCACCAGGGGGGCGAGA
>NZ_JBYIVZ010000093.1:0-18789 GCF_057710365.1 Streptomyces sp. bgisy027
AGGGACCCACCCCGGTCCGGGACCGCGAACGGCCCTTCGGAGGTGAAGGCGAGGCGTGCGAAGCGTTCGCCGATCCGGCGGTGCGTGGCGGCGTCGGGGTGCAGGTCGTCGGGCAGCGGCAGTTCGGCGGAGTCGGTCTCGCCGTAGAGCTCTCGGCCGTCGAGGTAGTGCAGGTTCGGGTCGTCGGCCACTCGCTGCTTCACGATGCGGGACAGCTCGTCCCGGATGACTCCCAGCGTCAGCTTCCCGCTCGCGCGTTCCGCCGGGTCGCCCATGGCGAGGAACCGCAGCCGGCCGTCGCTCATGCCGCCCAGGTCCGGGGCGCAGGGGCCCGGTGTGTCCTCGTGGATGGGGCACAGGATGGGCGACACGACGAGCAGCGGCGTCGTCGGGTGGCCTTCGCGGACCGTGTCGAGGAAGCCGTGGACCGCGGGGCCGAAGGCGCGCAGCCGCATCAGGTCCATGTTGACCAGGTTGATGCCGATCTTGACGCTGATGAAGTCGGCGGGGGTGTCGCGCAGGGTCCGCGCGGTGAACGGATCCAGCAGGGCGCTGCCGGCCAGACCCAGGTTGATCAGCTCCACGCCGCCGAGCGATGCGGCGAGCGCGGGCCAGATGCCGGTGGGGCTCGCGGCGTCGGAGCCATGGCTGATCGAACTGCCGTGGTGCAGCCACACCTTGCGGCCCGAATCGCGGGCCGGCTCGACGGGGGCGTCGGTGCGCAGGGCGATCAGCTCGGTCGTCTCGTTGTGCGGCAGCCAGATCTCGACGTCCTTCTCGCGGGCGGGCAGCCCGGTGAAGCGGACGGTGCCGGCCCGGCCGGGGCGCTGCTCGGTGGTGCCGGTCATCATGTCGATGATCAGGACGTTTCCGTCGGTGACGCTGCCCTGCCCGGCGGGGCGGCCGTCGACGACCAGGTCGTACACGCCGTCGGGGCGGGGCGGGGCGCCGACGTAGCTGCGCTTGGTGGGCAGGGTGTCCAGTTCGACGGCGGTGGCGCGGGTACGGAAGGCCAGCCGTACGCCGGAGGGCTGCGACTCGGCCATGGCCAGCTGTCCGTCGGTGTTCTGGGCACGCGCCCGCGCGGGCAGCCGGTGCGGGAGTACGCCGTGCTCGGTCCGCTCGACGTCGAGGGCGCCGCGCAGCAGGTCGGCGGTGACGGTCGTGGTGATCCAGTCGTGCTCGGTGTCCATGTCCTTCAGCCTGTCGGTCAAGGGGTGGGCTCGGTGGGCCAGTTGCGCAGCAGGGCGTCCAGGGCGTCCAGGATCCGGAGCCAGGTCTCCTCGGAGTCGGGCGCGCTGTGGCGGAAGCCGCCCGCCAGTTCCAGGCTGGCGTACCCGTGGAAGACGCTGCCCAGCAGGCGTACGGCGTGCGTCGCGTCCGGCTCGGTCAGGTCGTAGCCGCGCAGGATGGCACGGGTCATCTGCGCGTGCCGGACGCCGGCGCTCGCCACGGCCGTCTCGGGGTCGAGGGTCATGCGCGCGGCGGCGGCGCGGCCGGGGTGTTCGAGGCCGTAGTCGCGGTAGACGTTCGCGAAGGCGACGAGGGCGTCCTTGCCGGCCCGCCCCGCCACCGCGTCGGCGGCCCGGTCGGCCAGTTCCTCCAGCGCGAACAGGGCGATGCGCGTCTTGAGGTCCTGGGAGTTCTTCACGTGCGAGTACAGACTCGCGACCTTGACCCCGAACCGCCGGGCGAGCTCCGACGCGGTCACCTGCTCGAAGCCGATCTCGTCGGCGAGCTCCGCCCCGGCCCGGACCAGACGCTCCGTGGTCAGCCCTACGCGCGCCATAACCATCCTCTCGTTTGCCTCAAGTGAGTATGCATTCACCTAAAGCTTTTAGGCAAATGTAAATGACAAACAGGGAGGAGGTGAAGGCGGGCCGCTAAAGCGCCCGGTACATGATGTGCAGGCCGACCCGGCCGTGCCGGGGGTGGTCGTAGGCGTCCGGAACGGTGCCGAGGACGGTGAAGCCGAGGGAGGTCCACAGGGCCACGGCCGGGTTGGTCTCGACGACGGCGTTGAAGACCATGCCCCGGTAGCCGTCGGCCCTGGCCACGGCCAGGATGTGCTCGGCGAGGGCGCGGCCGATGCCGCGGCCGCCATGAGCGGGGTCGACCATGAAGCCGGCGTTGGCGATACCGGCAGCCGGGCCGCCGTAGTTGGGGGTGACGTAGGCGGAGCCGACGAGGGATCCCGCGTCGTCCTCGACGACGTAGACGTCCTTGGCCGGATTCATCCACAGCGCGCGGGCGGCGTCCTCAGAGGTGTCCGGATCCCATGCGTAGGTCTCGCCCGCGGCGACGATCCGGCGCCAGAAAGGCCAAATCCGCGGCCAGTCGTCGGCCGCGGCTTCTCTGATCAGCATGGGCGTGAGTCTCGCACGCCCATGCGGTCGGCGATCGCGAAGGGTTGTGCCAGGTCAGTCGACGCTGGGCAGGATGTGGGGCTCGGCGAGGTCGTCCTCGTACCCCGCCAGACGGATGGGGGCGGACCTGGCCCACACATCGAGACTGCCGAGTTCCTTGGACCGGCGTCCCGGGCGCTCCGTGCGTTCCTTGGGGCGCTGCTCGCGATTCGTCTTCTCAGGTGTCACCGCGCACTCCTTCTGTGTCGGATCACCCTCGGGGCGGGCCGGACCAGTCTGCGGTCCGGCACCTGACGCCCGCTCGGGTCTTACTCGAAGTCGGCTCGGACGCGGTGGCGCCGGATAACTGGTGCGAGAGCAGGCCGTTGTGCGCCGGCTTGTCCCGGGACGGACCATGGGTGTGGGTTGGAACCCTGTATTGCTGTCCGTCCGCTACAGATTAACCAAATGAGCGGGCCCCCGCTCGATGGGGCTGCAAACAACCTGTAACTATCCGGAGTCGACCAGTTTTCACCTGCCCGCTATCTGCCGTTTTCCCACGTAATACACCGTTTACCGATCACCCGTTCGGCTCAGCGGCGCGGCTCCGCCCGGCCCCGGACCGATGGACGCAGCTCAGTTCAGGTCCCGTTGGCCGATTCGCAAGGCGGCCATGATCTGCTGACGGACGGCAACGGCTTGTCCGGCGGAAGGACTGGCGCATGGAGCTGCGCAGTGTCGAAGAGCTGATGGATCTGCTGTACGCCTGCCGGGGCAGCCGGGACGCCCCGGGCCTCGGAAGCACCCGAGTCGATCTCCACCAACACGCACTCCAGACGGCCGCCCTGCTGCGCCGTGCCCGCCCCGCCGACAAGGAACTCCAGGTCGCGGGGCTCGTTCATGCCATCGGCCCGCTGCTGCGCCCGGGCGAGGTCACCCGCCACTCCGACTGCGCCGCGGACGCGGTCCGCCCCCTCCTCGGCGAACGGGTCTCCCGCCTCGTCCGTGAACACCGCCGGGCCCGCGACCTGGCCGACGACGACCTGCTGCGCCTGCACCAGGCCGACGAGGACGGCCGCAGCGCCGAGTTCGACGCCGGGGAGCTGGAGGACTGGCGGGCGGTGCTGGAGCTGGTGGCGTCCAAAAACTCACCCCTCGGGGCTGCCAACTGACGGCCCGTCATGAGACGGTACGGCGATGACGCCGCCGTACGGTCTGAAGGGCAGGGCCGCCGTCGTCACCGGCGCCACGCGCGGCATCGGCCACGCCGTCGCCCGGCAACTGGCCGCCGCCGGGGCGCTGGTCTGCGTGACCGCGCGGGACGCGGCGGAGGTCCGGCGGACGGCCGCCGAGCTGGGCGGCGTCGGGCTGGCCGGGAGCGTGGCGGACCCGGAACACCCCCGGGCGGTGACGGACCTCGCCCTGCGCGAGTTCGGCCGGATCGACGTGATCGTGAACAACGCGGCGACCAACCTGCCGTACGGCCCCCTCATGGACGTCGATCCGCTCGCCTGGCGCGAGGCGTTCACGGTGAACGTCGAGGCGCCGCTGCGGCTCGTGCAGTGCGCCTGGCACGCCTGGATGGGCGAACACGGCGGCGCCGTGGTCAACGTCTGCACGGAGGGCGCCACCCATGTCGGCCCCCGCATCGGCGCCTACGGCACCAGCAAGGCGGCCCTCCTGCACCTGACCCGGCAGCTCGCGGGCGAACTGGGCCCGAAGGTGCGGGTCAACTCCGTCTCACCCGGACTGGTCCGCACGGAGATGGCGCGTTTCGTGTGGGAGCCGGGCGAGGAGGAGGTCGCCGCCGGACTGCCGCTGGGCCGAATCGGCGAACCGGAGGACGTGGCCGGGGCGGTGGTGTGGCTGGCTTCGGACGCGGCGGAGTGGGTGACGGGCGCGGATCTGGTGGTGGATGGCGGGACGCGGGTGCGGGCGGCAGGGACGGCAACGGGGTACGCCATCCACGAGCGCCTACGATCGCGCGGTGCCGCAACCCGCTAGGGGCCCGGGGCCGTATCGCATTGCGGCTCCGCCGCGTGGGCGCGACCAGCCGCGGACAACCCGCAGACGCGCTACGAGCTCCGCCTACCACTTACCTGGCGCGTAGTCCTTCAGGAAGACCCCGTACACATCGTCCCCCGCCTCGCCCCGCACGATCGGGTCGTACACCCGCGCCGCCCCGTCCACCAGGTCGAGCGGAGCGTGGAACCCCGCCTCGGCCAGGCGGAGCTTGTCGTAGTGGGGACGCTCGTCCGTGATCCAGCCGGTGTCGACCGATGTCATGAGGATGCCGTCGCTCTCGAACATCTCCTGCGCGCTGGTCCGCGTGACCATGTTCATCGCGGCCTTGGCGGCGTTGGTGTTCGGATGCCCCGCGCCCTTGTAGCCACGGCCGAAGACGCCCTCCATCGCGGAGACGTTCACGACGTGGGCGCGCCCGCTCACCGCCTTCTTCGCGGCGTCGGCCATCGCCGGGCGCAGCGCGCTGATCAGGATGAACGGCGAGGTGTAGTTGCAGAGCTGGGTCTCCAGGAGCTCCACCGGGGAGATCTGGTCGATGGTCTGCACCCAGGTGTTGGACTCGACGACGTCGGGCACGAGGCCGCCCGCGTCGATGGCGGTGCCGTCGAGGTGCCGGGCGACGCTCGCGTTGCCCGCGACCAGGGCGAGATCGGCGACCTTCTGGGCGTCGAGTCCGCTGGTCCCCAGCGGCAGCGCGGCGAGGCCGTCGACCGCGCCGGAGTTGAACGCGCCGATGACGTGGTGGGCGGGCAGCTCACCGGCGGGCAGCGGGGCGCTCTCGCCCTCGACCAGGGCGGCGTAGGCGGAGGGCAGCCGGCGCACGGTCTGGGTCGCGTTGTTCACGAGGATGTCGAGCGGGCCGGCCTCGGTGACCTGCTCGGCGAGGGCCACGGCCTGGGCGGGGTCGCGCAGGTCGATGCCGACGACCTCCAGGCGGTGCATCCAGTCGCCGGAGTCGTCCATGGCCTTGAAGCGGCGGATGGCGTCCTTGGGGAAGCGCGTGGTGATCGTGGTGTGCGCCCCGTCGCGCAGCAGCCTGAGCGCGATGTACATGCCGATCTTGGCACGGCCGCCGGTGAGCAGGGCGCGCTTGCCGGTGAGGTCGGCGCGGGCGTCGCGCTTGGCGCGGTTGAGACGGGCGCAGTCCTGGCAGAGCTGGTGGTAGAAGTAGTCGACCTCGACGTACCGGGACTTGCAGGTGTAGCAGGAGCGCGGGCGCTGGAGTATCCCCGCGATCCTGCCCTCCTCGGTGTTCGACGACGGCAGCAGGCCCTCGGTCTCGTCGTCGATGCGCTGGGCGGAGCCGGTCGCCGTGGCCTCCGTGACGTGCTTGTCGTGCGCGGTCTTGGCGGCCCGGCGCTCCTGGCGGCGGCGCTGCTTGACGGTGCGGTAGATACCGGCGGTGGCCCGGCGCACGGCGACGGCGTCGGGGTGGTCGACCTCCAGCCTGTCGAGCTCCTCCAGCACGCTGAGGCACAGCGCGAGCCGCTCGGGGTCGATGCCGGGGCCGTACACGATCTCGTCACCGGGCTCCCGCACGACGTCCGCCGTGGTCGCCGTCGTGCCGTCCTCTGTCACCGTCATCGCCGCTGCCGTTCCCTGATCACCCGCGGCGCTCCGGTCGCGCTCGCTTTCGAACGCGGAATTCTACGGAGCGCCGGGCCTCTCCTCCAAAATCCGGCGAATCAGTCCGGAGAACGCCGGGCTCAGGGGGCGCAGGCGGTGATCAGCGCGGCGACCTCCTGGGACAGGGCCCGCGCGAGCACATCGAGGTCGGGTACGGCCTCGGCGTCGGCGACGAGCCCGTAGTGGACGCGGCCGCGGTACGTCGAGATCGCCACCGCCAGGGACTGGCCGCGGGCCAGCGGGGCGAAGGGGTAGACCTCGGTGACGGCGTGGCCGCCGAGCTTCAGGGCGATGCCGGGCAGCGGCACGCTGGTGACGAGGATGTCGAACCAGAGCCGGGCGGCACCGCCCACCAGCGGTCCGCCGAGCCGGTGACCGAGCGCCGGGACGTGGTCGGCGAGCAGGGCGACGGCGCCGGCGCCCCGGTTGGGGCCCGCGTCCTTGTTGCGGTCCATCGCGGTCCGCACCGCGGCCAGGCGGCGCAGCGGCTCGGGGTCGTCCACCGGAAGCCGTATCAAGTAGCCGGAGAGCCGGTTGCCCTGTGGGTGGGCGGTGCGCGGGCGGCGTTTGGAGACGGGGATCAGGGCGCGCGGCGCGACGCCCTCGCTGCCGTCGCCGCGCTCGTCGAGCCAGCGGCGCAGGGCGCCGGCGACGACCGCGATGGTGACGTCGTTGACGGTGCCGCCGACTGCCTTGCGGATCAGGTGCACGTCGTCGATGTCGACCACGACCCCGGCGGTACGGCGGGTGCCGCTCGGCTCGGCGGTCAGCGCGGACGACGAGCGCACCGCCAGCGTCGACACGGCGACGGAGGCACCGATGTCCAGTGCCCGGCCGACGTCGGACAGGGCGCCGCGCACGAGCCCCGGCAGCCTGCGCACATCGGGCAGCCGGCGGCGCGTGGGGTCCTCCGGGCGGGGCCGCCGCGCGGGCAGGTCCATCGGGTCCAGGACGGCGGCGGCGAGCGTCAGCGCCCGCAGTCCGTCGGCGAGGGCGTGGTGGAACTTGAACAGCACCGCGAAGGACACGCCGTCCTCGCCCGGCAGCACATGGGCCTCCCACGGTGGCCGGCCCCGCTCCAGCGGGCGCTCCATGAGCCGGCCGGCCTCGGCCTGGAAGTCCGCGGTCGGGGCGTGCAGCCGGACGTGGTCGAGCGGGTCGAAGTCCGGCGCGGGCTCGCGGGCGGCGCCGCCGAAGGAGAACGGCTGGAGCAGGCCGCGCGGCTGCCAGGCGTCCCGGATGCGCATCCGCAGCCCCGGCACGGCGGCGGCTCGCGCGGCGAGCAGATCGGCCGCGTGCGCCCCGGCGGTGGGTGAGTGCGCCGCGAAGACCCCGAGCGCAGCCAGGTGCATGGGGTTCTCGGCGGACTCGATGTTCCAGAACGCCAGGTCGAGGGGTGCGAGCAGGTCAGAAGTCAATGGCTTGCCTCGCGTCGACGAAGGGGTGGACCAGCAGTCAATCGCCCTCTGGCGATTACAGTCAAGTACGATCAAGCTACGCTCAGTTAACGACAGATTAAGTCCCGCCTCTCGTGAAAGGGGCGGGACTCATGGTGCATATGACGTCACTTCACCACGGGTAGCGGCACCGGGCATCCCGAGCGCGTCACCCGAGAGGCGTCAAGACGGGGGACCCAGGTCACCTCAGTGGCCCGATCAGTCCGTACCCGGCCGGCGGTCGCAGCAGCGACAGCACAGCGGCCGGCGGTTCCGACCGCCGGCCGCTGCCGCCCGCGCACTGCCATCGTCGTAGAGCCCGGTTCGGCGATGCCCGCGCAGCAGCCGGTAGCGGCACCGGAGCACAGGGTGGCGGGCCGCTTCAGTGTCCGGGCCCCGGTTACGAGACCTGCTGCCCCTTCCCCAGCGCGATCACGCCGCCCTTGGAGACGGTGTAGAGGTCGGCGTCCCGCTCCGGGTTGACGCCGATCGTCGCACCCGGGGGGACGTCGACGTTCTTGTCGAGCACCGCGCCGCGCACCACCGCGCCCCGCCCTATGTGCACGTTGTCGTGCAGCACCGACCCCTGCACGACCGCCCCGGGGTCGACCACCACTCCCGGCGACAGCACGGACCGCGTGACCTGCCCCCGGATCAGGCAGCCGGCGCTGATGATCGACTCGCTGGCCATGCCGCCCGCGTTGAAGCGGGCCGGGGAGAGCTGGCCCGAGTGGGTGTAGATGGGCCAGCTGCGGTTGAAGAGGTTGAAGGCGGGGCGCTCGGCGATCAGGTCCATGTGCGCGTCGTAGTACGCGTCCAGGGTTCCGACGTCCCGCCAGTAGCCGCGGTCGCGGCTGGTCTCGCCGGGGACGTGGTTGGCGCTGAAGTCGTACAGCTGGGCCTCGCCCAGGTCGGTGAGCTGGGGCAGGATCGAACCGCCCATGTCGTGCACGGAGTCCTCGTCCTCGGCGTCCCGCTGGAGCGCCTCGACGAGGGTCTTGGTGGTGAAGATGTAGTTGCCCATCGAGGCGTAGACGCACTCCGGGTCGTCCGCGAGTCCGGGCGGGTCGGCGGGCTTCTCCAGGAAGCGATCCACCGTCTGCCCGTCCGAGCCGGGGCTGATCACGCCGAACGACGACGACTCCGCCCGCGGCACCCGTATGCCGGCCACCGTGACGCCCGCGCCGCCCTCGATGTGCTGGGCGAGCATCTGGCGCGGATCCATGCGGTACACGTGGTCGGCGCCGAACACCGCGACGTACTCGGGGCGTTCGTCGTGGACGAGGTTCAGGGACTGGAGGATGGCGTCCGCGCTGCCGAGGTACCAGCGCGGGCCGAGCCGCTGCTGGGCGGGGACCGGGGTGACGTAGTTGCCGAGCAGGCTGGACATCCGCCAGGTGGTGGTGATGTGCCGGTCAAGGGAGTGCGACTTGTACTGCGTGAGGACGCAGATGCGCAGGATGTCGGCGTTGACGAGGTTGGAGAGGACGAAGTCGACGAGGCGGTACGTGCCGCCGAAGGTGACCGCTGGTTTCGCGCGGTCCGCGGTCAGGGGCATCAGGCGTTTGCCTTCTCCGCCCGCGAGTACGATTCCGAGCACCGAAGGTCCGCCACGACGCATGGCCGCTCCCCTCACCGTGGTTGATGCCAGCCTGCCCCTGAGCAGAGCGCACTAAGCCTGTTTGCGGATCTCCCGGTACAGCCCGGCCGTCCGCCGCGCCACCGCGTCCCAGCCGAACTCCCCCACCGCGCGCTCCCGTCCGGCCTCCCCCATCCGCCGGGCGGCCTCCGGGTCGCCGACGACCGAGTCGAGGGCGTGCGCGAGGCCGGCCTCGAAGTCGTCGTCCAGCGGGACGAGCAGGCCGGTCTTGCCGTCGTCGACGACCTCGGGGATGCCGCCGACCTGCGAGGCCACCACGGGGGTACCGCAGGCCATCGCCTCCAGGTTGACGATGCCGAGCGGCTCGTACACCGAGGGGCAGACGAACACGGCGGCGTGTGTGAGGAGTTGGATCACTTCCGGGCGGGGCAGCATCTGCGGGATCCAGTGCACACCCTCGCGGACCCGGCTCAGCTCCCGGTAGAGATCGCGGAACTCCTGGTCGATCTCGGGGGTGTCGGGCGCGCCGGCACACAGCACGACCTGCGCGGCCGGGTCGATGTGCCGTACCGCGCGCAGCAGGTGCGGCACGCCCTTCTGGCGGGTGATGCGGCCGACGAACAGCACGTACGGACGGTCGGCGTCGAGGCCGAAGCGGGTGAGGACGTCGGTGCCGTGGTCGGGCCGGTACAGGGTGGTGTCGATGCCGTTGTGCACGACGTGGACCCGTCCGGGGTCGAGCACCGGATAGCAGCCGAGGATGTCCTCGCGCATGGCACCGGAGACCGCGATCACCGCGTCGGCGGCCTCGATCGCGGTGCGCTCGGCCCAGCTGGACAGGGCGTATCCGCCGCCGAGTTGCTCGGCCTTCCAGGGGCGCAGGGGCTCCAGGGAGTGGGCGGTCATCACATGCGGGATGCCGTACAGCAGCTTGGCGAGGTGGCCGCCGAGGTTGGCGTACCAGGTGTGGGAGTGGACGAGTTCGCGGCCTTCGAGGCCGGCGGCCATGGCGAGGTCCACCGAGAAGGTGCGCAGCGCGTCGTTGCTGGTGTCGAGGGCGGACCAGGGGCGGTGGCGCAGTACCCCGACGGCGCGGCCCTCGCCCCAGCAGTGCACCTCCAGGTCGACGAGATCCCGCAACTCCCGGGCGAGGAACTCGACATGGACACCCGCGCCGCCGTACACGTCCGGCGGGTACTCCCGGGTCAGCAGTCCCACTCGCACCCGGAACCCCCTGTTCTCAGCGGCTGGTTGCCCTTTCATGGTCACCCAGATGGGGCGTGTGGGGAAGAGCGCGGTGCTCGTGTGAAGCAACAGTCACCGCACACCCCGCCGCCCGGCACCCGGTAGTAGAGACAGCAGCTGCGGCGCCGGAACCCGGCCGCGGTGAGGGTGCCGGTGCCGGCGAGCAGGGGGTGGGCGAGGAGTTCGGCGGTCAGTGCGCGGGAGCGTGCCGCGACGTCGGTACGGCCGTGGGCGCGCGCCCACTGGTCCAGTTGCCGGGCGGCGCCCGCGAGCGCGGAACTCGCGTTGCCCCACAGCAGACCGTCGGCGACGCGGTACCGGGAGCGCACGGCGGCGTTCAGTGGTTCGAGGTGGCCGTGCAGGACGACGTCGGCGACGGTCGCGGCGTCGGCGGGACGCGGTCGCACCTCGGTGAGCCACAGGTCGTCGGGGGCGCTGCCGTCGGGGTCCCAGCGCAGCAGTCGCGGGTCGAGGTCGGGGACGGCGTCGTACAGGGCGGCGCAGCCGAGCGCGACCGACCACAGCCGGGCGGCGAGGCCCTGCTGGGCGACGGAGGCGGCGATGCGCGGCTCGGGGGCGCGCAGGGCGCGCCCGACTTTCCGGACCCTGAAATCAAGAGGATCCTGGTCTTCCGGGAGGGCCTGCCGCGCGTAGGCCTGCGCCGGTGTCGCGGCCGGCCGAAGAGGGTCCCCGGTCGCGCGTAGGACGAAGAAGCCGCCGAGCGGCCGGAGCGCTGCGAGATCGGGGTCGAGGTCCACGAAGAGCAGTAGTACCAGGGGGTGTCGGGGTCTTCACCTGGGGGTCTCCGCCCGGGGTCACCCACCTGAGGGATGAGTCCGGCGCCCCAGTACTCCATCGGCAGTACGACACAGTGCGTGCTCTGGTACGACGACGGGAAGAGCGTTTCGAGGCATCGTGTTGATTATGAAAGCCGACCGTTCGCCGCGCCGGGGTTCGCGCCCCCGCTTCACGCAGAGGAGCAGCTCATGAGCGCCCTCGCGTTGTCCGTGCTGCTGTCGCTCGTCTCCGCCGTCGCCTACGCGGGCGGGGCGATCGTGCAGGAACGGGTCGCGGTGTCCTCGCCGGGGCAGCAGTTCGCGCCGATGCGCCGGCCGGGCTGGTGGGCGGCGGTCGCGCTGAACGGCCTCGGCGGTCTGCTTCATGTGGTGGCGCTGGCTTTCGGTCCGCTGAGTCTGGTGCAGCCGCTGGGCGCCCTGACGATTGTGTTCGCGCTGCCGATGGCGGCGCTCTTCGTGGGCCGCAGGGCCGGGTCGACGGCCTGGCGCGGCGCCATCATGGCGACGGTCGGGCTCGCCGGGCTGCTGTCCCTGGTCGGCGCCTCCGAGTCGCAGTCCCTCGCCACCGCCGAGCGGGTGGCCGTGGCCCTGGTGACCGGCGGCATCGTGGTGACGCTGATGGTCGCGGGCCGGGCGGCCCACCGGCACCCGGCGGTGCGCAGCATGCTGCTCGCGACCGCGTCCGGCATAGCGTTCGGCATGTCCTCGGTGTTCACGAAGATCGTCGCCGTGGACTGGAACGGCGGGGTGTCGGCCGCCGACGTGCCCGCCCTGGCCACGATCGGTGTGTTCGCCACGGCCGGACTGCTGCTGTCGCAGGCCGCCTACCGGGGTGCGGGGCTCGCGGCGCCGCTGGCCACGCTGACGGTCGTGAACCCGGTGGTGGCGGCCGCGGTCGGCATCACGATGTTCGGCGAGACCTTCCGGTACGGCACCACCGGCACCGTGCTCGCCCTGGGCTGCGGTGTGGTGGCCGCGGGCGGCCTGATCCTGCTGACGACGGAGCGCATCGCCCGCACCGAGACCGGACCGGTGGTCCCGGAGACGGTACCGGCCGGGGCGACGCCCGCCGGGCGGAACCTGGGCGCGATCCCCGCCGCCGAGCTGCTGGACACGCTTCCGGAGCGGGCCGTGGCGCCGCCCCGCGAGGAGATCCTCGTCCCGGACGGCATCGAGGGCATCCTCATCCCGGCGCAGGTCGCGCAGGGGCCGTACGAGGAGCCGGAGCCCGCGCATCCCGAGGGTCACGACACCCCGAACCTCTACGGCCCCTTCTACGGCGGCCCGTACGTCCCGCTGCCGGTGCTGGACCGGCACCGGACGCGCGTCAAATCCTGACCCCGCCGGCCCGGAGGTACGCCACCGGGTCGACGTCGGAGCCGAAACCGGGCCCGGTCCGCACCTCGAAGTGCAGATGTGGGCCCGTGCTGTTGCCCGTGGACCCGGACCGGCCGATGCGCTGGCCCGCCCCGACCGACTGCCCGTCCCGCACGGAGATCGCCGAGAGGTGCGCGTACTGGGTGTAGCGGCCGTCGGCGTGCCGGATCACCACCTGGTAGCCGAAGGAGCCCTCCCACCCGGCGCTCACGACCTGCCCGGACCCGACGGCCTTCACGGACGTGCCGGTCGGCACGGCGAAGTCGACGCCGGTGTGGTAGCCCTTCGACCAGAGGGCTCCCGCCTTGCGGTACGGCGTGCCCGTGGCCGCGCTCACCGGGGCGACCATCGAGCGGCTGCCGGTGGTGGCCTCTTCCTTCGGCTCGGAGGAGGTCTTCTTCGGGGTGGATCCGGTGGTGGGCGCCGGCTCCGTGATCGTGGCGGCCTTGCCGCGCACGGCGAGCCGCTGCCCGGGCAGGATCAGGTCGGGGTCCGCGCCGATAGCCTTGCGGTTCGCGGCGTACAGGCCCCGCCAACCGCCCTTGACCTGCTGCGACTCGGCGATCTCCGAGAGGGTGTCGCCGCGCACGACGGTGTACATCTCGGCCTTGCCGGCCCGTGACTGGGGCGTGGTCTGCGGCTGGACGTCCTGGACGGAGGTCTTCGGGGTCTTCTTCGGGGTCTGCTTCGTGGTGCCGGCCGGCTGTATGTCCGGGGCGTCCCCGCCCCGGGTCAGGCCCGCCCGCTCCGAGCAGACGGGCCAGGCTCCGGGCCCCTGCCCGTCGAGCACTTTCTCGGCGACGGCTATCTGCTGGTCCTTGGTGGCCAGGTCCGCACGCCCCGCGTACCGAGTGCCGCCGTAGGCCTCCCACGTGGACTGGGCGAACTGGAGTCCGCCGTAGAAGCCGTTGCCGGTGTTGACGTGCCACCTGCTGGTCGACTCGCACGCGGCGACCTTGTTCCAGGTGTCCAGGTCGGCCGCGTGTGTGACGCCGGTGCCGATGAGGGGGAGCGCCATGCCGGCGCCGCCCGCGGTGACGGTGAGTGAGGCGCGGTTGATCCTGTTCGGCTGGTACCGGCGGTGCCGGCCGCGTACGGCCATGAAGGAGCCCCCCCATTGACGTGCGTCAGGAGGGGCAAAAGTAAGCGCTGCGAACAGGCCATGACAAGACGGAAAATCAGCCGCCCCGGCACGCCAAGTGGCGCGGAAGGGGCGCACGTTGTCCGGCACCCGGGACGGCTGAGTGCGCCGGGCGTTTCGTGCGTATGTGCCTGCGACATCACGCCACCCCGGATGTGCGCTCGGAGTACCAGCACGTCAGGATGGACGATGGGGAAATACTGGCGGGCATGACCGGCACCGCTGATATATCGAGGTCACTAGGAGCCAACGCATGAGCACTTCGGCGCAGATCGGCGTCACGGGTCTCGCGGTCATGGGCCGCAACCTGGCCCGGAACTTCGCCCGCAACGGCTACACGGTCGCTGTGCACAACCGGACGCCCGCGCGTACGCGGGCGCTGGTGGAGGAGTTCGGGAACGAGGGCGAGTTCATCGCGGCCGAGACCGCCAAGGAGTTCGTGGCGGCGCTGGAGCGCCCGCGGCGCCTGGTGATCATGGTGAAGGCCGGTGAGCCGACCGACGCGGTGATCCAGGAGTTCGCGCCGCTGCTGGAGCCCGGCGACATGATCATCGACGGCGGCAACGCGCACTTCGCCGACACCCGCCGCCGCGAGCGGGACCTGCGCGAGCAGGGCATCCACTTCGTGGGCATGGGCGTCTCCGGCGGCGAGGAGGGCGCGCTGCACGGCCCGAGCATCATGCCCGGCGGCCCGAAGGAGTCGTACGACTCGCTCGGCCCGATGCTGGAGAAGATCTCCGCGAAGGCGAAGGACGGCGCACCCTGCGTGACGCACGTCGGTCCGGACGGCGCGGGCCACTTCGTGAAGATGGTGCACAACGGCATCGAGTACGCCGACATGCAGCTCATCGGCGAGGCGTACCAGCTGCTGCGGGACGTCGCCGGGTACGAGCCCGCGCAGATCGCGGAGATCTTCCGGACCTGGAACCAGGGCCGTCTGGACTCCTACCTGATCGAGATCACCGCCGAGGTGCTGTCGCACGTCGACGAGGCGACCGGCAAGCCGTTCGTGGACGTGGTGGTCGACCAGGCCGAGCAGAAGGGCACGGGCCGGTGGACCGTGCAGATCGCGCTCGACCTGGGTGTCCCGGTGTCCGGCATCGCGGAGGCCGTCTTCGCCCGCTCCCTGTCCGGGCACGCGGCGCTGCGCGAGGCCTCGCGCGAACTGGCCGGCCCGAAGGCGACACCGCTCGGTGAGGCCGAGGCTGCGGCCTTCGCCGACCGGGTCGAGCAGGCGCTGTACGCGTCGAAGATCGTGTCGTACACGCAGGGCTTCCACGAGATCGACGCGGCGCGCGCCGAGTACGACTGGGACATCGACCTGGGCGCCGTCTCGGCGATCTGGCGCGGCGGCTGCATCATCCGCGCGGCCTTCCTGGACCGCATCCGGGCCGCCTACGACGCCCGCGCCGACCTGCCGAGCCTGCTGTCGGACGACACGTTCGCGCAGGAGATCGCGGCCGCGCAGGACGACTGGCGTGAGGTCCTGATCGCCGCTACCCGGCAGGGTGTGCCCACGCCGGGCTTCGCCGCGGCCCTCGCGTACTACGACGCGCTGCGCGCCGAGCGGCTGCCGGCGGCGCTCACGCAGGGGCAGCGCGACTTCTTCGGTGCGCACACCTACCGGCGCACCGACCGCGACGGCTCGTTCCACACGCTGTGGGGCGGCGACCGTTCGGAGGTCTCCTCCTAGGACCTGGCCCACCGTCATGTGCCTGCCCCCTGCCCGGTTCTCGACCGGGCAGGGGGCGGACCTCTGTCCGGGTGAGCCCGGACTGCTCCGACTGGCGCCCACGAGTGGTGGGCGTCCGCCCGCCCGCCGAGGCTGACGTACGCCGTGCCCGCCGAAGTGTCTCTGCCGGCGGGCGGCGCCACACGGCGTCGACGACGTCGATGTGTCAGGAACGTCGGAGAAACGGGATCACATGGCGGAATGGGCCAACGGGGCGGGCCGCGTACCGTCCGTGCACGGAAACGGCGGGTCCGTACGATTGCGGACGCGGTACCGGTACGCGCAGCGACGCGGACGGCGGGCGCGTACCGGAAGGGGACTGGGCGCGGCAGGGCTGGCTTTCCTGGCCGTGCTCGCCCCGACACCGGGCGGTGCCGTGGCGGCGCCCCTCGGCGGGCCGCGACCGGTGTCTCCCGCGCGCTTCGTGCCCGGTCCCTGCCCGGAGACGCCCGAGCCGATCCCGGGGCGGTGCGGGGTCCTCGAGGTCCCGGAGAACCGGACACGGCAGGGCGGGCGGACCATCCGGCTGACCGTCGCGATCATCCCGGCCGCGTCGGCGAGGCCGGCCAAGGACCCGGTGGTGTTCATGACCGGGGGCCCCGGAGGCGACGCCATCGGAGACATCCCCTTCCTGATCGACTCGGGTCTGAACCGGAACCGCGACCTGATCGTCATGGCCCAGCGCGGGACGCTCCACGCACGGCCGAACCTCGCCTGCCCGGAGATCGACCGCTTCTACGCCGATGCCGTGGGCCTGCGCTACGACGCCCCGTCGACCGGGCGGCTCCTGGTTCGCGCGACGAAGGAGTGCAGGCACCGCCTCACCCGCGTCACGGCCCGCGGCGTGGAGCTGAGCGCCTACAACACCACCGAGAACGCCGCCGACTTCGCCGACCTGCGCAGGGCGCTGGGCGTCGAGCGGTGGAACGTCTACGGCTACTCGTACGGCACCGACCTGGCGCTGACCTATCTGCGCCGGCACCCCCGGGGCGTGCGCTCGGTGGCGATCGACTCGGTCGTGCCTCCGCAGATCGTCAGTCTGCCCTGGACCTGGGACAGCGCCCGTGAGGGAATCCGGACGATCTTCGCGGCCTGCGCGGATCAGCCACGCTGCAAGAAGCGCTACCCGAACCTCCCGCGTGTACTGACGCAGCAGGTCCGGCGACTGGAGGCGCGCCCCTTGACGGTGACGGCTCGGCCGCCGGCCGGAGGGGCCCCGGTGAAGGTGGTCCTCGACGGGGGCGCCCTGGTGAATCTGCTGGTCGCCAACGCCGTCCCGGCCGTCGACGTGCCCGCGGCCCTCGACGAGCTCGCCCACGGCGATGCGACCCGCTTCGCGCGGGCCCGCGCCGCCGGCGCCACGCCCGTCCTCGGCGAGTTCGCGCACGGCCTCACGCAGTCGGTGGCGTGCAGCGAGTGGGTGCCGGGCCACACACGGGCCGACCTGCTGCGAGCGGGACGGCGGAACTTCCCCGGGTTCCCGGACACGGTCCTGGCGCAGGCACCGCAGCTTCCCTTCGAGTACGAGGTCTGCCGCGCCTGGAGCGTCCCGGACCGCACCGCCGTCCAGCGTGTGACGACCGTCAGCACGGTGCCGGCGCTCGTGCTGTCCGGCACCTTCGACGCGAAGACCGGCGCGCGCTGGGGCGCTTACGCGGCCCGCACGCTGGCCCGGTCCACCGTCGTGCGGATCCCCGGGATCGGCCACTGGGTGGTCCCCCAGTCGCCCTGCGCGCAGAACGTCCTGGCCTCCTTCCTGGCCCGTCCGACCGCGCCCGGCACCCGCTGTGTGTCCGGGCTCTCGCCGAAGCCGTTCACCATCACGCCCACCCCGGAGACCGCATGATGTCCGTCCGTCAGCCCCTCCACCGCCGCCCCGCGCCCCGGCTCCCGGCCACGCTCGCCGGAGCCACCGCCGGTCTCCTTCTCGCCGGTCTCGTCGCCGCGCCCGCCCGTGCCGAGAACGGCCCCGGCTCACCGCTCGGCACGGTCGCCCGCACAGTGGGCAACGCCCGTTTCGTGCCGGGTCCCTGCCCACGGACCGCGGACCCGATCCCCGCCCTCGAAGGGGCCCGCTGCGGCACGCTGACCGTGCCCGAGAAGCATGACCGGCCCAAGGGGCGAAAGATCACCCTCGGTGTCGCGATCGTGGCGGCGGTGAAGAAACGGGCGGCCGACCCGATCGTGTGGTTCGCCGGCGGACCGGGGGACGACGCGGTCTCCGAGGCCCAGCTGGCGATCGACGGAGGCCTGAACCGGGACCGGGACGTCATCTTCATGTCGCAGCGCGGGACCTACTCGGCCGATCCGGCTCTGCTGTGCCCGAACATCGACGAGTTCAACGCCCATTCCCTCGGCCTGGTCTACGGTGCCCCGTCCACCGGACGCCTGCACGTCCGGGCGACGCGGGCCTGCCGCGAGCAGCTGAAGCGCCGGGGGCCCGCCCTCAGCGCCTACAACACCGGTGAGAGCGCCGCCGACTACGCCGCCCTGCGCGTGGCGCTGGGCATCAGGCAGTGGAACGTGTTCGGCATCTCCTACGGCACCGACCTGGCCCTGACCTACATGCGCAAGTTTCCGCAGGGCGTCCGGTCGGTGGGCATCGACGGCGTCCTCCCGCCGTCCCTCGCCGGGGCGAGCCTGACCTGGAGTGCCGCACGCCAGGGCTTCGACGGCCTGTTCAAGGCCTGCGCCCAGCAGCGTTCCTGCAACCGGCGCTACCCGCAGCTGTCCGGCACCTTCGAGCGCCTGGTCCGTCAGCTGGAGGCCCGGCCGATCACCACGACCGTGACGGTCCCGGGCCGCCCGGCGCCGGTGAAGGTCGTGCTGGACGGCGGAGTCCTGGTGAACTGGCTGACCTCGGCCACTCACCTGGCGGCCGGAGTACCGCGCTCCATCGACGAACTGGCCCACGGCAACCCGCAGCGCATCGCCGAGCAGTGGGCCGGAGGAAAACTCAGCCCCCAGGCCATCGGCAGACTCGCCCACGGGCTCGCCTACGGCGTCTTCTGCTCCGAGTGGACCCCCTTCGAGAGCGAGGCCGACGTGGTCCGGGCAGGACGGCGCGCCTTCCCGTCGTTCCCGCGCTCGGTCCTGGCCAACGCGCCGCAGCTCCCCTTCCTGCACGCGGACTGCCGTGCCTGGAGCGTCCCCCCGGCCCCGCACTCGATCAGGAACGTGACGCGCAGCAGCATCCCGACGCTCGTCATGTCGGCGGGGTTCGACGCCCAGACCGGGGCGAGCAACGGCGCCTACGTCGCCCGCACCCTGAGCCGGTCGACCGTCGTCACGGTCCCCTACGTCGCCCATGTCGCGTTCGCCGAATCGCCCTGCGCGCGTTCGATCACCGTCTCCTTCTTCAACTCTCCGACGGCGCCGGACAAGTCGTGCCTGGCGGGACTCCAGCCGCCTCGGTTCGAGATCGCGTCCTAGGGCGGACCGTGTCGTACGCGGGCCGAGTTCGGG
>NZ_JBYIVZ010000094.1:0-17850 GCF_057710365.1 Streptomyces sp. bgisy027
GTGTTCCGGCCGTACCGGCGTGCGGTTGAGCTCCAGCCCGGTCGCGCTCCGGATCGCCGCGAGGACGGCCGGGGTCGAGGACAGGGTGGGTGCCTCGCCGATGCCACGGAGCCCGTACGGGGCGTGGTCGTCGGCGAGTTCGAGCACGTCGACGGGGATGGTCGGCGTGTCGAGGATCGTGGGGATGAGGTAGTCGGTGAAGGAGGGGTTCCTGACCTTCGCCGTCTTCGGGTCGACGATGATCTCCTCCATCACCGCCACGCCCAGGCCCTGAGTGGTGCCGCCCTGGATCTGGCCGATGACGGACAGCGGGTTGAGCGCCTTGCCGACGTCCTGGGCGCAGGCCAGCTCGATCACCTTCACCAGGCCGAGCTCGGTGTCCACCTCGACGACCGCGCGGTGCGCGGCGAAGGAGTACTGGACGTGTCCGAAGCCCTGGCCGGTGCGCAGGTCGAAGGCCTCGGTCGGACGGTGCCGCCACTCGGCCTCGACCTCGACGACCTCGCCCTCCAGCAGGTCCACCAGATCGACGAGCACTTCGCCGCCGTCGGTGACGACCTTGCCGCCCTCCAGGAGGAGTTCGGCGGTGGCCCAGGCGGGGTGGTAGGAGCCGAACTTGCGGCGCCCGATCTCCAGCACCTTCTCGCGGACCAGCTCGCAGGAGTTCTTCACGGCACCGCCGGTGACGTACGTCTGCCGGGAGGCCGAGGTCGAACCCGCCGAGCCCACCTGCGTGTCCGCCGGGTGGATGGTCACCTGGGTGACGCCCAGCTCGGTGCGGGCGATCTGCGCGTGGACGGTGACACCGCCCTGGCCGACCTCCGCCATCGCGGTGTGCACGACGGCCACCGGCTCGCCGCCGACGACCTCCATGCGCACCTTGGCGGTGGAGTAGTCGTCGAAGCCCTCGGAGAAGCCGACGTTCTTGATGCCGACCGCGTAGCCGACGCCTCGTACGACGCCCTCGCCGTGCGTGGTGTTGGACAGACCGCCCGGCAGCTGCCGTACGTCCGCGCCCTCGCTGGACTCCCACTGGCGCTCCGGCGGCAGCGGCATCGCCTTGACGCGGCGCAGGAGTTCGGCGACCGGGGCCGGCGAGTCGACGGGCTGGCCCGTCGGCATGATCGTGCCCTGCTCCATGGCGTTGAGCTGCCGCAGCGCCACCGGGTCCATGCCCAGGTTCTCCGCCAGCTTGTCCATCTGCGCCTCGTAGGCGAAGCACGCCTGGACCGCACCGAAGCCGCGCATCGCGCCGCAGGGCGGGTTGTTGGTGTAGAGGGCGATGGCCTCGATGTCGACGTCCTCGACCACGTACGGGCCGATGCTGAGCGAGGAGGCGTTGCCGACGACCGCCGGGGAGGCCGAGGCGTACGCGCCGCCGTCCAGCACGATCCGGCACTTCACGTGCGTGAGCTTGCCGTCCTTGGTGGCCCCGTGCTCGTAGTACAGCTTGGCCGGGTGGCGGTGGACGTGCCCGAAGAAGGACTCGAACCGGTTGTAGACGATCTTGACGGGCTTGCCGGTGCGCAGCGCCAGCAGGCAGGCGTGGATCTGCATCGACAGGTCCTCGCGGCCGCCGAAGGCACCGCCGACGCCGGACAGCGTCATGCGGACCTTGCTCTCGGGCAGGCCGAGGACCGGGGCGATCTGGCGCAGGTCGCTGTGCAGCCACTGGGTGGCGATGTACAGGTGGACGCCGCCGTCCTCGTCCGGCACGGCGAGGCCGGACTCCGGGCCGAGGAAGGCCTGGTCCTGCATGCCGAAGGTGTACTCACCCTTGACGATCACGTCGGCCCGCTCGGCGGCCCGGGCCGCGTCGCCGCGGATGATCGGCTGGCGGTGGACGATGTTCGGGTGCGGGACGTGGCCGCTGTGGTGGTCGTCGCGGCCCTCGTGGACGAGGATCGCGTCCGGTGCGGTCGCGGACGCCTCGTCGGTGATGACGGGCAGCTCGCGGTACTCGACCTTGATCTTCGCGGCGGCGCGACGGGCCGTCTCCGGGTGGTCGGCGGCGACGATGGCGACCGGCTCGCCGTGGTGGCGGACCTTGCCGTGGGCGAGGACCGGGGTGTCCTGGATCTCCAGGCCGTAGTTCTTCACCTCGGTCGGCAGGTCGTCGTAGGTCATGACGGCGTAGACGCCCGCCATGGCCAGTGCCTCGCTCGTGTCGATGGACACGATCTCGGCGTGCGCGACGGTGGACCGGAGGATCTGCCCCCAGAGCATGTCCTCGTGCCACATGTCGGACGAGTACGCGAACTCGCCGGTGACCTTGAGCGTGCCGTCCGGGCGGAGCGTGGACTCGCCGATGCCGCCCTTGGTCTGGGAACCCTGGGTGATCTTGGTGGGAGTGCCGTTAGGAGTGGACACGTCAGACCGCCTCTCCCTGCCGGGCGGCCGCGAGGCGGACCGCGTCCATGATCTTCTCGTAGCCGGTGCAGCGGCACAGGTTGCCCGACAGCGCCTCGCGGATGTCCGCGTCGGTCGGGTTCGGGTTGCGCTCCAGCATCTCGTCGGCGGCGACCAGCAGACCCGGCGTGCAGAAGCCGCACTGGACGGCGCCGGCGTCGATGAACGCCTGCTGGATCGGGGAGAGTTCGGCGCCCTCACCGGTCTGCGAGTCCTGCCCCTTGGCGGCCCAGCCCTGGGCGTCCTGAAGCGACGTACCGCAGGCACCGGTCGCACAACCGCCGTGCTCGGCGCGCTGCTTGGCGAAGTCGGCGAGCCCCTCGACGGTGACGACCTCGCGGCCCTCGACCTGCCCGGCGGCGACCAGGCACGAACAGACCGGCACACCATCCAGCCGGACGGTGCAGGATCCGCACTCGCCCTGCTCACAGGCGTTCTTCGAGCCCGGAAGGCCCATCCGCTCGCGCAGCACGTACAGCAGGGACTCGCCCTCCCACACGTCGTCGGCTTCCTGCGGACGTCCGTTGACAGTGAAGTTGACACGCATTACGCGGCTCCCTCCGTGAGGCGGCGCTCGCCGCGATACGACTCCCAGGTCCAGGTCAGCGTGCGGCGCGCCATGACGCCGACCGCGTGTCGGCGGTAGCTCGCCGTGCCCCGGACGTCGTCGATCGGGTTGCAGGCGCCCGAACACAGGTCGGCGAACTGCTTGGCGACCGACGGGGTGATGATCTTGCCGTTGTCCCAGAAGCCGCCCTCTTCGAGCGCCGCGTTCAGGAACTCCTCGGCGGCCTTGGCCCGCACGGGTGTAGGAGCGGCAGAGCCGATCCCCGTACGCACCGTCCGCGTCTCGGGGTGCAGCGCGAGGCCGAAGGCACACACGGCGATGACCATCGCGTTGCGCGTGCCGACCTTCGAGTACTGCTGCGGCCCGTCGGCCTTCTTGATGTGCACGGCCCGGATCAGCTCGTCGGCGGCCAGCGCGTTGCGCTTCACGCCGGTGTAGAACTCGTCGATCGGGATACGGCGGCTGCCGCGCACCGACTCGACCTCGACCTCGGCGCCGGCCGCGAGGAGGGCGGGGTGGGCGTCACCGGCCGGGGAGGCGGTGCCGAGGTTGCCGCCGACGCCGCCGCGGTTGCGGATCTGCGGGGAGGCGACGGTGTGCGAGGCGAGCGCGAGGCCCGGCAGCTCGGCACGGAGGTCCTCCATGATCCTCGTGTACGGCACAGAGGCGCCGAGCCGCACGCTCTCCTCGCCGACCTCCCACTCGTAGAGGTCGCCGACGCGGTTCAGGTCGAGGAGGTACTCGGGCCGACGGTGGTCGAAGTTGATCTCGACCATCACATCGGTGCCACCCGCAATCGGCACAGCGGTGGGGTGCTCGGCCTTCGCGGCGAGCGCCTCCTCCCAGCTGGCGGGGCGAAGGAAGTCCATGACCGGCTCTCTTCTTCGTCTCGTGGGTCGTACGGTTTGAGCCAGATCAGGTGCGGCGGGCCCGGCTCGTTCATGTGCTGTTAACGCGCATTGACGTCAGTACACAGCGCGCTGCTCCACCGAGGTCAGTCACGGAAACCATGAAGGAGTTGGCTGGCCAGGGTAGGCATCTTGTAGATTCGTATGAACGGAGGTCACCAGTAACCTCCACGTCTTTCTCCGGAAACAGCAGCCACGACGCTGTGACCTGGGACACCGTCCGAAAGACGACGAGCACCGCCCTCGGCGCCGCTCGACGGCCCGCCGTACGGGCCGCCCCGACAGACCCTTCAAGATTCATCGTAGATTTCGAGACAAAGAACGGCGGCGACGAGAATGCGGCTGCGCGCACTGCTGGAATCCGACGCGCTGGGCCTCAAGCTGCTCGGCGGCGAGGACGAGCTGGATCGCACCGTGCGCGGCGTGATGACGACCGACCTCAGGGACCCCAGTCGCTATCTGTCCGGCGGTGAGCTGGTGCTCACGGGCCTGGCCTGGCGGCGCGACGCCGCGGACTCCGACCCTTTCGTGCACATCCTGGTGCAGGCCGGCGTGGCGGCCCTGGCCGCCGGTGAGGCCGAGCTCGGCGACATCCCCGACGACCTGGTGACGGCCTGCGCCCGGCACCGTCTGCCGCTCTTCGCGGTGCACGAGTCGGTGGCCTTCGCGACGGTCACCGAACATGTCGTACGGCAGGTCAGCGGCGAGCGGGCCGGGGATCTGGCGGCCGTCGTCGACCGGCACCGCCGGATGATGACCTCGGGCCCGGCGGGCGGCGGCCCGGACGTGGTCCTGGACCTCCTCGGCTCGGACCTGGACCTGCGGGCATGGGTGCTGTCGCCGACGGGCCGGCTCATCGCGGGCTCCGAGATCGGGGGCCCCGCCCTGCCCGCCGAGCTGTGCGCCAGGCTGGCGGCGGAGCATCTGACGGCCGCCCGCACGGGCCGCCGCGGCCCGCACCGGATCACCCTCGGCACCGCGACGTACTCCCTGTTCCCGATCCGCAGCAGCGGCCGCGCCGCGCAGGGCTCGCGGGACGTGCGCGAGACGCTGCTGTCGGACTGGCTGCTGGCCGTGGAGGCGGACGCGGGCGACTGGCCCGAGGAGCGGCTCGACCTCCTCCAGGGCGTCACCCAGCTGATCGCGGTCGAGCGGGACCGCCGGGACGCGGCCCGCACGGTCCGCCGCCGCCTCGCCCAGGAGGTCCTGGAGCTGGTCCAGACGGGCGCGGCACCGGCCGAGATCGCCGCCCGCCTCCGGGTGGCCGCACCGGTCCTGCTGCCCGGCCTCGGGGCGGCCCCGCACTGGCAGGTCGTGGTCGCACGGGCCGAGTGGGAGGGAGCCGACATCGAGGCGGGCCCGATCGCCCAGTCCCTCCTGGAGGAGATCCTGGTGGACCCGCTGGCCACCGGCCCGGACCCCTCCGACCGCATCGCGGTGGCCCACACCGGTGACGAGGCCATCGCCCTGGTCCCCCTCCCCGCCGTCTCCTCCGAGCACGACGGCTCGGAGGCCGGCATCCTCGCCGACGCGCTGCTGGAGTCGGTCCGCGCCCCGCTCTCGGCGGGCCTGAACGACGACGGCCGGGTCACGCTCGGCGTCAGCGCGGCGGTGCACTCGGCGGAGGGCCTGCGCGGCGCCCTGGAGGAGGCCCGCCACGCCCGCCGGGTGGCGGCGGCACGCCCCGGCAGGGTCTGCGCGGCGGGCCACCAGGAACTGGCCTCCCACGTCCTCCTCCTCCCCTTCGTCCCCGACGACGTCCGCCGAGCCTTCACCGCGCGCCTCCTGGACCCCCTCCGCGACTACGACCGCCGCCACCGGGCCGAGCTGATCCCCACCCTCGAAGCCTTCCTGGACTGCGACGGCTCCTGGACCCGCTGCGCGACCCGCCTCCACCTGCACGTCAACACACTGCGCTACCGGGTCGGCAGGATCGAGCAGTTGACGAGTCGGGACCTCTCCCGACTGGAGGACAAGCTCGATTTCTTCTTGGCATTGCGGATGAGTTGACCCCACCCGGCCACCCCACCGGATGGCACCAAGTGCCGTCGCTGTCCCACGACTTTGTGAAATCCTTCACCCACCCTCTTGGCCGGGCCGCCAGATTCGTGCTGAGATGCCGCCACCACTCAACAGCTCGATGGCGTGCTCGGGGAGGGACAGGTGGCGCATACCGCCATGTCTGGTAACGGAACGACCGACGGTGACGATCCACTCCAGACCGCGGTATGGCGGCTGCGTTCACGCGCCTGCTGGGCGGACGCGGCGGCCCTGCTACGGCCGGTGACCGCGGCGGCCTCGCTCCAGCGGGCGTCGCTGCTGGTGGAGCGCTGCCTCTACACCGAGCAGGGCTGGGAGGAGGCCGAGGACGCGCTCCGTACGGCCGAGGCGCTCGCCCACAGTGACGACGAACGGGGCGCGGCAGCTTGTGAACGCGGGCAACTTGCGTACGCGGCGACGCTGCACGGAGTGCGCGACCGCGCGGACGAGGCGCGGGCGGCGCTGGGCCGGGCGGCGGCGCTGATCGCTCCGGGCGCAGCGGGACGGGCCCTGCTGGACTTCCGCCGCGGCCTCCTGGCGGAGAACCTGGCCCGCTCACCCCAGGCCGCACGAGCCGCCTACCGCCGGGCCCACGCCGGCGCCACCGCCCACGCCGACCCCCTCCTGCTCTCCTTCACCTGGCGCCACCTCGCCGGACTGGCCCTGCGCGAAGGCGAGTTGGCGGAGGCCCGGCACGGCTTCGCCGAGTCCCTGCGCATCCGCGAGGAACTCGGCTACCTGGTGGGCACGGCCCCCGCCCTGGCGTCCCTCGCGGACGCGGAGACCGAACCGGAGGCATCCCGCCTACGAGAGGAAGCCACCCGCCTCTTCCGCCTCCTCGGCGGCGTCCCCACCTGGCTGGCCCACCAACTCACCCCACCGACCCCCGACGCGGCAACGGCCTAGCCCCCGGCACCGCAGCCGCCCCAGACCCCCCTTCGCCCTGAACGGCCTCGTCCTCAAACACCGGACGGGCTGGACAGCGGGGCTAGGGGGTGAGGCTGACGGGGCGCCTGGTTTCACGGCCCGAACGAGCTGAAGGTCCGAGCCATCAGAGGCGAAGCCACCCGCGGGTCGGTCTGATTTCACGGCCCGGACGAGCTGAAGCGTCCGAGCCGTCAGAAGCGAAACCGCCGACGGGTCGGCGCAGCACCCGCGTACGGCGGTGAGGGGACGTGCCGGGGGGTGTCCGCCCGCAGCGGCGGGCGTCAAGAAACAGCACCCTTCTTCATGCCGGGCAACCGCCCGACCGAGGGCGGACACCCCCCGGCACGGCCCCGACCCACAACGAACCGCAGGCGCTACCCGCACCCCCACCACCCGGCACAGGCCGCCGCAGGCATCACATGTCACCGCACCCCGGCGAAGTGCTCCCCCACCAACGACCGCACCACATCCAGATCCCGCGCGATCAGCGCATCCAGCAGCGCCATGTGCTCCGCCGCATCCGCCAGCAGATCGGCATGCCCCCGGCCCGACACCCGCACAGGACCCACCAGCGGCCACTGAGCCCGCCGGTGCAGATCATCGGCGAGCTGCACCAACTGCTCGTTGCCGCAGTAGCCGAGCACCGCCCGATGGAACGACCGGTCCGACTCCGCATACGTGGCCCGGCACCCGGAAGACGCCGCCCGCACGGTCGCCTCCGCCAACGGCCGCAACTCCGCCCACCGTTCGACAGAAACCGTACGCGCGAGCCGCAGCATCACCGGCACCTCGATCAACGCCCGCACCTCGGCCAGCTCGGCCAGCTCACGAGCCCCCCGCTCGACCACCCGGAACCCTCGGTTGGGCACGACCTCGACGGCCCCTTCCAACGCGAGCTGCTGCATGGCCTCCCGCACCGGCGTCGCGGAAACCCCGAACCGCTCCCCCAAGGCGGGCGCCGAGTACACCGCCCCGGGCGTCAGCTCACCGGTGACCAACGCGGTACGCAACGCGTCCAGGATCTGCCCCCGCACCGAGGCCCGCTGCACCAACGGCCGAGGCCGCGGAATCGGCGTCTCACTGTGCGTGTGCTCCCCCCGAGCCACAGCCCCGGCGCCACCCCGCTCCGGCCCGCCATCCACGCCCCGCTCAGACCGCTCAGACCGCTCAGCCCGCTCGACCCTCTCGCCCCGACCGCCCCGCTCCTCCTCGACACTCCGCCCCTGCACAGGCACACGCGGCACCTCCGCACGAACCTCGGGCCCCCCGCCCCCCACGCCGCCCACACCTTCCACCCCGTCCGAGCCACCCGCCACATCGGGATCCCCCGTCACCGCGGAGCCCTGCGCGCCCTGCTTCACGGGTCCTCCTCCGGACGTGTCGGTACTTGGGGTCATTACGGCGGGTTGTTACTCACCCGTCAAGCACCATAGGCGCAGAACGCGACAGTTCAAACCGCAGCGATCTCGGATAAGGTAAGGCTTACCTTCCAAGTCTCATGGATCGGCGGCCCCCATGCCCGTGCCCCCCACGGCCCTCGCAGACGCCTACACCCGTCTCACCACGGCCTTCCCGGGGCTGGACATCATCCAGCCGCCCACCCCCGAGCCCATGCCCGACCACACCGGATGGGTCACCGCGGCCGCCCTGGCCGCCGGCGGCGACACCCTCGACGCCTTCCTGGCCTGGGACGACGCACAGGTGGTGCGCGACTACGGACAGCCCGCCCGCCCCGACGTCGTCGCCGGCTTCGGCCTGCACCGCTACGCCTGGCCCGCCTGCCTGCTGATCACCGTCCCCTGGTTCCTGCTCCGCCGCGTCCCCCGCCTCCCCGTGACCCACGTCTCGTACGACCGCACGGCCCCCGGCCTCCCGATGGGCCGCCTGGCGGCCCGGCCGGCCGCCTTCGCCTGCCTCCCCGGCGACCCGGCGGCCGCCCTGCCCGGCGCCAGGGTCGTCCCGGACGAGGAGGCGCTGCGCGCCGAGGTACGGGCCGCCATCGCCGAGCACCTCGAACCCGTCCTCACCGGCTTCGGCCCACGCATGCGCCGCCGCGGGCGCGCGCTGTGGGGCATGGCGACCGACGAGATCGTGGAGAGCCTGTGGTACGTCGCCCACCTGTTCGGCGACGGCGAGCAGGACCGGGCCCGCCACGAGCTGGAACTGCTCCTGCCGGGCGCGACGCAGCCGTACGTCGGCTCGGCCGCCTTCCGCGAACTCACCGGACCGAACGGCGAGTCGCTGCCCACCCGGGACCGGGCGAGCTGCTGCATGTTCTATACGCTGCGCCCCCAGGACACCTGCGCCACCTGCCCGCGCACCTGCGACACGGACCGGGTCACCAAACTCCTGGCGGCGGCGAGCTGAACTTCCGGCCACCGCGACGGCCGGCCCGCCCAACGCCCTTTGACAACACCCTTTGAACAGCACGAGTTGAGGTCCCCTCAGAGGGCGCGTCACCCTTCGTGCCGTAAGATCACCCACGAGCGGGACACTCGTTACGGTTACAGGCGTTTCACAATTTCCTCACTCCGCGCAGGAACTTTCCGTGGCACCACCCTCACGGGTAGTCTTGTTCGAACTCAACTCCTGCCCCTCAAGCGGCAGTTCGAGCAGAATGCTGCCCTGGGCATCCCCTTGCACTTCCTTGGCGGCCTCTTGCCCCGAAACCCCCTGAGGGCCAGCGGGATTGGGCCACTATGGCGGGCGTTACGCCCTATCCCAATGCAAGGGACCCCAGATGAGATTGACCGACATATCGCTGAACTGGCTGCTTCCGGGCGCCGTACTGCTCCTGGGCATGCTGGCGGCGGTGGCGGTACTGGCGCGCGGCAAGCGGTCGGGGGAGCACGCGAAGACCGAGGACTCGTGGGAGCGCAGCGAGGAGCGTCGCAGGCGCAAGGAGGCCATATACGGCACGGCCTCCTACGTACTCCTCTTCTGCTGCGCCGCGGTCGCGGCCGCGCTCTCCTTCAAGGGCCTGGTCGGCTTCGGTGAGCAGAACCTGGGCCTGTCCAACGGCTGGCAGTACCTGGTGCCGTTCGGTCTGGACGGCGCGGCGATGTTCTGCTCCGTCCTCGCCGTGCGCGAGGCCAGCCACGGTGACGCGGCCCTCGGCTCCCGGATACTCGTGTGGACGTTCGCGGGCGCCGCGGCCTGGTTCAACTGGGTGCACGCGCCTCGGGGCCTCGCCCACGCCGGTGCCCCGCACTTCTTCGCCGGCATGTCCCTTTCGGCGGCCGTACTGTTCGACCGCGCGCTGAAGCAGACCCGCCGGGCCGCCCTGCGCGAGCAGGGTCTGGTGCCGCGTCCGCTGCCGCAGATCCGCATCGTCCGCTGGCTGCGGGCGCCGCGCGAGACCTACAAGGCCTGGTCCCTGATGCTGCTGGAGAACGTGCGCAGCCTGGACGAGGCGGTCGACGAGGTCCGCGAGGACAAGCGGCAGAAGGACGCGGCCCGACTGCGCCGCCGCGACAAGGAGCGCATGGAGCGTGCCCAGCTCAAGGCGATCAGCCGGGGCCACCGCGGCTTCATCGGCCGCGGCAACGGACGGACGGTCGAGCCGCAGGCCCTGGAGTCCGGTTCGGCCCAGGTGTCCGCGGAGCCTGCCATATCCGCGCCGGAACAGCTGCCCGTGCTCACGCGTCCCTCTTTGCAGCCCGTACGCACCGGTTCTGACCCGGTGAAGGTCGACCTCACCGCGGAGGACGACACCATGGCGCTCCCCCGGCTCGACTCCCTCGAGCGCAAGCTGAAGGACCTGGAGCAGCAGTTCGGCTGAGTCTTCGGCCGGCGACGCATCGACGTCATCGACGAAGGGGCGCGACCCGCGTGGGTCGCGCCCCTTCGTCGTCGCACGCCACCGGTCACGCGCCGCGCGAGTCCTCTAAGCGGCGCCCGCGTCGAGTTCGAACCACACCGCCTTCCCGACCGCGTGCGTCCGCACTCCCCAGGCGTCCGCGAGGGACTGGACCAGGATCAGGCCCCTGCCGCTCGTACCGTCGTCGGCGTTCGGTACACGTGGTCTGGGCAACCGGGTCACGAAGTCCCTCACCTCCACCCGCAGTCCGCCCGGTCCGACCGTCGCCGTCAGGACCGCGTCCCGGTCGGTGTGCACGAGCGCGTTGGTGACGAGCTCGCTGGTGAGCAGTTCGGCTATGTCCGGCTGTCCCGGCCTCCCCCAGTGCCGCAACCACTCCCGCAGCGCCCTGCGTGCCTCGGGAACGGCCCGTAGGTCCCGCCGCCCGAGTCTGCGCCTGAGCTGAGGCGGCTGCGCGTGTTCCCCGGCGCTCGCGGCCCTGTCCTCCACTGTCTCCACCGAGGAGGCCCCGAATGTCACGGGACCGCCCCCTCGCACCTGCCTCTTCATGACCCCCGCCCGCGTGCCGATGTCGGTTCCCCTCCTGGCTCGAACACGTTCACGGGGACCATTTCCCAGTGGGACTTGGCGCCAGTCATGTCGAATCGTGAACGACCAGGTGTTCGGCCACCGTTGGGGCGGTCCAGGCACGATGGATGAAAGCCGAAACGTCACCCGTCGGCCGCCTTGAGGCCCTCGCGGGAGACGACGGGGCCGGGTCGGCCACCGGCCACACCCCGGTTTTCCGGCCGGAGGAGCGCGCGCGGGGAGCGGAGGCGGGCCGGTGCATCGGTTGCTGGCGGGAGAGGGCCCGCCGGTGCGGTCGTGCACGGCAGCGGACCGACTCCCCTGCGGGCGCGCCGACCGCGCGGGATCGTCCCGTGCGTCGACGCGAGCCTGCCGAACCGGCCGTAGCCGACGAAGTGCTGGGGCGGTTGGGGTCGTGGGCGCGGTGGACGTCCACAGGTCCGGCGGCGGGGCAACAGGGCGCCTCGGGCCACCTTTCCGAACCCTGCGAAACTGGCCGGAATTCGCGGGTGTTCACCGCCGTGGAAGGCAGGTGGCCTCGCCGCGGCGGTTCGGAAACCGGCCCGCAAGGGACGCGGGGCCGCCCGCCCGACCCCCGTCCGGGAGGGCGGCCCCGCTGTTGCGATGGTCCGGTTGCCGCGTCGGTCAGTAGAGCTTGTCGACCGCGGTGCGCGTCGTCTTCTTGAAGTCCTTCACCGGCGCGTCCCCGAAGTCGCCCATCTGCCCCCACTGCACGACGGTGACGGTGCCGCCGTCCCGGCCGACGGAGACCAGGTGGATGTCCATGGCGCCCCACGAGGCACGGGTCGCGAAGCCGTGGACGCGGGCGCCCTCCTCGACGGGCAGCCTGCCGTAGCGCTTGTAGTCGGCCTCGACCTCGGGGTCGGCGTCCATGCGTGCCACGCAGCGCCTGACGTCCTTGTCGAGGCGGGTGGCCAGGGCCTTGGCCTTGGCGCTGTTCCCGACGACGACGTTGAGCTGCTGGGCGCCGGTGTCGAGGTCGGTGCGGAAGGTGCGGTAGCTGGAGGTGTAGGCGAGCAGGGACTCGCCGAAGCAGTACTGCATCTCCTGAGGGACGCCGCCCTTGACCTTGTCGGCGGTCCAGCCGGTGGAGTGCGGCGGCAGTTCGGACGCCGCGAGGAACTTCGGCGCGGGCGCCTTCGGTGCGGCGCCGGCCGGCGCGGCGGAGAGTGCGGTGCCGGCCGTGAGGCCGACGACGGCGAGTGCGGTGAGCACGCCGGCTCGGGTGCGCTTGGGCATGGGTGTTCCCCCGTGGATGAGATCGGTGCATGACTGCGTGGACGTGCGGAAGTGGAGCGTCACCGACGCCGGTTGGTCCCCCGGCCCTGCTCGGTGCCACACCAAGAGCATCAGCCGTCACAGCGGGCGGCCGCAAGCGCCGTCTCCCGATCCGCGACGGTGGAACCATCCCAGCCCTTCTGACGTGCAGGTACATGGAGTGCCTGGGATACCGTCCCGGGACGCGGAGGACCCGGGAGAACAGTGTCGGAAGCACGCGACGACGACGTCCAGGAGTTCGCGGCGTTACTCAGACGTCTGAAGGAACGCACCGACCGCAGTTACGGTCAGCTGGCCCGCCGCCTGAGCATGAACACCTCCACGCTGCACCGCTACTGCGCCGGTGACGCGGTCCCCCTCGACTTCGCCCCCGCCGAGCGGTTCGCCGCGCTGTGCGGGGCGACACCGGAAGAGCGCCTCGAACTGCACCGGTTGTGGATCCTTGCGGTCGCCGCGCGGCAGAGGTCGCGCACGGCGGCCGCCGAGGCGAAGGGCGCGGCGGTCACGCCCCCCTCGGACCCGGCCCCCGAGCCGACGGGCGAACCGGTACGGGACCCGGCATCGCCCGAGCCCGCGCAGCGCCCCTGGTACCGCAGCCGACGTCTGCTGGTCTCGGCGGCCGTGACGACCGCGCTCCTCGCCACCCTCGGCAGCCTGTCCGCCCTCCCGGACGACCGAGCCAAGCGCAGCGACTCCGTCGAAGCCGTCGATCCGCCCCGTACGACGGAGCCGGACACCCCACGCCCGAAGTCGTCCAGGTCGCCGAGCCCTTCCCCCAGCACGCCCTCGCCGTCGGCCGACGGGTCGAACAAGCCCTCGGCGAAAGCCACCGGCAACACCGACGGGCCCGCGAAGAAGGCCGGCAAGCCGCAGCCGTCCACCGGGGTTCCCCTCACCTGGAGCGCCGACTCGCACGTCTGGCAGGCCGGCTGCGGTCACGACTACGTCATCGACAAGCCGCCGCAGCAGGTTGCGCCGCCGCCGAATCCGCAGGACGCCGCGACCTGGGCGGGGGCCGAGAACGCCGTGCACGGACGGCAGACCCTGGTGCGGATCACGGTGCAGGGCCGGTCGTCCACGGCCGTGGTGCTGGAGGCGCTGCGCGTGCGTGTCGTCGGCCGTTCGGCACCCATGGCGGGCACCGACTACGCCATGGACCAGGGCTGCGGCGGAGCGCTGACGCCCCGCTACTTCGATGTCGACCTGGACAAGGACCGGCCCGTCGCCCGCCCGGCCGACGGCAACGACTCGGGCGTCACGATCCCCGCGATGCGGCTGCCGTACCGCGTGTCCGCCGAGGACCCGGAGGTGCTGCTGGTCGACGCGCGGACCGCGAACTGCGACTGCAGTTGGTACCTGGAACTGGACTGGTCGTCCCAGGGCCGCACCGGCACCGTCCGCGTCGACGACCACGGCCGCCCGTTCCGTACGACCGCCAACAAGGGTCTGAAGAACTACGCCTACGACACCTCGGCGCGTGCCTGGGTGCCCTGGGATGAGTAGGAGCGCCCGGGCTCGTCACGCCTCCCAGACGGCGGCGGCCGTGCGGTCGTCGGCGTACCCCTTCACCCGGACCTGGGCGTCGGCGAGGAACTCCGCGAGGCCGGGCGGTTCGGGGGCCGACCAGCGTCCGGTCAGGTGCGCGGCGAGTGCGGGTTCGCCGCGCAGGGGGTCGGCGAGGCCGCTCGTGCACATCAGGAGGGTGTCGCCGGGGCGGGCGACGGAGGCACGGAAGCGGAAGGGTTCGCGGGGCGGCTCGGGGGCCGGGTCGTAGGGGCTCGGCGGTGTGGTGATGCCGAGGTCCATGGTGAGGCGGTCGCCCTCGGGCGTCTCGGACGGCAGCGAGCCGAAGCCGACGACGGGTTCGCCGGTGGCGTCGGTGACGCGGGGCTCGATGTCCTGCCACTCGCCGCCGCGCAGCCGGAAGAGTCCGCCCTCGCCGACACCGAAGAAGACGCGGGTACGGCACTCGGGGTCGGCGGGCAGCAGGAGACAGCGCAGGGTCGCCGCGTACTCCTCGGGTTCCATGCCCTGTTCGGCGGCGCTGGCGCGGAGCTTGCCGAGGCTGCGGTCGGTCAGGCGGTGCAGCCCGGACTTCAGATCGCCGCGCCGCGCACCCCTCAGGTCCTCGGAGAGTCTCGCGTGGCTGCGGCCGACGGCGCGGCCGATCCAGTGGCAGGCCTCGGCGGCGGCGCGGTGCGCGCCCGGGGTGGCGCGGGCGCCGGTGGCCATCGCCACGAGAAGCAGGGCGTGGTCGCCGGTGCCGAAGCGGGCGGTGAGCAGGGAGTCGCGGCGGGGTTCGCCCCGGTAGCGGGCGGAGTCGCCGCGCAGGGAGACGGCGCGCAGGGTGCAGGCGCCGTAGTGGGCGCCGTCGAGGACGGTGTCGGCGACCAGGTCGTCGAGGTCGTCCGGGTCGGCGGGTGGGAGTGCGGTGGGTTCGGCGGCGTAGGTGGGCGGGCCGTCGCCGACGTAGTCGAGGGGGCGCGGCGGGGTGGGCTCGATGGGCGGGCTCGGCCGCTCGGGAGCCTTGACCGGCGGCGGGGGCGGCCCCCCGTCGGCCGGCGGTGACTCCACGGTGAATCCCGGCGGCCTGGGCAGCCCGGCCGGGAAGGTCGACGCGGGCTCCACGGCATCGGCGTCCGCGCGTGGTGAAGGGACCGGCGCACCCGCCGCCGACCGCTGGTTCACCGTCCCGGCGGCCGAGGCGAAGCGGTCGTCCAGTGAGTCGCGGGTCGTCGTCGGGCCCGTGTCGTCGGCTCGGTCGCCGTACAGCTGCCGCCACCAGTCGTCCTCGCGGCCGGTGGGCCTACCCCCCTGCTGGTTCATGCCCTCAATTGTCCACCGCACGGCCCGGATGAAAACGGGGCATCCGGAAAATCCGGCCTCGCGGGGCCCACCCGGACGGCAGGTCGGGTGAGGCCTTGAACGCGCTTGCGAAACAACGGGAGAAACACGTCGCCGGGCGGCCCCACCCCCCACGGGAGAACCGCCCGGCGACTGCCGGGTGACCCGGGCCCCGATCCCCTTCGCGCGCGTCAGCGCACGTCGTAGGCCCGGGTCACGCTCTGGGTGACCGAGGCGCCGTGCGCGTCGGTCAGGACCGATCGGATACTGGCCTGCTTCCCTGTCGCTCCGCTGTGGTTCTCCGTCGCACTCCAGGTCCCGCCCTCGTCGTACGAGTACGAGAGCCGGGCCCGCGTCAACTCACCGGGTTCGTAGCCCGCGTGGCCGGTCGCCGGGAGCGTGACGGTCTGTCCGTCCTCCGGCAGCGCGTACCACGGGAACAGCAGCGGTATGCCGCGCCCGGTGCCGTACCCGAAATCGCTGTCCCCAAGATCGCCCTCTTCCCGTGCTGCCGCTTGCCCGCGAGCGCGACAGCGCAGGCCGATGAGGCCCAACTCGGGCATTGCGGGCGGTGGTTGATGCTGCGGTGGCGACACCTTGGCAGAGTGAGCGGTGGTACCGCGATGATGTGCGGAGGCGGTTTTGCGCCGTGGCCGTTTTCCGCCACGGCTCGGACACCGGTGTTCGACCTGGGGAGGAACACGGCCCGATGCTGCAAGCGATTGGTCTCGACGAGGCGCACGAGTCGGCGTACCGGGCCCTGGTGTCCGCGGGCGCCGCCGACGTACCGGATCTCGCCCGACGGCTGACGCTCGGCGAGCACGACACCGAACGCGCCCTGCGCCGCCTGGAGCGGCACGGGCTCGCCGCCCAGTCCTCGGCCCGCCCCGGCCGCTGGGTCGCCGCGCCGCCCGGGGTGGCGCTGGGGCGCTGCTCACCCAGCAGCGGCACGAGCTGGAGAAGGCGGAACTGGCGGCCGCGCTGCTCGCCGAGGAGTACCGGGCGGGCGCCACCGAGACGGCCGTGCACGACCTGGTCGAGGTGGTGATCGGCGCGGTCGCGGTGTCGCAGCGCTTCCTCCAGCTCCAGCTCGGCGCGAGCGAGGAGGTGTGCGCCCTGGTCACCGGCAGCCCGGTCGCCGTCACCGGCATGGAGAACGACGCCGAGGAGCGGGCCGCCGATCGTGGGGTGCGCTATCGCGTGGTGCTGGAGCGGGCGGTCCTCGACCAGCCGCACGGCGTCACGGAGCTGTCCGCCGCGCTGGGCCGCGAGGAGCAGGTGCGGGTGGTGGACAAGGTTCCGACGAAGCTGGTGATCGCCGACCGGACGCTGGCGCTGGTGCCGCTGACCTCGCGCACCGGGGAGCCGGCCGCGCTGGTAGTGCACGCGAGCGGGCTGCTGGAGCTGCTCTCCGGGCTGTTCGAGTCGGTGTGGCGGGAGGCGCTGCCGGTCGGCCTCGGCACGTCCGGCGTCGCCGAGCAGCAGCCGGAGGGTCCCGACGACACCGATCTGGAGGTGCTCTCCCTGCTGCTGGCCGGGCTGACCGACGCGAGCGTGGCCAAGCAGCTGGACGTGGGGCTGCGGACCGTGCAGCGCCGGGTGAAGCGGCTGATGGAGCTGACCGGGGTGTCGACCCGGTTGCAGCTGGGGTGGCACGCCTACGAGCGGGGGTGGGTGTCGCGGGAACGGCGGGGCCGAGGGCACCGGGGTGTACCCGTACGGCACCGCTGACATGCGGCGCGAGCACCGAGCCGTACCCCTTGCGGCATCGCTGATCTGCGCGTTCTCGCGGGCTCCGGCACTCTGGTCAGATGGGAGTCTGGGACCTGCTGCTGGTCGGTCTGGTCCTCCTGCTCGGCCTGTGCGGGGTGCTGGTGCCGGGTGTGCCGGGGTCGTGGCTGGTGTGGGCCGGCGTCATGTGGTGGACGGTGAAGGACCCCCAGCCGGTCGCGTGGTGGGTGCTGGTGGGGGCCACGGTCGCGCTGTTCCTGTCCCAGGTGGTCCGCTGGGCGCTCCCGCCCCGCCGGTCGCGCCCGAACTGGGCCGGCCGCCGGATGACCGTGTACGCCGGGGCGGGGTCCTTCCTGGGCTTCTTCCTGATCCCCGTCATCGGCTCGATCCCCGGCTTCATGGCCGGTGTCTACCTGGAGGAACGGCTGCGTCTGGGCAGCCACGGCGAGGCGAAGTCGGCGCTGCGGACGGCGATGAGCACGGGCGGATCGAGCGTGCTGGCGGAGCTGTTCACCTGCCAGCTGATCGCGGGGGCCTGGCTGGGCGCCGTGATCTGGGGCTGATGCATCGGGTCTCTCCTCACCGCACACCTCACTGTTGACGACCGTGGGCACGTTCGCCACGTGGGTGCGGCTGACGAGCGAGGCGGGCGCACCCTGCGTCGTGCGGCACGGCATCGCGGGAACGGTCGAGGTGCGGGACGGCGGCGGAGGCGCCCCGCCGGGGGCTGGAGGACG
>NZ_JBYIVZ010000095.1:0-17630 GCF_057710365.1 Streptomyces sp. bgisy027
GCCTCACGACGCGAAGTCCCCGCCGATGCCGTAGAGCACCTCGAAGTCCCTGCGCCAGGTCTCGATCAACTCGGCGTCGTCATGCCGATACGCGCCGGCCAGTACGCCGTCCGGTGTGTACCTCAGCTGCTAGAGGCGAATGGTCCCGAGAACGACAAGTGCGGATAACCATCAGAGGGCCTGGACGCCGGGTCGCCCCTGGTCGGCTACAACCCGGATGCGCTCGACCCGACGGACCCGCTCCCGGAGCGCGGCCATCTCCCACACGAGGTGCTCCGACGGCGGTAGTTCGACATAGCGGGCCTGTCACAGCACCAGGCCACGGGCCGGGGCGTCATCGAACTGACACATGATCGCGGGCTGTGCTTCCTGCATCAGATCGACCGACTTGAGCCAGGCCCCTCGGCCGAACGCCTTCCATGACGAGAAGCCTGGTTTCTGGAAGTGCGGCGATGACCACCGACGTGTCGGTGGTCATCGCTTCGGGACGGGCGTTGTCCTCCCGTAACGCCTGAAGGCAGGCCTCGACAGGCAGGAATGGATCTCGGCCCTCAGCCAGCGACGTGAAGAGGGTGCTTGACGCCTGCTGGCTTGGCCCCGCGCACATTGGCATCGGCCATGGCTGGCTTCGCGGCGGCGAGGAGACTCCTCGGAATGATCACGAGGCGCTCGTCAGCGCCTACGGAGAACCTTCGGGAAGAGGCTTGGCCACAAGAGCAGACTCGTCACCACCGATCGCCGCGATGTCGCCGTTGTTCATCTCCCAGGTGCTCGGGCAACTTGCCGAGCTGCTCGTCAGCCCCAACTCTTGCGGGACCTGCCCAGACGACGCGCGAACCCGGCGTCTGTCGGCATCCGCTTCCCACCGGCGACCTATCGCCCTCTCCCCAGCTGTAGTTGAACGTCTACATCACGTGACAATCAATCGGAGGTCAACAACCGGACCGGGCCCCCGCAATGACCCCCGACTCTTCATTCCCAACTGTGCGGGTGACATGGATGGGGAATTGAGCTTCTGTCCGTCGAGTGCGAGGTCTCTCATCGGCTTCGCCTGTAGGCCGCATCGAGCATGAACCAACCCCATGACGGCCCGCTGGTTCGTCAGGCCGCAGCGTTCGTTTTCATGGGTTTCGGCGCATCGACGTGGCCCAGGGCCCGGTCGATCGTGATCTCGATGACCACGCGCTCCGGATCCGGAGCCGGTGTCCGCCCGTACCGCTGCCTGTAGCGCGTCACGGCGTCGTCCACAGCGTCCGGATGCGTGAGGACCTCGGCGGTGCCTTCCAGCGTCGCCCAACGTCCTCCGTCCACTTGGCAGACCGCCACGCGTGCCTGCCCGGGGCGTGCCGCCTGAAGGTTGGCGACTTTTCTACTCGATTTGCGAGTGATAACGCGAGCGGCGCCGGCTTCGGCGTCCACGGTGACCCCGACCGGCACGACATGCGGGCGGCCGTCTGGTCGGAGCGTCGTCAGGGTGCATAGATGGTACTCGTTCCAGAACTCCAGGTAGTTGTCACCTTGGCTGCTTATCTCGGTACGCATGGTCGCGAAGCCTAATCGCGAATGATGTCCAAGCTGTCCGAAAGTGGCTAGGGCCACATCCCGCCCCCGATCGAGGCGGGGCGGAAATTTTGGATCGTATAGCGAACTTTGCCCTATGTATTCACAGTGAAAATATCTCAGATCGATAACGAACTTAGCATCCCTCATGATATCTGGCGTGTGCGCATCAAGTCCCTTGAAGTGCCAGCTCAAGGGCATGATCTACATCTTCATGTGGTGATTTAGCTTGGTTTGTTCCCGTGCGCCCTGGTGACTCGCGGGGCTACTTTCGGTCAGATCCTGCTAAGGGCGTCGCGTAGTGTCCGATGAAGTTCCCGAAGCCTGCCGAGGGCGCTTGATATGGCGCATTGCTCGTTCGCTCTAGCGACTTTCGATTGTGGGGAGTTCCAGGTGCGCACTCCTGCGCGCCCTGGGCCGGGGCGTTCGCGGTTCGGCTCGACTCACCGCCTTCGACTCCCGTGATCACCCCATGGGCTTTGTAGCGCGGCGGGGACCGGACCAGATTCGATACGGGTGCTGGCATCGCCCGGCTTCGTGGACGAGCCATCCACGGTTGGTACGAAGGGGACTACTGATGGGGTCGGGAACAGACGACCGTGACGCGGCTGCATCCAACGTGCCTACGAGGGACGGAGTGAGCCGTCGGAGGTTGGGGCGCTGGCGTACGGCTCGGAAGCGGACGGTGGAACGAGACCTGCACCGTCGGCTGCGGCGAGAGCTGCAGGCCCTCGGCGTGCAGCCACCGTTGGATGTGAAAGAGCTGTGCCGACTGGTTGGCGAGAGGCGCGGGCGTCCGATCGTCCTTCGGCCCTTCCCGCTGGAGAAGCCGGGTCCCTCCGGGCTGTGTATCGATACCCCGCAGATGGACCTGATCCTCTACCAGCAGGAGACGACACACCTGCATCAGCAGCAGATCATCCTGCACGAGCTCTTCCACATCTTCGTAGCCGAGTGGGAGGAGACCGAGAAGGAGGAGGCGCCGGACGACTTCGTCGAGGGCTGGGCGACTCTGATCCCCGTACTCGACCCGAAGCTCATCCGACGAGTCGCCCGCCGGTGCTCGTACGAGGACGGGGAGGAGTGCCAGGTCGAGCTCGCGGCCACGATCATCCTGGAATGGTCGTCGGTGCTCGATCACGTCACCCCGCTGTCCGAGGACCCCTCGGTCCGACGGGTCCAGGCCGCGCTGGGCGACCGGCGAGGGTGGCTCTGACCCGTGACCGAAGTGATCCTCCTGGGCCTCGTCGCCGCCGTCGTCTGGAAGCTGTACCAGTGGTCGCGAGCACCCCATGACGCGCCGCTTCGTTCCGTCACGCTCTGCCTGCTGAGCGCCGCGCTGTCCTATCCGCTGGCCATGCCCGGCGGTGCCTCGGGCGTCGACACCGTGGCCGGACACGGCACCGCGAAACTGATTCAGAACGTGCTGCTCCTGCTCACGGTCTACTTCCTCATGTGCTTCTACCTGTACTCGGCCGATGAACGGGCCGGGCGACTGCGCGCCAGGCGGGAGGCACTCGTCGTGGCCGCGGTGGCGATGGCGATCACGGTCGCCGCGCTGTCGGTCCCGCACGAGGTGTTCGCCGGTTCCTTCAGTACGGCGGACATGACGATCCCGCAGATCGCCTTCTTCTACGGCGGCGCCGGCCTGTACCTCATGTACGCCCTCGGCGTCGCCGGCCGGTGGACGCACCGCTACGCGCGTATGTCGAGGCGCCCGCATGCCACGGGCCTGTGGATGGCCGCCGTCGGTCTCGGCGTGATGGCGGTGGCCTGCGCTGTCCGCGCCGTCTTCGTCGTCATCCGGTGGAGCGGCGGGACCGTGCCGCAGGCGCTCATGACGGGCGTCGCGTTCCTGCTGGTGGTGTCCATCCTGCTGTTCTTCGTGGGGGTCACCTATCCGGGCGCCCGCGCGAGGATCACGGCGGTGCGGCTCTGGCTGCGGCGTCGCCGTGACCACCGTCGGCTGGCTCCGCTGTGGCGACTGCTCGCCGAGGCCTGTCCCGAGAACGTGCTGCGACCCGCTTCCTCCGGGCTGTGGGACCGGTGGCGGGCGCGCGGCGTGCACCGTCGCTACCACCGACGGATAGTGGAGTGTCGCGACGGGCTGGTCGACGTCAGCCCGTATCTGGCCGATACGTCGGAGGAGACCGAAGTGCTCGACCTCCCCCCGGCCGTGTTGGCGGCCCGACTTCGGCACGCTGTGGACACGATCGGAAAGGGCGAACTCGCGCCTCGTTCGGCGGTACCGCTGGCGGTGCCCAAGGAGGACAACCGGGAAGCGGACGTACGCCAGCTGATCGCCGTGTCGGACGCACTGCGGCTGTCCGCCTGACCACCGAAGCCAAGGAGAAACCAGATGCTCATCACCGCTGGCCGAGTCCTCGTCGGCTCCGGGACGTACCTGGACGACGGCGCCGTCCTGATCGAGGGCGACTCGATCACAGCGGTGGGACCGCGTGCACCGATCGCGGAGCAGGTGGACACCAGCACGCCGCATCTCGCGTTCCCCGACGGAACGATCGTGCCCGGGCTCATCGACGCACACGTCCACCTCGCGTTCGACGGAAGCGCGGACCCCGTGGCAGCGCTCCACGAGTCCAGCGACGAGACGCTGCTGGAGGACATGCGACGCCGTGCGGAGCAGCTCCTGCGCAGCGGCGTGACGACGGTCCGAGACCTCGGAGACCGCAACGGCCTCGCCCTGCGCCTGGACGAGGAGATCGCCCGCGGAGGTACGCCAGGCCCCCGGATCGTCTCAGCGGGGACGCCTGCCACCCCGCCCGGCGGTCACTGTCACTTCCTCGGAGGCGAGGTCGCCGGAGTGACCGAGGTCCGCGACCTCGTACGGCGCAACGTCGCGGCGGGTGCCGGAGTGATCAAGGCGATGGTGACCGGAGGCGGTCTGACCAAGGACGGGCCGAAGAGCTGGCAGAGCCAGTTCACCCCGGAAGAACTCCAGGCCCTGGTGGACGAGGCCCACGAGGCCGGGCTCCCGGTGGCCGCCCACGCGCACGGTACGGACGGCATCACCGCGGCCGTGGAAGCAGGCGTCGACACCATCGAGCACTGCACGTGGATGACGAACGACGGCTTCGACCTCCGCCAGGACGTCCTGAAGCAGATCATCGACCGGGACATCGCCGTCTGCCCCGCCGTCAGCCCTCACTGGCAGATGCTTCCCCGCTTCTTCGGCGAGGAGCGGGCGGCAGCCATGTTCGATCTCGTACGGCAGATGGCGGAGGCCGGCGCCAAGCTCATCGCCGGCACCGACGCCGGAGTCCAGCGCGCCGGGTTCGACGGCCTGGTCCCCGCCCTCGCTTTCTACGCGCACCTGGGCCTGTCGAACGGCACGATCCTCGACATGGCGACCGCCGACGCCGCAGACGCGCTCGGGCTGGGTGAGTCGACGGGCCGGATCGCCCCGGGATTCCGCGCGGACCTGCTCGTGATCGACGGAGATCCCCTGGAGGATCTCGGTGTTCTGAAGACGGTGCGGACCGTGGTCGCCGCCGGTGGTCTCTACGAGCCGGGCGGGCCGGCGGGACAGCAGTAGCTGTACGTCCTGTCCGCAGGCCGTCAGCCGCGGGCAGGCGCTACTCGTTCGCGTCCGTTTCCTTCTCCTCCAGCTCCGCCACCAGCTCGTTGATGAGCCCCAGAGCCTTCGGCGACAGGCCTCCCGAGCCCGGGCCACGAGCCTTGACCCGGCTCACGGCCCCCTTCCTCGCGGCTGCCAGGAGCTGGAGGCCCTCATAGACCTGAGCGGCCACGGCGTCGTCCGGCTCGAAGTACATCCGCGAGACGCCGATGACGTCGGCAAGGGCGTCCAGAACCTCCGGGGAAGCGGTCTCGGCGGCGCCCGTACGGAGATCCCGGAACTCCTCCTCGGTGAGGAGCCGCGCTCCGGCGCTGGTGTTCACCGCGTTCGCCATCTCCGCATCGGACGGAGGCCCCGGAGGACTGGGATACGTACTGTCCAGCAGCAGAGCAATCTTCTCGGTCAGCGATTCAGGAGCGGCACCGGAGGCCGACGCCCCCTCCGCCTCCGACGCTGCGGGCTCCTCGGCCGGAATGCCCTGTGCCTTGGCGATCGACCGGTCTTCCGCTCGCCGCAGCTCGACCTCGCTGACCCCGTAGGCCCCCGCCAGGGCCGGGACGTACTTGTCCTTGAGTCGTCGCTCACCGCGCTCGGCCCCTGCCACGGGGCCGGCGCTCTTGGTTCCGATCAGCGCGGCCGTCTCGTACTGGTAGTAGCCGGCATCGCACCGCAGATCAGTCAGGTCAGGCGGCCCGGACCGAGGGAACAGATCGTCTACATCGCGGCCGAGAGCGCGCGCCAGCGCGGGCAGCTTCTCGGGGTCTGGGGTCTGCGCGCCGTTCTCCCAGCTGGCGACCGCCGAGTCGGACACGCCCAGGGCCTCGCCCACGGCAACCTGCGAGATCTCCGCAGCCCGTCGCACCGTACGCAGACGGCCGCGGTCGAAGTGACGAGCAGACATGGGGCCCTCGTTTTTTATGCAAGCTGGGGATCATCCAGCGCGTTGACTTTTTCTCCAGTCGGGAATAGCTTCAGCTTAGCGAAGAACGGGCTCGGTTGCATACCTGCTCGATCTTGGTGTTCGCGTCCTGTCGAGGCTCTCGGGCTGAGGGAGGGCGCGAGGGGAGTGCAACCGCGACGTCCAATGTGTGGGGCTCTCGCCGTGGGAATCGGCGTCAGCGAGTTCGTCTCTCAGGCGCTGGAAGTTTCGCGGCGTCGTCCCGCAAGGGTGCGGATTCGCGGTGCGGTCACTTCTTGTCCTTGAACCGGTACGCGCGGGTGGCTGTCGCATGAGGAGTGTCGTGTGTCTCTGCTTCATCGAACGGCCGTTGGTAATGCCGTCCGGCTCGAATGCCGAGACTCTCGCGGATTCAGCTGTGAGTTAGTGGCACGCACCCATTGAGTCTTGGCACCCACTGACCCAGCGATATATGTCGAGTTGGCGTCGAACCCGCCCAGCCCCCGCTATCCGCTCGAGTGTTGACCGCCGTCTGCATATGTTGCTGCTCCCTCGGCGGAACCGCCGAACCCGAACCTCTCAAGGGAGAGACACCAAACCGCATCCAACGTCAAGTCCGTGATTTCCAAGGGGAAATGATGCGGCGCCCAGGAGTTAGCAGCTCCCGGGCGCCAAGCCCGCCACCCCTGAGGGCGCGGATTCATAACCGGGGCGAGTCGGCTGGCCTTTTCGACGAGAACGGCCGTCCCACCCCACCTACGAGTGAGGAATTCTCCCATGCCCGCGTCCCGAAGCGGAAGGGCACTCGCTGCTCAGCACGCCCAGGCCGTCGAATCTCCTGACGGCACCCGCCAGATCCGCTTGGCCGCTCTCCTGGCGGACATGGTGCCCGGCGCCCGCGTCATCCGTGTCTCGCAGCACCAGCCCAGCCAGACCTGGCCGAGCCCCTACTCCCGCGCGTACGACCGGCGGGGGCAGCCGATACCTCTCAACCGGCCCCAGTGCGTGGCCGCCGCCCGCTGGGTGATCCGCGCCTTCCCCGAGGCGGACTGGGACGAGGCCTACGACCTCGACCTCACCACCGGGACCCTGCACCCCACTGTCAGTGCCTGTGCAACTTCGGACGGGGGCAGCTGACCCGTGGCCCGGATCCGAACCATCAAGCCCGAAGCCTTCGCGTCCGAGTCCCTGGCCGCTGTCTCCCTCGCCGCTGAGCGGACCTTCTTCGGCCTCCTCACCCAGGCCGACGACCACGGCCGCTTCCGCGACCAGCCCGCCGTGATCACCGGATTGCTGTGGTCGCTGCGCCCGGAGCACGGCCCCGTGGACGTCGAGGACGACCTGACCCAACTGGCCGCCGCCCACCTGATCTGCCGCTACGAAGGCGACGACGGCAAGCGGTACCTGCACATCGTCACCTGGCGACAGCACCAGAAGATCAACCGGCCGAGCGGCGTCCGCTTCCCGGCCTGCCCGCACCACGACGTCGAGCAGCCCGCACCGGACGCACTGCGAACTCACGGAGACGTCCCGGAGTCCTCCATGAGCCCTCACGGAGGACTCAGTGATGGCTCACGCGCTCCGCACGCGATCCCCGCCCCTCACAAAACCGCAGATCAGAGCGCACGCCGTGAGCCCTCACGGCGCCCTCACGGAGGACTCAGTGAGCCCTCGATGAGCCCTCACGGTCCGGATCTAGGACCTAGGAACTTGGATCTAGGAACTACTTCTCCTTCGGGGGACGCAGGCGCCCCCGCACCGGAGACCGTCTCCACCCAGCAGCTCATGGCCGAGTACGCCGCTGCCTGCGCCCACCGACCGCCCAGCGGCGTGCTCGGCCACCTCGGACGGGAGACCGCCAAGCTCCTCGCGGAGGGCATCGACCCGGACCACATCCGGGCCGGGCTCGCTCGCCACCGGACCAAGGGGCTGCACCCGAGCACCCTGCCGAGCCTGGTCCACGAGGCCATGAACGCCACCCCCACCAATTTGGTGCGGACGGAATCGCGGCCTAACGTGCCCGCTCACCGGGCCTGGGCCAACCCCACCGACCCTGCCGCCGCCTACGCCGAGGAGCTGTGATGCGCGACCACGACGCCCAGCCCATCGGCGGCATCGCCCGCCGCCTGGCCAACATCCTCACCTCACGGGGCATCGACCCGGCTGTGCAACTCACCGACACGGTCGAGCCGATCCCCGCCCTCCAGGCGGCGCAGGCCCGCATCCCGGCCCGCTACCAGGCCGCCGTCGCCGACCACCCGGCGGTCGCCGCCTGGGTCCGCGCGATCGCCGAGGCCGGCCGTCCCGGACCCAAGGGAGCACCCGGCATCGCCCAAGGCCGCTCGCTGCTGATCGTCGGCACCACCAGCACCGGCAAGACCCACCAGGCGTACGGCGCGATCCGCTCGCTGCTCCTCGCCGGAGTCCGGCTGCGCTGGAAGGCGACCACAGCAGCCGACCTGTACGCGGAACTGCGACCCCGCCCCGGGCACGACGGCGAGCGGGAACTGATGGACCTCGCCCGCTGCCCACTGCTGATCATCGACGACCTCGGCGCGGCCAAGAACAGCGAGTGGACCGAGGAGATCACGATGCGACTGATCAACCGCCGCTACAACGAGATGCTCCCGACGCTCATCACCACCAACCTCGGCATGGCCGACCTGCGCCAGCACATCGGCGACCGGGTCGCCTCCCGGCTGACCGAGATGAGCGACAAGGTCATCCTCGACGGCCCCGACCGTAGACGAGCCCTCGCAGCCGAGCGTCGCCGCGTCGACGCCGCCTGATCCCCGCGACCGGCTGCCACCGCTTCCGCCCCCTTCACGTACCAACCCCTGGGACGCGCCTGCCCAAAACGCGCCCAGGGCGACCGGAGACCCCACATGCACAGCACCGAGAACCAGACGCCGCGCACCCTCGGCAACCTCACCTGGCACGACAGCGCCGCCTGCCGCTCGACGCCCCACCACCAGGTCGACCCGGACATCTTCTTTCCCGAGCCCGACGAGATGGACCGCATCCGCGCCGCCAAGGCCTTGTGCGCGCAGTGCCCCGTCCGCACCACCTGCCTGGACGCGGCCCTCGAAAACGGCGACCACGACGGCATCCGGGGCGGCATGACCGAGGAGGAACGCCACCCCCTGCACCGCAAGCTCCACCGTCGCGCCGACTCCGCCCGGGTGAACGACGTACTGGCCGGCCGCGACATCCACCTCACCCAGGCTGAGCGCGCCGCCCTCGTCATAGCCGCCTACCACGCCGAAATACCGGCCGAAGACCTCGCCCGGATGCTCAAGATCACCGAGGCGCACGCCAAGAAGCTCTACCGCCGCACCCGCCGGAAGATCCAGCACCGAGCCGTTGACCAGAAGAAGGCGAACAAGACCAAGGAGAAGTCCAAGGCCAGCCCCACCAAGGAGCTCAAGGCGCCCGCAGCCGAGACTCCCGCACGCGACGACCTCGGGACGGCGGCGTGAGCCACAGCGTGCCAACACCGGCGCGGATCACCGCCTGGGACCGAGCCGCGATCGTCGCGCTCGGCGGTGCTGGATGCGCGCTCTCGTACGACGCCCTGCAGCAGATGGCCACGGCCATTCACGTCCGAGGCCCCCTCACGTTCCTCTTCCCCCTGGTGATCGACGGCTTCATCGCCTACGGAGTCCGCGCCCTCCTGGTCCTGCGCACCGCTTCCTTCGCCGCCCGGCTGTACGTGTGGACGCTGTTCGGCACGGCGACCACCGCCAGCATCTGGGCCAACGCTCTGCACGCCGTACGCCTGAACCAGCAGCACCCCGGAGGCGGCGGACTCCGACTCGGCGATGTCACCGTCGGAGCCCTGTCCACCCTCGCCCCGCTCGCCTTGGCCGGAGCCGTCCACCTGTACATCCTCATCGCCCGCCGGGTCACCGAGGCCGGTCACCACGGACACCCGGACACCCTCGCCGTTCGCACTGACCGGATAGCCGCTGACCGGCCGGAGACCCCACGGGCGGCGGACGGACACCGGCCGTCGGTTCCGGTCACCTCCGGACACTCGGCCCCGCTCTCCCGGCCGGAGAACGGCCGACCGGCGGTCACCTCTGGCCCGGACGCACCGCGAACGGCTGACAGGGAGGAGCCGTCCGGACACTCGGAGAGCGTCCCGGAGCCGGAGCCCAAGCACGGCGGAGACACCGCTGACCTGGGCGGACACCCAGTCAGCAGACCTACCCCGGTCACCCGCCTACGGCTCGCCACCCGCACGGTCACCGAGCCGGAGACCAGCCCGGACACTGCCTCGGAGACCACGGACACCGGCGGCCCGGACACCGCCGCGTTGGCGGACACCCTCCTGCCGATCGCCCGCCAGGCGGTCGCCGACGCGGGCAAGGTCACCCGCGAGGTCGTCGCCGACGCCATCCGCGGACAGGGCAAAACGCTGGCCAACGACCGGCTGACCGCCCTGATGCAACAACTCCGCGCCGAGACCGGCCACAAGTCGGTCACCACGACCGGCTGGCCGACCGGCCCGGACGGCGGGCGGCCAACGGCCACAACCTGGCCGCCCGCCCGCACCCGACCACCTCTCCTCCACGCACCGGAGACACACCTTGCGCACCACACCCACCACCCCGGCCGAAGCCGACGCCTGGATCACCGTGCTCCGCCGGTACGGCCACCTGCATCACGCCGAACCCGGCCCGGACGGCACCTGGACCGTCCAGCGAACCCTCGCCAGCACGCCCCGAACCCTGCACCACCCGGTCCTCGCGCTCGACTTCGTCGCCGAGATCCTCCGCGACGTGCGCCGCACGAAGGCCCAGACTCCCTGATGGCACGCTCCGAATCGCCCGAAACAACCTCTGACCTGCAGCAAGACGACTGCCCGGCACGAGGCCGAGCAAGCTGTAGCTTCCGAAACTCCTCCGCTGCCACGGGCTGCGGAGGAGTTTCGGAAGCGCAAGCCTCCGCCCGGGGAGGGGCGGCGGAGGCCCGGCACCAGGGGGCGCCGTGCTCGGAGGCTACGACCGAGGGCGGATCGCAGCCAGGAGAAGAACCGAACCCGCCCGCCGTCCCGCGTACGCGCCCTCGCTTGCGCCAGAGCGTGCACCGCGACCAAGTCCGCAGCGTCCGACTGACCTCCGACGAACTCGCTCTGGTGAAGCGCGCTGCGGAAGCCGTCGGCCTGAAGACCGCTGGGTTCCTCGCGGACGCGGCGGTTGCGGTCGCCCAGGCCCAAGGCGGCCCCCAGCCCTGGCTGTTGGACCAGCGCGGCCGGGTCGAAGAACTGATGGCCGCCAGTGCACAGCTCGCCCGCGCCGGCAACAACCTCAACCAGGTGGCCCGCATCCTCAACTCCGGCGGTCAGGCGGAGTACGCGGACGACGCGGTCGCCCGTGTCCTGCGGGCCGCGGACCGGGTCGAGGCCGCCGCGATCGAGATCGCGCGGCGCTGACGGTGGTCCCCGACATCTCCACCGGCAGCCGCACGTACGGACTCCTCAACTACCTCTACGGCCCCGGCCGCCGCGAAGAACACACCGACCCGCACCTCGTCGCAGCCTGGATGCCCGAACTCGCTCCCGACCCCGGACGCGATCCGACCGCCACGCTCAAGCAACTCACCGACCGACTCGACCTCCCCGTCCTCGCCCTTCCGAAGGACCGGCGACCCGCCCGGCACGTCTGGCACTGCCCCGTCCGCACCGCCCCCGGCGACCGCCACCTCACCGACGTCGAATGGGCCGAGGTCGCCCGCCGCATCGTCAACGCCACCGGCATCGCCGAGTACGGCGACGACAAGGCATGCCGGTGGATCGCCGTACGCCACGCCGACGACCACATCCACCTCGTCGCCACCCTCAAACGCGAAGACGGACGCAGCCCCCGCCGCCACGAAGACGGCATCCGCGCCCAGGCCGAATGCCGCAAGATCGAGAAGGAGTTCGGCCTGCAGATCCTCAACGGCGGCGACCGCACCGCCGCCCAGCGCCCCACCAGCGCCGAACGCTCCAAGGCCGAACGAACCGGCCGGACGGAAACAGCTCGCGAGACCCTGCGGGAGAGCGTCCGCCACGCCCTGGCCGGAGCCGCCAGCGAGGAAGAGTTCTTCCACCGCCTCGCCGAAGCCGGCCTCCGGGTCGAACAGCGCATCGCCCCGTCCGGCGACACCCTCGGATACAAGGTCGCCCTCCCCGACGACCGCAACCGCGACGGCGAACCCATCTGGTTCTCCGGCTCGAAACTCGCCCCGGACCTCTCCCTCCCCAAGATCCGTCAGCGCCTGGACCCCGGACTCCTCGAAGACGATCCCGTCACCGACCACGGAGATGACCGAATACTTCGCCCGGCCCCTGCCCGACGCCAGGCGCTCCCGGCCGCCGAACGGGCGGTATCGATCCTCGACGGAGACGACGACGAAGACTCCTCCGCCCAACTCGTCGGCGTCGGCGAACTCCTCGACGCCCTCGCCCAGACCGCCCCGGCCTCAACCCGCAGGGAACTCGCCGAGGCCGCCCGCGCCTTCGAACGCGCCACCCGCTCCCACATCTGCGCCGAGCGCGCCGATAACCGCGCCATCCGCTCCGCCGCCCGCGGCATCATCCGCGCCGGCAACGCCCTCGGCAAAGGCGAAGACGGCGGCACCACCGCGATGGTCCTGTCCACGATGGTCCTCGTCACCATTGTCGCCGCCCGCTGGCACTCCGCCCGCGGCCACGCCCAGCAGGCAGCCGCCGCCCAACGAGCCGCACAACACCTGCGCAGCGCCTACCGATCGGCCGCCGCCACTCCCATGAACGCGATGCGCGAGCAGGGCCGGCGCCTCCCCGAACCCGTACGAGAGCGGTACGCCAGCACTCTCGAAGCCGCCCTGTCCGAGCAGTCCGACTCCGTACGCCGCGAACCCGGCTGGGACGCACTCGCCGCCACCCTGGACCAGGCCGAGCGCGCAGGCTACGACCCCGACGCCCTGCTCCAACAAGCCGTCGAATGGCGCGAACTGGAAACCGCCGACAGCCTCACCGACGTCCTCGTCTGGCGGCTACGACGCATCGCCAACCTGCCCGCCACCATGGCACCACCGCGTGCACGCACGGACACTCGGGCGACGCAATCGCGCCCTCACCCGGTTCCGCCACTGGCACCCGAGGCGCTGGCCGTGACCCACCGTACGGAGCCTCACCCCGGAGGACCAAGGCGCTGAGCAGCGCAAAGAGCTGGACACCGACGGCCGGCGCCTGTTAGGGCTAGTTGATATGGAGAAGGAGACAATGCAGGTACTGGACGAAGGCCTCCACCCTCAGAGAACCGTTCTGCCGGAGACGGCCCTCGGCGACGATCCCCTGCGGCGCCTCCAGGAGGAGATCCAACTCAGCCACAGCACCATCGGTCTCCGCGCCACCACCCACCCCGAGGAAATCGTCATCACCGGGATCCCGGTGATGTGCCCGCAGTGCGGCGCACGGCGCGACTGGATGGTCATCTGCGACCACAACGAGATCAGCATCCGCTGCCGCTGCGCACACCAGTGGATCGAGCGCGAACTGACTCGCGCGGACTACGAGGCGATGATCGACGTCGGAGGGCAGGACTATCCGAGCCTGGAGGCCGCGGCCCAGGCCACGGGCTACGACGGCACGCTCGCCGGCATGTATCTGACAGAGTTCAGGCCCGAATAGGTCCTGCGGGCAAGCACCGTAGACGACGTCCGGTGGTGCATGCGGCAGGCTCATAAGGCTCCCTGTGAACGACCAGGTCTCGCTTCTGCTCGTACCTCAAGTAGGCCTGGGCGTAGGAAGAATGGGGCGATGGACGCTGGACTCGCCGCTCTGCTCGGTGCCGCCGTAGGCTCACTCGCGACCCTCGGCTCCGCGATGGTCACCGGACGCGCGGCGGCGCGCTCGCAGTTCGTTGAGTGGCGTCGGCAGCACCGCCGGGACGCCTACGCGAACTACCTGGGCGCGGTGTACGACCGTGATGTCGCCCTGGACGCGGTGCGTGACGCGCTACGGGAGGACCGGCCGGATCTGAGGGACGTCGACCAGAAGATGGAACGCTTCGTCACCCGGGCCCGTGACGTCCACCGGGCCGCCGAACTCGTCATCTTGGAAGGGCTGCCTTCCGTGGTGGAGGCGCTCTACGCCGTGGTCCGCGCGGCTGCCGCCCTCGCCGAGGTCGTGCAGCGGATGGTGCGTGACGCTCACGCGGAAGACACCTCCCGCAAGGCCGACGACACGGCGCTCGCCGCTGAGCGGGAGCACTTGCTCTACCAGGCCGTGAAGGGCCTTCGTGCGGCAGCCGCCGACATCCTGGGCGACAGCGGGATACGCCTCTAACAGCCGCGATCGTGGGCACACCAGCGGTCGGCAGTAAGAAGGCGCTCGGCCGTCCGACACAGGGTTCCGATGTCCCAACGCCACGAGGGCTGCCCCCAATCGTGGGTGCAGCCCTCGGAAGTTCGCGGCGAACGGCTCGTCAGCGGCTCGCCAGGTGGTTGGCGAGGTGCAGGGCGTCGGTGGCGACGGACAGCGCAGTGTGAAGCTCGATGACCTCGTGAAGAGTGGGGTGCACGACCGTGGTCCAGTCGCCATGGAGGTCCGGCCAGCTGGCGAGGAGGACCTCCGCCGAAGCCAGACGGAGGCGAGCGGTCACATCCATTCCGCCTCCGAGGCCGGGCTCCCAGCTGAGCAGAATGGAGCCGGGATGGAGACGCTCGGGCTTCAGGTCGCTTATCCACACCGTGCGGATCGGCTGGGCGGGATGAGGCGGCACACAGCGGAGGAGAGCGCCGCGAACCGACTGTGGCATGGGGTGATGGACCAGGTCACTGAGGAGCAGGTGGTGCGAGGAGTCGGAGGAGTTGATCGGCGGCGCAGCGGGCCGTGTCCGCGGGTGGCACGTCATACGTCGGCCCAGTCCAGCTGGTTGCGGACGGCGGGCGGCAGCACGCCCGCCTGGCCGTTTTCAGCGATGTAGACGGCTCCGGACGCCCCGGTGATCTCCAGGGTGCGGCCGATGCGGTGGGCGTAGGGCCAGTCGGGATTGACGGCGAGGTACACAGGCAGGTCGGGGTCGAAGGTCTGGAGCTGGTGAACCAGCTGGCCAACGGTGATCTCGTAGGGCAAGACGGTCTCCTGGGCGATGAGAGTGCGGAGCGGGTGTCACACGCAGGTGCAGTAGCGGGAGGGGAAGGTGGTCAGAGCGGCGAGGAATCCGGCGACGGCGTGTGCCGGAGTATGCGGTCCGAAGGTCTGGCGCCAGGCCCTGGTGCCGCTGTTGTCCGTGACATGGATGTGCCACAGCTCGCCGCGTGCTGCCTCCCGGCTTTCGGGGAGAAAGCCCACGTACACGCGTCGGTCGGGGCTGGAGCAGTGGACGTTGCAGTCCAGGTCGGCGACGACGTCCCATCCCTGGGCCTTAAGGAGGTCGGTCACGGGCCGGGCGCAGTGGCATTCGAGAAGCCACTCACGGTCGCCGAGGGCGGGCGGAGGAGGCTCTGCGAGAGGCCGGAACATGGTTGTGGTGGTGAGCGTCACGAACAGGTAATCCTTCGTTGACCTGCGGTTTTTCCGGGCCTCCGTACGTTGACATGGACTCGGACGAGGTCTCCAGTCGTTGCCCGCGGTGTGCGTCTGCCGTGGGCGAACTGGCCACGGATGCGGCGACTGATGTCCGTCCAACGCGGAATGAAACGGTCGTCCACTCGGCTTGTGCGGGAGCGGCCGCTTGCGTGGCCTGATAGAGAGAAGAGGAGGAGCGGGCTTGAGTAGCGAGGAGATTCACGAGCACGACGAGGCTGTCGACGACGTCGAGGCGGCGTCGTTGGGCCGGTCCCGGATGGCTGATGGGCGGCGGATCGAGCTGAGCGTCGAGGAACTGGTGCGGCTGGTGGATGCCGAGGCCGACGGACCACTCTGAGCGTGCGGAGGTTCGGGCCCCTGGTCCGCTCGAACGCACGATTCGCACATCTTCTGCGAGCCTTGCCGGACCCGCTGTCGGGCGATGCACTTGGCTTGTACGAAGGCGGGAGATCTGATGACCAAGGAAGAGCGCCACGCGATCCTCACCCCGGAAGAGATCGCGGATGCCCGTGCCCAGGCCGACCGTGCGATCCGCACCGTGGGCATTCCCCCTGAGTTGATCGCACAGCTCAGACCAATCCTTGCCCCCGCCGCTGAACGCCTCGCGGCAGAGCAAGCTGAGCGTGAACGGGCGGCTAGAACAGGGGCGCGGCATGATGACTCGCGGACACCTCACCGGGCCCAGTCGTACGGACCGAGCACAGGCCAGTGACGCCTGAGGAACGAGAGGCGCACATCCGGAACCTCGTGGACAACGCGCCGTTGCCACCCCCAGAGGACATTGCCCGGCTGCGCGCCCTGCTCCGGCTGTGGGAGCGGCCCCGCACCGAGCGAACTGCTCATGCGCGGGTCACCGCGAGCGATGCCGACGAAGGCCGCTCGAAGTCCAGCAACGGCCCGACTCTCGATGAGATCCGCTCCTGGCCCGCTACGGTGAGCGTCCCCAAGGCCGCGACCGCGCTCGGCGTCTCAAGTAGCCACCTTCACGCACTGATCAAACGGGGTGAGTCGCCGGTCAAGCTCGTGCCCCTCAGAGGCCGTCACCGCGTGATCACTGCTTCGCTGGTGCGTTTGCTCCAAGGAGGCTGACTGGGAGCGGACCATGCGGCGCATGGGGTGGCCGAACTCGACGGTGACGGCCATGGCCCCGGGCGGGCATCTGCGGACGGGTCTGATAGGACAGTCGAGTGCATTACCGGTCACGTGGTTTGCCCTTTGGGGTACGTCGGTTATCGACGCCGGAAGGCGCGGGCCGGAAGAACGGCGCTGGGGCCGGATGCTGTCGCTGGCATCGGAGCACGCACCATGACTCGGGGAACGGTCGTGCGAGCGCGGGCGGCAGCGGCTCGGCGGATATCCAGGGGAGTCGGTACCGGCGGTGTGACTGGAGTGATGTGGGCCGCTCCGCGGTTTCGGGACGGGACTTGGGGCGCATACCGCAGCGCGGGTGCCGGGTCGGCAAGGCGTGCGGTGGCCGCCGCGATCAGCTGGATGGGCGTGCGGGAGGTGAAGGAGGCGTGCCAGCGTGAGCTGTAACCGTCTTGGCCTCCCCACAGCAGCCATCGGTGCGTGTCGGAGTGCAGCTCAGCCTGCGAGTCGGGGAGCCGGCGCGAGTAGGTGACACCGGCAAGTTGGTCGGGGGCGGTGCACACGGTCGCGGACCACGTGTCCGTGCGTTTCCATCCTGCTTGTGCCAGGGAGTTCAGGGCCTGGTCGACCCGGTGGGTCGTACCGGACAGGTAGGCGTCCGGTCCCTTCGTGTAACTGGTGACGAGGGCAGTGGTGAAGGCGGTCACCAACTCGGTGGGCGTGGGAGTGTCGAAGGTGGCCATCCAACGTGGAGGACCAAAAGGATCGGCGTGGGCGGCGACTTTCCACAGAGTGTTGTCCGGCCCCTCGGGCAGATAGCCGAGGCGGATGTGCCGCTGTGGGGAGGAGACATACGCATTCCCCATTATGTGGAATTAGGGCTGTCAAGGTTCGCTCCGGTTGCCATGGCGGACCTCGTCGAC
>NZ_JBYIVZ010000096.1:0-16683 GCF_057710365.1 Streptomyces sp. bgisy027
CGAGGGCAGCCAGTGCCTGCGCCCAGCGGACGTACTTCAAGTCGGCCAGGTCGGCGACGGTCTTGACCCCGAACGCCTCCTCTAACAGCTCTCCGTCGCGGTCCGAGACCCCTTTCAGCGCGCCTACCGGTGCTGCCAGGATCTCGGACAGACTCTTGTCGGCCCACGCCTTGTCGAGCACCTTGTCCAGGTCCACCGAAGCCATGCGTCCTCTTTCGTCGTGAGAGCAGGTGAAAGGCGGGCGTGCAGCGAGGGCAACCCCTGTCAGCAGCACGTTCCCTCTACAGACTCGTAGAAGGATATGGCTGCCGCGGGTGCTCCAAGGCGTGTGCCGGGAGGTGGGGCGGGAAAGACCGAAAAGCATCCTCGAGCGAGGCTGGTCAGAGCCTTGAACTCGGTGCTTTGCCTGTCTTTTGCGATGGCGGCCAAGCGATTCCGGGTCCGGCCGTGCCGATTTCCGCCCGCATGAGGTTGTAGGCGGCACGGTGACCGAGGTCCTGCTGCTCCTGGTGGCCCTCCTCCTCAGCCTGGCCCGCGTGCCGCGGACCGTACGTCGGCTGATCCTCCAGCTCTCCGGTGCTCAGCTGGGCACCGGCGTCACCTCGCTGGTAATCGGGATGCTGGCCGAACCGTCCCTCGCTGCCGCTGCCGCTGCCGCTGCGGGGGCCTGGGAGCCGGGCGGTCTGGGCGGTGCCGCTTCGACGGTGGCGACGGTCCCTCCGCGCGGACGCCGTCTTCGTGCCAGCGGCCCGGGTTGATCAGCGACACCGACTCCGGACTGCTCACCAGCCTTCTCGCCGAGACTCACAACCCGGTTCGGCGCTCCGCATATCCCCGCCGGGCAGATCACCTTCGTCCCGGCGGAAGCGGGCGTGGGCGCGTTCCTCGCCACCGCCGGTTCGAGGGTGTGAACCGGCTTCGCACGGACGTCATGATCCGCCAGAGGACGGGGACTTGGCCAGAGAGGGTCGCCCAGTGGCCGTGGGGTCTCGCTCAGCCAGAGGGCTGGAGCGACAAGCAGCAGCAACGACCGGCGGGCACCGTGGATGCCGCGGGCTGCTACGAACGCGCAGACGGATCGTCCCGCGTGGCTGCCCCGCCGGAGCCGGCCTGCCCGGTGCCGGACGGACCTTCGGTGGCGTCCGGCCCTTTGAGTGCTCTGGTCTCGCTCTTGAAGATCCGGGCTGCCTTGCCTGCCGACCGGGTCAGCTCGGGCAGCTTCTTGATCCCGAGGACCACGACGACCACGAGAAGGATCAGGGCCAGCTCGCTCAAGCCGAACATCAGGTGTGCTCTCCTCGGGGGGGTGACGGCGGTCGATCGGCGGGCCGGTGACACGCGGGAATCTACGGTGCTGTAGAAGTCTCTCCTGGAGCGTGATCGCTCAACAAGCCCCCCTTCCAGTCCGGTTGGCTGAGACCAACTCCCGCGTCAAGGAGCACGGACCGCAGGATGCCGGATCCGCACGACCGTACGGCCGGCCGGGCCGCCTTCTCCACCCGTCAGGAACTCGCGCGCCGCTGCCGCGCCGTCACCGAAGCGCGCTGGTTCGCTCTCACTGTCTTCATCCTGATCCTCACCAACGCGGCCCTGCTGGGCGCGGAGACGTATCAGGGCCTGGTGGATGGAGTGGCACTGGTGGTTACGCCTGGCCGAGCATGGCTGCCTGGCCGCGTTCACCGTCGAAATAGCCCTGCGCGCGGGCGCCCACGCAGACCGCCCCCGCGACTTCTTCCGCGATCCGTGGAACCTGTTCGACCTGGCCATCGTGGCCTGTGCGTTCCTGCCCGTCATCCGCGAGAACACCACCGTCCTGCGGCTGCTGCGCCTGGCCCGCGTCCTGCGCACAGCCCGCTTCCTGCCCCAGCTGCGCATCGTCATGGTCGCAGTGGCCCGCAGCCTGCCGGGAACCGTCAGCTTCCTGATGGTGGGCGCCCTGCTGCTGTACGTCTACGCCATGGTCGGCTGGGTCTTCTTCGCCGACGACGACCCCGAACAGTACGGATCGATCGGCCGTGCTGTCCTGACCCTCTTCCTGCTGATGACTCTGGACGGCCTCGGCGACGCGGTCCACGTGGGTCTGGAGATCTCGCGATGGAGCATCTTCTACTTCGCCTCCTATGTGCTGCTGGCCTCCTTCGTCCTGGTCAACGTCCTCATCGGCGTCGTCATCAGCTCCTTGGAGGAGGCCCGCGAACTGGAGCGGGAACAGCGCGACGAAGGGCCGCTGGGCGGGCAACGCGCGCCCCGGCCGACCCGTTCGGCGGACGGCCCCGCCCCCGACCTCCATGCGCGCATCGCCACCGCGCGGCAGGCCCTCGACGACCTGGAAGCGGGTCTCGAGCGCGTCTGGGTGCCGCACACCCAAGAAACGGAGGAGACTGTGCCGCGCCCCTCGGGGCACATCTGAGGTACACGGGCTTTCAATGAGGGGCAGCCATGGAAATCTCAGGTGTCATCAGCGCCATCGTGATCGGCATTGTCATCGGCATCCTTGGGCGGCTCGTTGTCCCCGGACGCCAGCGCATCGGCGTGCTGTGGACGATCCTCGTCGGCATCGCGGCCGCATTCGTCGGCACAGGCGTTGCGGCGGCCTTCGACGTGTCTGACACCAAGGGCATCGACTGGATCGAACTGGCCATACAGATCAGCCTCGCTGCCCTCGGCGTCGCCGCGCTGGACCGGTTCAAGGCTCGTCGCTGACGCTGCGGCCGCTCTCCCGCGGCTGGTCTCACGCCTGCCGTCCGCCTGTCACGCTCCGGGCCCGGTGGCCCTGCCATCGCCGGGCAGCAAGGGCCGCCACGTCGAGCCGTCCGCGAGCGGCCCAGCAACCCACCGGAACACATCCGTCGGCCGGCCCGGTTCCCCGCCGGTCATCAAAGTGACTGTCTCCACGGCGAAGGAGATCCCCAGCAGGACACAGCCGAGCCCCCAGACGCGCACTGCCCATGCCGGCCCCTGGATTGGCTCAGGGGGCCGGTTCGGCCGGAGCAAGGCCCAACATCCCAGCCACACGCGTTTCCGACCCTCCCTTCAGCTGTCACTGTCTGCGGGCCTCGGAACGGCAGGGCTCCGGCTGGTCATGATGACTGAGAGGGCTTTGCCTCTCACCCACCGGGGACGGCAGAGGGGCGGCACGGCTGCTTTCGGCATCCGGCAAGGTGGGGTGATGACGGCCCTGGCCTCGTGTCTTCTGAGTCCGCCCCGGGGCGGGGACGCCCGCGACGACGGTCCCGGAGGGATGGCGGTTGCCCGGTAGTGGCCCGGCTCGTCAGCTGCCGTATCCTGCCGCGGTGGCGAACTGGCAGCGGTCACTTGTTGATGCGTTCTGGGCTCTGGACCGGGCTCTGGGTGGGCAGCGGCGCCCGACCCGGATCCAGAAGTGGGTGGCCCGGCGCCCTCTCGGCGCCGGTCTCTGTGCGGCTGTGCCCTTCACGCTTTTCTGTCTGGCGCTGTCGGATGAGCAGGAGTCCGACGACCTGTTGTTCGCTGGGTTCGCGGGACTGGCCGTGGGCGTGGTCTTCGGTCTCACGGCTGTCCTGGAGCGGCTCCGGCAGCGCAGGCTCAAGCGGTTGGGAATTTGGGACGGAGCCTGAGCAGGCTCCGCAGCGCGACGGCTCGTCATACGCGCGAGGGCAGGCCGAGCAGGACGCTACCGCGGGCGATGGGCGTTGTGGCGACAGATCGAGCAACCTGACCCTGGAACGAAAGGGTGGGAAGGATCAAGACCGGCGAGTACGGTGTGCGGTCGGTGAACGGCTCCTACGCGGCCATGTACTGGAACACCACGTCGGCGGTTTCCCCGCGCGCGGCACCGAGGTAGAGAGGCATCGGCCCGATGCCACGGCCGGGGTCGCCCGCCTTGCCGAGCATGAGGTACGCGCTCATCTGACGTCCCCGACGCCGAGGCCGATCCAGCCGCCCGGTGGTCCCCAGCAGGCGAAGAGCGCGCGGACCGCTTCCACCGTCTCAGGGGAGTCGTCCGCGCCGAGTTGGCGGAAGAGACCCTCGGCGCGGGTCTCCTCGGCGCGGGTCTCCTCTCCGGGCGTTCCAGCGGTTGCGTCCTGAGCGGTGTCCTCACCGTCCGCCCGCTCGTCGTCCGTGCCGGCGAGCACCCGCATCGCTTCCCGTTTCCAGGGGCTTCGCCACCGGTAGCCGTCGGAGACCTTGCCCCCCGGAGGTGTGCACGCGACACGCGTTGCCACTCCGGGGTTGTTGGTCCATGTGCCGTGGAGGAGTGCGGCGAGGACCTGGTGGACGAGGCGCCAGTCGCGCTTGCGTTCCGCGGCAGACTCCGCGCAGCGGGGCAGGCCACAACGCGACGGCGCGGTCGGCGATTTCGTCGGCGCGGGCCGGGTCTCGCGCACGCCCCGGCGGCGCTCGGTGGCGGCGATGCGGCGGTTCATCTCCAGTTGGCTGCCCCGCAGCAGGTCCTGGTTGCGGTCGGATGGGTGGTTGGACAGGTCCGCGCTGACCGCGGTGACCGTCCGGCTGCCGAGGGTGTGCTGTGGCATCTCAAGGTGGGGGAGTTACGGGAGGTGCCGCTGCCCCGTTCGGTACGGGAGGCGATCGACCGCTACGAGGAGAAGCCCGGCACGACCATGGAGGGGTATCTGCTACGGGGGGCCGAGCGCGTACCACACACGGCCGATGCAACGCCGACGCGTCCGCGCACACTCTTCGAGAAGCTGCCCGAAGTGGACGCGACAGGGATGTACGGCGTCCCGGTCACAGACCTGGCCGAGTGGATGGGGCACAGGTCGACCGAGGAGATGTACCGCCCCGCGGGCGGTGGTGGCGGTGCCGAGCACTGCGACGGAGGCATCGCCGTCATGGGGCAGGAGTGGGGCGGGCAGCAGGCAGCGTCGTCTGAGCTGGGCGTGGACGCTGGGCACGGCGGTGCTGTCCGCGGTCGGGGACGGTGGTGGCGACATCTGTAATGACGTGGACTGCGGCTGGATCGCTGCCGCTGGATGACGGGGCGTGGACATGGGGTGTCGAGCGCGTCACTGGAGCCAGGGATCCCACCACAGCCCGGCCGGCGGCCGCTCATCCAACTCCAGCCACGACTCGCACCCGCTGCCTGTCGAGATCGTGAAGCTCCCGACACCTATCTTGGTTCGAGAAGGGGAGACGGTGTGTGGATGCCACCCTGGAACTTGTGCGTCGCGGCCGGGAAGCTGCGACGCGGACGGGGCCGGGCCGTGAGAAGGGTACACAGCATGAGGCCGGAGAACTGCCGGGCCACTTTGCTGTCCTCGCTGCCGTTCCTTGTGATGGCCGTTGTCACAGTGGCTGATCTCGCTGTCGGACCCGCGGTTGTCTTCCTGCCGTTGGTGTCACTGGGACCCGCATTCGCTCCCCTGGTGGGCAGTTGGCGTCGCACCGCGGCCGTCGGCGGACTGGCGCTGCTGCTGTGCGCCACTCTGGGCTGGTACAACGGCCTGCTTTACACACAACGCGGCTTGACGAGTATCGCCTCCGTCCTGGGTGTCACCGCGGCGGGCCTGCTCGCTGTGTCCCTCCGGCAGGAACGTGAGGCGGAACTGGACCATGTGCGTTCCATCGCTGAGACCGCGCAGCGCGCACTGTTGAGACCGGTGCCCCGCACGGCCGGGAAGGTGCGCTTGGCCGTCTGTTACATGTCCGCGGTCGTTGAGGCACGCATCGGCGGGGACCTCTACGAAGTCATTGCCTCACCGCACGGCCTGCGGGTGATCGTGGGCGATGTGCAGGGCAAAGGGCTGGAAGCCGTGGAGACTGCGGCCGTGGTCCTGGGAGCCTTCCGTGAAGCGTGCTTGGACGAAGCCGACCTGGCGGCCGTGGGATCCCGGCTTGAGCGTGCCCTCGAGCATGCGCTCGAGCGGCAGTTGGACGACGAGAAGTTCGTCACCGCCGTCCTCGCCGAGGTGGTGGACGAGAACGTCACATTCCTCAACTACGGCCACCCGGCACCCCTGCTCATGCACGCTGACGGCGTCCTGACCTGGCCGGAGCCCGACTCCTACGCGCTGCCGCTCGGCCTGGGGGTTCACAATACGTCGCCGCCCAAGCCGTACTGTGCCCCTTTTCGCTCGGGCGACGAGCTTCTGCTCTACACCGACGGGCTCACCGAGGCACGCGACGCCGAAGGTCGCTTCTACCCCCTCGCCGAACGCGCTCACCTGCTCAAGGGCCGCGACCCGGAGACAGCACTGAGGGTGCTGCGTCAGGACCTGTTCCAGCACGTCAGCGGCCCCCTGCAGGACGACGCCGCCTTGCTGATGCTTCGCCACGCCTGATCCGTGCGGCGGTCCTTTTCCCTGGCATCCCGCTCGCAGTGTCGCTGACCGGCGGAGCCGCAACACATCACCCAGCTCTGCCCCTACTCGACAAGGCCCCCGCGGCCGGCATCGTCGGCCGCCCCAGACACCGGCCTGACGCGCCTCTCGCCGACCATGACAAGCACCGCCGTCTGCTGTGGCGACGCGCCATCCGCCCGGTGATCGCCTAACGGGGCGAGGCACACGGCTCCGGCCCGAGCGCTTCGACCGCCTGTGGATCCACTGGGAACGAAGCAACGACACTCTCGAAGTCTTTCTCGGCCTCGCCACGTGCCTGATCACCCACTGCCATGTCCAACGCCGCTGTTAGGACCTCTTGCACCCGCCACTGGATTACTCGCCTCCGGCCGGGACGAGAGCGGCTTTGTGGAGCCGGAGGAGATCCGGGGCCGGCACCGGTGACCGGACAAGAGCCGTACGCGGTCCGGCTGTCACCGCCAGCCGCGAAGCAGCCAGGTCGGCACTCGTACGAGTCGCACGCAGGCGCAGGCAAAGGCCATGACCAGGGGATAGGAAGCGATCATGCCAGGGACGCCTTGCGCCCGGCTGTGTCACGGAAGTTCAAGGAGGCGACGGTGTGGGCTTCACACGGGCCGTGCTGCGTTCAGCGCAGCCGTTCACCCGTATACCCGGCCCGAGTGGTGGGCTGCACAGATCTGGCTGACGGTGGCGAGGTCGCCGCCGCGTGAGTACGAGCTGACAGCCTGTCAGTCGGCGCGGGCTGCGACGGAAGGATTCATCCATGCGCTCTGCTCGCACGCTCCTCGCCGTAGCCACTGCCACAGCAGCCCTCGCGATCGCCGCCCCTTGCGCCTACGCCGCCGATGCCGACGACTGGGAGAAAAAGGACGAGCAGTCCTACAGCAGCGACCACGGGTACAAGGACAAGCACGAGAAGGACGGGCACAAGGAGAAGCCGAAGGGCAGCATGCACACCGGTGGCGGGATGCTGGCCACCGTCAAGGGTGAGGACGGGGAGAAGGACGAGCACTCCGGCAGTGACCACGAGTACAAGAAGGACGAGTACAAGGGCGAGCACGAGAAGGACGGGCACGAGGAGAAGCCGAAGGGCAGCATGCACACCGGTGGCGGGATGCTGGCCACCGTCAAGGGTGAGGACGGGGAGAAGGACGAGCACTCCTTCGGCAGTGACCACGAGTACAAGAAGGACGAGTACAAGGGCGAGCACGAGAAGGACGGGCACGAGGAGAAGCCGAAGGGCAGCATGCACACCGGCGGCGGCGGGCTGGCTTCCTCCGACTCGACGGCAGTCGGAGCGCTGGCGCTCCTGAGCGGCCTGGGGGCCGGAGCGTACATGCTGCGCCGGCGCTTCGCCGGTAACGCTGCCTGACTCTGAGGAGGGGCGCGGTCCGGCGTGTGGCCGGGTCGCTTCATCCGCAGCAGCAGAGGCTGCACGCTGGACCGCGCCGAATCGATTGGTGCTCAGAATCTGCTGACTGGGGTGCACTGCGGCATGAAGATCCGTTCCTTGGTGGACCTGGCGATGCCCTGGAGGGCAGGGATGCCGCCGCGCCTCCTGCTCGCTGTGTTCATGCCGTTGGCTGTGGCCGTGTTCGGGCTCGGCTGGGTTGAGTCGGCCGGGGGTCCTTCGGTGCCCAACGCGGCGCTGGTGGTCCATCCGTCCGCGCCGCCACGAGGCGATGCCGGTACCGGGAGTAGGGCTCTCAGCCGCTCGTTGCCTCCCGCGGCGCCCACGCGTCTGCTCATTCCGAGCATCGATGTGGATGCGCCCTTCACCGACCTGGCCGTGGGCCGTTCCGGGCGGCTGAATGCGCCTCCGCCTGATGACACGAACCTGGTCGGCTGGTTCGCCGCCGGTCCCTCCCCGGGGGAGCGTGGCACCGCGATCGTCGCCGGCCACCTCGACACCAAGGCCGCGCCCGCTGTCTTCGCCCGCCTCAGCACTCTGTCTCCGGGCGACAAGATCCGTATCGTCCGCGAGGACGGCACCAGGGCGACGTTCGTCGTCGATGCCATCGACAACTTCCCGCGTGACGATTTTCCCGATGACCGTGTCTACGCCGATACGCCCGACGCCCAGCTGCGTCTGATCACTTGTGGTGGCAGTTACGACCACGCCCGCAAGAGGTACACCGAGAACACCGTGGTCTTCGCCCGGCTCAAGACCAGTGTCGCTACGGGATGACGGGGCTCCTGGAGCTGACCGACGGCGGCAGCCATCGTGCGTGTCTGGACCTGACCTCGGGGATGCAGGCGATCCACGCGGCGAGCGTGGTGAGTTCGGGCGGCGGCCGGTCGGGGCGGCCGTGACGTCGGTGACGCCGACCCGGCCGCCGGGTTTCAGGACTCGGGCGAACTCAGCGGCGGCCTTCGCCTTGCCGGGGAGGCACACAGGGCGCACTCGCCCACCACCGCGTCGAACGCTCCGTCCCGGCAGGGAAAATGCTCGGTGTCGCCGGTGGTGAAGGCAACCTGCTCGGTAAGACCCCTGGCCGCGGAGGCGCCCTGGGCGAGTGCGGTGTTGGCCGGGGAGTAGTCCACGCCGACCACCCGGACACCGTGGCGTTGGCGTTGGCGTTGGCGTTGGCGAGGGGCAGGGCGTTGGGGGTGACGTCGGCAACGGGGACACCGGACGTCGCCGCTCGGATCTGCTCGCGGGAGCCGACGGAGTTGTAGGCGCAGAACGGGATGAGTCGGCCGTCCGGGGCGATCTCCTCGACGCAGAGCTTCATCAGCTTGATGTGCAACCACTGGTTGCGTGTGGGGGGTTTTCGGCGTACGCTGACATGCAACCAAAGGTTGCGAAAGAGGTCGGGCGTATGGAGTACGGCAGCATCGAGCGCGACATCCACGTCGACGCATCACCCGAGGTGGTCTTCGAGGTCATCAGCCGACCGGAGCATATGCGGGAGTGGTGGCCCGACGAGGCCCGGTTCGAGCCGGCCCCAGGGGCGCCCGGTGAGCTCTTCTGGCGTGACGAGGCGACCGGCGAGACGATGACCGTCGCGCTCACCGTCGTCGAGGTCGACCCGCCGTCGCGGTTCTCGTTCCGGTGGTGCTATTCCGGCGCCGGACGTGGCGGGGACTCACTGCTGGTCACCTTCGACCTGGTGCCGACACCGCAGGGGACCTTGGTGCGGATGACCGAGACCGGGTTCCGCGAGATGGGCTGGGAGGTCGCCGTCCTCGAGGAGCAGTACCGCGATCACGAGAGCGGCTGGGACCACTACATCCCCCGGCTGGGCGCGTACGTCGCACGGCTGGTGTCGACCCCATGAGCACGCGCGTGGACGACGAGCTGTGGTCGGCGATCGGCGACCCGACCCGGCGCGCACTGATCGACCTGCTCCTCGCGTCCGGACCCGGCACGGCCACCTCGCTCAGTGCGGGCCTCCCCGTCACGCGGCAGGCCGTGTCGAAACACCTTGCCGTCCTCGACCGGGTCGGGCTGGTCCGGGCCGAGCCGGCCGGCCGCGAACGGCGCTACCGGGTCGACGAGACGCAGCTCGCCCGCGCCGCAGCGCAACTGGCCGCGGTCGGCGCCACCTGGGACGCCCGACTGCGCCGGATCAAAAGCATCGCGGAAGCGATCGAACGCACCCGCAACAAGCCCGAAGGAGCATGAAAATGGTCGACATTCTGCATCGGATCGGCACTGTCGCGCCGCTCGACGACGTCTACCGGGCCATCGCCACGCCCGAGGGCATCGCCGGCTGGTGGACGACCGACACCACCGGCAAGAGCGAGGTCGGCGGCACGCTGGCGTTCCGGTTCGGCGACGTCGGCGGCTTCGACATGGAGATCCTGGAGCTCGACCCGGCCGACCGGGTCCGGTGGCGCGTCACGGACGGCCCCGCGGAGTGGATCGGGACCGAGATCGACTGGAGCCTCAGCCGACGCGACGGGTACACGATCGTCCTGTTCAAGCACGAGGGCTGGCGCGAGCCCGTCGAGTTCATGCACCACTGCAGTACGAAGTGGGCGATCTTCCTGATGAGCCTCAAGGAGTTCGTGGAGACCGGGCACGGCAGGCCGGCGCCCGACGACGTCAGGATCAGCGACTGGCACTGACTGACGACGGGAGCGGAGCAGGGCACCGTGGCGTCGGGTTCGGAAACGACGCCACGGCCCACCGGTGCGCTGATCGGTGAGCGCGCTGACCTTCCTCACGGGGCCGCTTGCGGTGAATGCAGGACACCTCATCAGGTACGCGGAAGGACCGTAGGCCGCGTCCGTGCTCGTATGCGAGCTCACCGACAGTCCCGCCGACGCCGCGCTCTGGAGACCTGGCTCGTCCTGCGGCACGAACCCAGCCGCACGGTGCGGGCCGCGACGCTCGCCACATGGATGGTGCCTGCCGTCGCGGTCACCGCCGTCGGGGTGCGTCGCGGCAGCATGCCCGACCGCCCCCGGCCGGTGCTCCGGCGTCCGGCCGCCGCGATGCAGGTCGTCGTCGCAGCGCGGTATACCCTGCGCCACCGGTCCGGGGAGTGCGTGGCGCCCGACGTACGGACAGGTCGCAGTACGGGGCTGCTGGCGCGCATTTCGTCCCGCCGACTGCTGACCGCTGTCCTGGCGGGTCAGTCCAGCGCGTCGAGGTGGGTGAGGATGTCGGCCGGTTCGGCGCGGCGGGTGTAGTCGGCGTCGACGAAGGCCCAGCGGATGATGCCTGCGCGGTCGATGACGTAGGTGGCGGGCAGAGGCAGGGTGCGCGGATGGCCACCGTTCACGCGCTGGAGGTCGAAGCCGAACCTGTCGTACACGGAGGCGAGGTCATCGGGGAGGTCGAAGGCGAGGCCGTACTGCTTGGCCGTGTCGGAGCCGACGTCGCTCAGGACGTCGAAGGCCAGGTCGTGCTTCTCGGTCAGGGAGAGGGACTCGTCCGGGATCTGCGGGGAGACGGCCACCAGACGGGCGCCGCGCGCGGTGATGTCGGCATGGTGCTGCTGGAGGGCGCGCAGGGCGATGTTGCAGTACGGGCACCAGGCGCCACGGTAGAAGGACAGTACGACCGGACCCTCGGTGAGCAACTCCTCGAGGGCCGCTGTCTGCCCGGTGGCCGACGGCAGGCTGAAGCGTGGGGCCCGGTCGCCGACGGCCAGGGCCCGGTCGGCTTGGCCCGAGTCGGCCAGCTCCTGTCCGGCCCGGCGCATGATCTCGCGTATCTCGGCGGGGATCTGCTCCCGGCGGGCTTCGTAGAAGGCGTGCAGCTCGGCGTTGAGACTCATATGGATGGTCCTCCAGTGGGTTGGGCCAGCCCCTGATCTTGGACCGACCGTTTCAAGATAGCGTGGCGACCGCTATCCTGGAACCCTCGTTTCAAGTTGGGTGGGGCATGGCCGACATCAAGCACTTCGACCCGGACACGGCACTGGAGACCGTGGTCCGCCTGTTCTGGATGCGGGGAGCGGCCTCGACCGGCATTCAGGACATCGTGACCGCGACCGGGCTCAGCCGCTCCAGCCTGTACGCCACGTTCGGCGGCAAACAGGAGCTGTACCGCGCCGCGCTGAACCGCTACGTGGAGCAGAAGTCCCATCCGGTGTTTCAGCGACTCTCGAAGGACGAGCGGGGACTGCCGGCCATCTCCGAGTTCTTCTCCGGGCTGATCGAGGCGCGCTGCTCGGGCGAGTACGCCCGCTGGGGCTGCATGGTCTCCAACGCGCATGCCGGAGCCGAGAACAGCGATCCCGAGGTGCGTGTTCTCCTGGACCGGCACCACCAGGAGCTGCGGAACGCCCTGCTCGCGGCGCTCCTCACCGCCGAAGCCCAGGGCCAGCTCACGCCCGACCACGACCCCGGCGCCTCCGCCGACCTGTTGGCACTGCTCGCGTACGGCGTCAACCTCCGCTCCCGCGCCGGAGCAGACGCACGCGATCTGGGCAGGACCGTGACCGCAGCCCTCGCCTCGCTCGGCCGCCGGGAGACTCCTTGACGGCCGCCACCGGTCAGTGCCGGACTCGGCGCTCCGCCTCCTCCTTGACCGTGGCGAGCGATCCGGTGACGGTCGCCTCCCGGCGAACGGCCCCCTCGCCCCGCCGGGCTCCGGCCCGCCAGAGGTCGGTGCCCAGCTCCCCCTCGTACACCAAGCGCGCCCCCGGCTCGTGCTCACTCAGGACGAAGGACTCGGTCACGTGCGGCACCGGGCCACGGATCAGCCGGCAGTCGATGAGCTCGGGACCGAGCGAAACGCACGGTCTCCACGGTGACCGCCGTCAACCGCCCGCCGCGACGGGGGTGAAGTGCTCGGCCGGCACCAGATCGCTCCCGCGCTCCAGTACGTTCGGCTTCTCCCGCATCGCCCGCCGGGTACGGCCCGGACATGGCCCGGCCACCACGTCGAACGCAACCTCCCCGGGCGCCGAGATGTCCACGCTCTGTGACCCCAGCGGGCGGATGCGCCGCCCCGTGGCCGGGATGAGCCCGCCCCGGAACGTGAGGAGATATTCCAGGGGCTTTTCATCCTCACGCCTGAGGGCTGCCTGAAGCCCCTCTCCCCCCGGTCGGTCGTCCGCCGGGGCCCACGGCCTGAAGATCGGCCATCTCAGCAAGCGCGGTCGGGAGCTTGGCGCCCGCCGGGTTCCGTACCAAGTGACCGACGGGTCCGCCGACGGCGGCTGAGCGCTGCCGCCGTGACCAGCAGCGCCGCGGAGACGACAGCGATGGCCGCGGGGCCGAGGGAGTCCAGGGACTCGGCGATGGTGCGCTGGACGGTACCCGCGGCGTCGATGACCGGGTCTTGGGTGGCGGGGTCGCGCTGGACGCGGATCTCGTACCAGCCGTAGTACGCCACATACGAGCCCACGCAGACGAGCAGTGCGCCGCCGAGCCGGGGCGCGACGGCACCGAGACGGCGCAGGCGTATGACCGCACTGGTGCGGGTGAGGGCGACGGTCAGCGAGGCGGCACCGACGATCAGGCCCATGCCGCCGGCGTAGGCGGCGAACAGGGCGATGCCCTCACCCGTCGAGCCGCTACGGAAGGCGGAGACGACGATGGCGAGGAACGGGGCGATGGTGCAGCCCAGAGAGGCGGTCGCGTACGCCATCCCGAACAGGGCCATCGAAGGGAGCGAACGGGTCACGGCCGGGGCGCGGCGCAACTTGGGTGCCAGGGAAGGCAGTTGACGTCCGGCGAGCAACCAGGCACCGGCGCCGGCCATGAGCAGTCCGAAGACGATGGTGAACCAGGGCAGGTGCTTCTGCACCTGGCCCGCCACGGGCTGGACGGCCAGGCCGAAGACGCCGAAGAGCGCGGCGAATCCAGCCGTCATCGCAGCGGTGGCGATCAGCGCCCGGCCGACGGCGACCGGACGGCTGGGGGAGTCGTCGCCGAGGACGAGCAGCGACAGGTAGGCAGGGAGCAGGGCGAAACCGCAGGGGTTGACGGCGGCGAGCATGCCCGCGCTGAGCGCGAGAGCCAGAGGAAGGTCGGCCATGGCGCACTCAGCCGGTGAGCCCGGCGACCTTCTCGGCCAGCCCCTCACCTGCGGGCAGCACGCCCTCGTAGACGGTCTTGCCGTCCTTGTCGAGGATGACGTAGCGGCTCTGCTCGGTGACTCCGAACCGCTTCCACACCTCGCCCGCCTCGTCGGAGAGGTGGGGGAAGGAACCGGTGCCGGTCTGCGAGACGAAGTCCTTCATGGCGGCGTTCTTGTCGAGGCCGGCGACGCCGACGACGCCGGCCTTGCCCTGGTACTCGGCAGCCACCTTGGCGGTCTCGGCAGCCTGGGCACGGCACTTGGGGCACCACGGGGCCCAGAACCACAGCACCGCGGGCTTGCCCGCAAGCGTCTTGGCGTCGAACGGCTTGCCGTCCACGGTGGTGCCCGTGAACCGCAGTGCCTCGGGCACCGGTGTCCCACTGTCGTCCCCGCCCGAGCCCGCGGAGTCCTGCTCGGCGGACGCTGTCTTCGACGGGGCGACCTGGGCCGCATCGCCGGAATCGGTACCACTGTCGGAGCCGCACCCTGTGACGGCGAACAGAGTGGCGGCCAGGACGGCCGGGAGGAGAGTGCGGGCACGCATGACGGCTCCTGTGATCGGGTTCGGCTGAGACTCTAAAGCCGATGGGCCCAGTGGGCACGCGGCGGCAGGCTTACGGATTGGTGACGTCAGCCAGCGGCGGCCTGAGCAGCGCGGTATCGCGGACGCTGTCGGGCCACGGCTGGCGAGAGGTACGCAGGTCCAGACGGCGGCCACCGTGAGGTAGCCGTCTCGGCCCCACCGGCCGGTACAAGGTGTTCCCGGTCGCCGGCAGCGCGCTGATGATCGTCGGCCTGTACCTGCTGTCCACGAGGGACACCGAGACCGCCCGGCTCACGTCGGGATGCTTCATGGCGGTCGTCGGTCTGGGCCTGGGCTGCCTGATGCAGGTCACCATGCTGGTCGCGCAGAACAGCGTCGAGACGAAGGACATGGGCGTGGCATCCTCCTCGTCCACCCTGTTCCGCACGCTCGGCTCCTCCTTCGGCGTAGCGATCATGGGCGCGCTGTTCACCGGTCGGGTTGAGGACGTCATGGCCGAGAAGGCCGGCGCGCTGGGCGGCGAGGTCACCGAGCAGTGGGCACGGCTGGACGACGCGAGCCTGGCGGAGCTGCCGGAGCAGGCGCGCGAGGCGTACCAGTACGCGGTCTCCTCCGGCACGCACTCGGCCTTCCTCTTCGGAGCCGTGGCCGCCGTGGCCGCCGTGGTCGCGCTGGTGGCGGCGGTGTTCGTGAAGGAGGTCGCGCTGCGGCAGGCAGAGCCGGACGCGGCCGAGGGGCCATCCGGACAGCCGTCGGCCGTCGGCCGTCGGGACCGTCTGACCTCTTGCTCGACGACCCAGGACGAAAGCACGCACGGAGAGCAGGCCAAGCCATGAAACTGCTTGTCCTCGGCGCAACCGGCCCCACCGGCCGCCACCTCGTCGACCTCGCACTGCGCTCCGGTGACACAATCACAGCCCTTGCGCGCAACCCGGACGCTCTGGCGGACGCCGGGGCCGGATCACCGTGGTCGCGGGAGATGCCACCGCGCAACGTGATGTCGCTGCGCCGCGCTCGGGCAGGACGCCATCGTCCCCGCTCTCGGCCGGGGCAGGTCCCTCAATCCCCACGGGCTCTTCGACCGTGCCTCGGCGGCCGTGCTCGGCGCCGCCCAACAGCAGGGCGTCTCCCGCCTGGTGTGGATGTCGTTCTTCGGGGTGGGGGAGACCTTCGAGTCGGCGACCGTCACGCAGAAAACCATGTACCGCACGATGCTGAAGCGGGTCTACGCGAGCAAGGAGATCGCCGACGATCGCATACGGGCCAGCGGCCCGGACTGGACGCTGGTCTACCCGACCGCCCTGACGAACGGCTCGGCCAAAGGCACCTACCGTGTCGCCGACCGCATGCAGATGAAGGGCGCCCCAAGGATCAGCCGCGTCGATGTCGCCGCCTTCATGCTCCAGGCCGCACGCGGAAGCGAGTGGAACCGACGGGACGCGGTGATCACCGGCTGATGCCGTCGGAGCCCGGCTCCAGGGCCGGCCGGTCCGGTCACCTTCTCAGGGCTGTGTCATCTCCTCATCGGGCAGGACTGACGTGATGCTGCCGAGGGCCGGAAAGCGGGCACGGGCCATGTCGAGGCCGGGCGCGACGAAGATGCCGTCCGCTTCCACGAGGACGGTGGAGGGGTCCGTTTCCGTGGTGATCGAACCTGTCACGAAGGTCTTGCGGCCGTCGGTTCCCGTGACGCGGGCGCTTGCCAGCAACGGGGTCTCCAGCGGAACCGGGCCCTGGTAGCGCGTCCCGAGTGAGATGGTCATGCCCGGTCTTCCGGCCGCGGCGCATGCCCATCCGAACAGTTCGTCGAGGAGCATGGCGCTGACGCCGCCATGGCCGTAGCCGGGTGGCCCTTCGTGGGCGATGCCGAGGCGACACCGTCCCACCACGCCGCCGTCGACGGGGGTCACCCGCATCGGGGGAGCGAGGGGGCTGCCGGCTCCGGTGACAGGGCTGTACATCCGTACCCCGCCTGGGAATTCGTCCACCTCGGGGATGTCGGCAGGTCGGCGACGGTGGCCAGTGAGCTGTCCGGTGAGGGCGCGGACGCGGTCTGCCAGGTGGTTCAGGGCTGCCGGGGAGGCTGTGGTGCGGACGGTGGCATCGACGAGCAGCCGCAGTTCGTGGCCAAGGGCGGCGATGGCTCTTCGTTGGCGCTCCATGTTCTCGGCTGCCGGATCATGCGGGGTGGGGCTCGAGGGGGTGAGGGGCGAGTTCATCGGGTCTCTCCTTCGTGGATACCCCGGCCTTCAGGCCGGGGAGGAAACGAAGTTCCTGCGGAGCGGGGCAGGGAAGGCCGGTTCGCCGCCAGGGCGGACCGGCGTCCATCATCGACCGGCCGATACCTGCCA
>NZ_JBYIVZ010000097.1:0-14515 GCF_057710365.1 Streptomyces sp. bgisy027
TAGCGGCGCAGCGCCTCCGCGGCCGCCGCCGTCACCGCCTCCGTCACGGAGATCAGCGCCGGTGAGTCCAGCTTCCACTGCTGCCAGTACAGCGGGACGTCGACCGGGCGGTCAGGCGCGAGTCGCACCAGTCGGCCGTCCGCCAGGAACGGCTCCGCCTGTGTCTCGGGGATCAGGCCCCAGCCCAGTCCGGCGACCACGGACGCTAGGAAACCCTCCGAGGTGGGCACGTGGTGCCGTACGGCACTCGCACCGGTGCGGGAATGCAGCAGTCTGCGGACGAACGCGTCCTGGAGATCGTCGCTGCGGTCGAAGGCCATCACCGGCGCCCGCGCCAGCGCCTCCCGCAGTGAGCCGCCGAGGTGCCGTTCGGCGAACTCCGGGCTCGCCGCGGCCAGATACCGCATCCGGCCCAGCGGCCGCACGGAACAGCCCGCCACCGCGTCCGGCGAGGACGTCACCGCGGCCATCACCAGCCCCTCCCGCAGGAGCGTCGCCGTCCGGCTCTCGTCCTCCCGCCGCAGCTCGAAGCAGAGCCGCGGCTCCTGGGATACCCGCTCGAGCACCGCCAGGAACCAGGTCGCCAGGGAGTCGGCGTTGACGGCGACCGACACCCGCGTCGCCTCCCCGGCCCCGCTCAGCCCCAGCTCGGCGCGCGCGTCGCGCTCCAGCCGGGCCAGCTGACGGGCGAACCGCACGACGACCTCGCCCGACTCGGTCGGCCGTACCGGTTTGGTGCGCACCAGCAGCACCCGCCCCGTGCGCTGCTCCAGCGCCTTCACCCGCTGGCTCACCGCCGACGGCGTCACGTGCAGCGCCGCGGCGGCCGCGTCGAAGGTGCCCTCGTCCACCACCGCGAGCAGCGTCCGCACCTGGTCGAGGGGAAGCTCGGTCAGCTCTGACTTCACGAGAGCTAAGGATACGTAAGAATCTTTAGCTGTACGCCAGGAGATCGTCTCCCTACCGTGAAGGGCATGACAAACGCCTTGACCACCGCGGCCGCCGGATTCGGGACCGGCCTCTCCCTGATCGTCGCCATCGGCGCGCAGAACGCCTTCGTCCTGCGCCAGGGGATCCGCCGCGACGCCGTCCTCGCCGTCGTCGGCATCTGCGCCCTGTCCGACGCGCTCCTGATCACCCTGGGAGTGGCCGGCGTCGGCGCGGTGGTCGTGGCCTGGCCCGGGGTGCTGACGGTGGTCGCCTGGGTCGGCGGACTGTTCCTCCTCGGCTACGGCGCGCTCGCCGCCCGTCGGGTCTTCAGGCCCGGCGGCGCCCTGCGAGCCGACGGCGACGCGGCGGGGTCACGGCGGCGGGCGGTGCTGACCTGCCTCGCCATGACGTGGCTCAACCCGCACGTCTACCTCGACACCGTCTTCCTGCTCGGCACGGTCGCCGCCGACCGCGGCCCGCTGCGCTGGACGTTCGGCCTCGGTGCCGCGTTCGCCAGCCTGGTCTGGTTCGCCGCGCTCGGCTTCGGCGCGCGGCTGCTGAGCCGCCACCTCGCCAAGCCGATGGCCTGGCGCGTGCTGGACGGACTGGTCGCCGCGACGATGATCGCCCTCGGCGCGAGCCTCGTCGTGGGCGCGTGAGGCGTCCGAAACCTGAGACCACCCGTCCCGGATGCTCGACCGCTGGTGCCATAGTGATCCCTGGTTCCCGATAGGTGGGTCGTCGCCTGGGGCGCGGCCATCACCGCCTTCGGGCTCAGCGACAGTCTGTGGCTCGCGGTGCTCTTCCTGGCCCTCGCCGGGGTCGCCGACATGGTCTCGATGGTCTTCCGCGGGGTGATCCTGCTGTCCGTCGCCGGCGACGAGATGCGCGGCCGGATGCAGGGTGTGTTCACGGTCGTCGTCGCGGGCGGCCCGCGCCTCGCCGATGTCCTGCACGGCACGGCGGGCTCGGCCTTCGGACCACGCCCGGCCACCGTGGGCGGCGGTCTGCTGGTCGTCGTCCTCATGCTGGGCCTGGCCGCCGCGCTGCCCGCCCTGCGCCGCTACCGCGTCTGACGGCTCAGAGCACACCGCGCCGGTGCTGCCCGTACTGCTCCATCAGCTTGCCCCGGGTCATCTCCAGCCGGTGCGCGAGGATTTCGGCGACGTACCGCACCAGCGACAGCCCGAGTTGGGTGTCCTCCTCGCACAGCCGCAGCACCGCCTCCGCCTCGAACTCGTAGGCGCGCACCGGGCTGAACGCCTCCGCGCCGAAGTCCCACCGGTACGGCGGGAACAGCCAGGACCAGCCGAGGAGATCACCGGCGCCGAGGCTCGCGACGGTGACCCGCTGCAGGGACGTCACGCGCTGGTCGAGAGAGACGGCGCCCGAGCGGATGACCCAGAAGCGGTCGGCCGTGCCGCCCGCCTCGAAGATCCGGGCGTCCTCCGGGAAGGAGACCTCCCGGGCGAGCGACATCAGGCGCTGGCGCTGCGGCGGGGGAAGGGCGGTGAGCAGTTTGATCGCTTTGGTCATGACACAGGGCTCCTCGCCGAGGACTGAGGTTCCGGTGCTTTCCCTGCGTCCATTTCAGCCCGTGCCGCCGCGCTGAGCACCTCGGCGGAGCGCGGTTTCGGCCGAGGACCGTGGGGCGGGTCGCTGAGGGCATGAAAAAGCCCTGGCTGGACGGGGGAAGCCAGCCAGGGCCGTATGCGGGGTTCGCGGGGGACTGATTCGATCGACCCCGTGACCACGTATGGATGAACCGTAAACCATCTTGGCGGATTCCGCGTAACCGAGACCGGGTCACGTGACCTGTTTCACTCGGGCCCGGATTTCAGCCCTGTTCGGAGTGCCTGCCAGGGGTCAGGATCTCGTCCAGCACCATGATCACCGTCTCGTACGCAAGCGTCCGAACGGCGGCGTCACGAGCCCCCTCGGGGTCCGTCGACCTCAGCTGCTCGCTCCGCATCCGCCAGGAACGCTCCTCCTGCCGGGCACTGGCCCGGGCTCGTTGCATCCGTCGCAGCAGTTCGTCCGAGTCCACGACATCAATCATGACAACCGCGTACCCGCGAATCGCCCCGATGTGCGGTCCCGTGTCGCCCGGTCATCCGTCCGGTGCCTTCACGGGTACCCCCAGGGGCCGGGCCAGGCCCGTCACGCCCTCGTCGAGGCGTTGCAGATGCCGCAGGACACGGTCGGTGATCCGGCCGTAGCGCGGGATGCCGGGCGTGGTCGGGCCGAGGAGCGAGGCGATGCTCGGGCCGGTCTCGATCCCGGCGCCGGAGTGCTCGTCAGCGACATGGGCGCCGATCGCCTCCAGGTTGTGCTCGATGCGCGAGGCGGCCCGGCGCAGCCTGGGGTCGGCCGCGATCGAGGGGTGAGTGGGCAGCAGCTCGGCGGTGGCCGCCAGCGAACGGGCGTGGAACGCGCACGTCTCCAGCAGCGCGACGACATAGCGGGCGGTCTCCCGGCGGGCCCGTAGCGGCGTGACCGGATGGGTGAGCGGCTTGGTGGCGGCGCGCAGGTCTGCCAGTGCCTGGTCGAGCTCGCGCGCCTCGTCGAGCAGTTCTCTGGGCGGTTCGCCGCTGAGCTGGTCGACGGCGCTGCGGGTGACGTCGCCGAGCCGCTCCAGCACGGTCGCGAGCAGCTCGTTCGTCCGGCGGTCCGTCCGCACCGGCAGCACGAACGCCGCCGCGATCACCCCGCAGGCCGCGCCGAGAGCCGTCTCCTCGATGCGCAGCACCAGCACCGACAGGCTGTAGGTGTGCAGCAGGGTGTAGAGCAGGCCCAGCGCCGCGGTGACGAAGAAGGACACGGCCGTGTACGACAGCGGCGCCGAGTAGAACATCGCGAACACGAACAGCAGCACCAGCGCGAACGCCGTCCAGGTGTTGTGCCCGACCGCGCCCGCCAGCACGATGCCGGCCAGGACGCCGAGCACGGTCCCCAGCAGCCGGCGGTAGCCCTTGACCAGGATCTCGCCCGTGGACGCGGTGTTGAGGAACACGATCCAGCAGGTCAGCACCGCCCAGTACCAGCGGTCTCGGGACAGCAGCTCGCCGCCGACGATGGCCAGCGTCGACCCCACGGCGACCTGCACCGCGGCACGCGTGGTGGGCCGCCGCAGCCCCGTCGCCTCCTCGGCGGGGGTCTCCTCGTCGGCGTCGAGCACCGCGTCCTCGGCGTCCAGTTCCTCGCGCGAGCGGGCGGTCGCCGGGCTGTCGTCCGACTCGTCCCGGGCCCCGCCGAGCGCGGTCCGCAGGCCGAGGACCGCACGGGCGGCCTCGCCGATGGCCCTGAAGACGTCCTGCACCGCGGGTGACGCGACCGGCAGGTTCTCCTCTTCGCGGTATCCGAGGAGCCGGTTGCGCAGCTGAGCGACCGAGGGGCCGGCGGCCTGTTCGACGGGGCGCAGCACGAGCACCCGCAGCGCTTCGAGGTCCCGGCGCAGTGTCTCGGTCGCCTCGTCCTTGACCGGTTGCCGCCCGCCGGACGGGACGGGAGCGCCCGGCAGATGCATGGCGAGGGTGTCCACGCGCTCGGCGCCGCGCGCCCGCAGCAGCGACAGCCCCAGCCGCTCGGCGGCGATCTCCGCATCCGCGACACGCCGTTGGACCAGCGCGGCCACCCGCTCGTCGGCGGTCCCGCCCTCCAGCCGGCCCTGGATCAGCAGAGCTGTCTCGTGCAGCCGGGCGGTGCCCTCGCGCACCTGCTCCAGGGCCCGGTCGGCCTCTTCGGGACCGGCGTCCAGCAGCTCGTGCTGGGCGGACAGCAACTGGGCCAGCCGGGCGCGGAACGCCTCGCGCAGCCGCTCCAGCACGCCCGTCGGCGTCTCCGGGACCAGCACGAACCGCACCAGCGCGCCGCACCCGAAGGCCACGGCGACCGCGCGGAACAGTTCGGGCAACTCACCGACGGAGGCGCCGACGAACAGGGACACGAAGTAGATCTGGAAGCCGATCAGACCCAGCGCGGTGCCCCGGTCGCCGAACCGGCGGCCGTAGACGGCACAGAAGATGAGCGCGACGAAGACCAGGTCGCCGGCCAGGAGTCTGTTGTGCAGCGCCGCCGCCGACGTCATGGACGCCAGCGCCACCGGCAGGCCCAGCGCGAGCGTGATCGCCTGCTGCCCGCGCTGCTTCTCCCGGATGGCGAACGTCGAGACCATCGCCGCCAGCGCCCCCGCGACCAGGTGCGTGACGTCGGTGCCGAGCACCGCGAGCACGGCGACCGCGAGGGCGATCGAGCCCGCCGTGCGCAGCCCGGCCGTCAGTCTCAGCAGACCGGGGTCCGAGGCCGCGACACGGTCGCGCAACCGCGCTCGGGCCGGCCCTCCCGCTGACCTCACGCCGCCGTACTCACTCCCGCTCCCTCTCCTCGCTCACACCGCGCACCGCGGTCCGGCCGACTCCGTCACCTCACTCGGCCGTCCCTTCGGCGGCGTCCTTCCCGTCGACCTGCGCCCGCAGCTGCTCCGGCGTCAGATAGGCGTGGACGAACTCGAAGTCCTTCAGCTTGGCGGGGGTGCGGGACAGGAACCCGGTGCGCACGAAGTCATCGCCTGCGACCGCGTTGAGCAGCCAGTTCGTCATGACGCGGGTCTTGGCGACGTTGGTGCGCAGCGCCGACCAGTGATATCCGCGGGCCACGGCCATCGCGGGCAGGCCCTTCAGCTCCACGCCGAGCGGCTTGGAGACGGCGTCGCGGCCGCCGAGGTCGACGACCAGGCCGAGGTCCTTGTGCCGGTACGGCCGCAGCGGCTGGTCGCGCAGCGCCGCGATGACATTGTCGGCGACGACCTTGCCCTGGCGCATCGCGTGCTGGGCGGTGGGCGGGCAGACGGCGCCCTCCTCGTCCTTGGCCGTGTCCGGCACCGCGGCGGCGTCGCCGAGCGCGAACACGCCGTCGTGCCCGGGCAGGTTCATCTCGGCGGTGACCGCGAGCCTGCCGCGGACCGTCTCCGCGCCCAGCGTGGCGATCAGCGGGCTGGCGACGACACCGGCGGTCCAGATCAGCGTGCGGGTGGGGATCACCCGGCCGTCGGTGAAGGTGACCTCCTCGGGACCCGCCTTCGCGATGGACACGCCCAGGGAGACCTCGATGCCGCGCTTGCGCAGGATCTCCTGGGCGTCGGTGCCGAGTTTCTCGCCGAGTTCGGGCATCAGCCGCGGCGCGATGTCGATCAGATGCCACTTGATCAGATGCGGATCGAGCCGCGGATACCGCTTGACCGCGTTGTGGGTGAGCATCTGGAGGCACGCGGCGGTCTCGGTGCCGGCGTACCCGCCGCCGACCACCACGAACTGGAGTCGCGCCGCCCGCTCGTCCGGATCCTGGCTCGCGTCGGCGAGGTCCAGCTGCGAGATGACGTGGTCGCGCAGGTAGGCGGCCTCGGCGAGCGTCTTCATGCCGTAGGCGTGGTCGGTCAGCCCCGGGATGTCGAAGGTCCGGGTGATGCTGCCGGGGGCCAGCACGATGTAGTCGTACGGTTCGTTGACGATCTTGTCGGTGATCGTGCGGATGACGCAGACCTTCGACGCGAGGTCCACGCCGATGGCGCCGCCCGGGATGATCCGGGTGCGGTACCTGCGGCTGCGGCGCAGAGACACCGCGATCGACTGAGGGGTGAGGACGCCGGAGGCGACCTGGGGCAGAAGCGGCAGGTAGAGCTGGTAGGAAGACGGCGTCACCAAAGTGATCTCGGCTTCGTCCGGGGAGAGTTTGCGTTCCAGCCGGCGAACGCATCCGACTCCGGCGAAGCCTGCGCCAACCACCAGGATCCTGGGTCGTGTCACGGTGATCATCCCTTCTGCGGCTCCAGGCGGTCTGCCTCGACGACGTTCGCCTGCCCCTGGATCGCGGCTTCGCACGCCTCGATCCCACCGTGCCACCGGTCGTTCCGCCAGCCGGGTGCGGCAGGCAGATGAACCCGTCGTGAGCCACCTTGCCCCAACCGGCGCGGGGGCACACCGGTTCGGAAGTGAAAGACGTGTCCGCGCGATCTCTTGACGAGTCATTGGTCCGGACCTAACTTCCGTAATGCTCATCCACATAAGGGATCGCAATTCATGTACCTGAATCTATGAAGTGCGGTTCCCCCCACTTCCGACAGGAGGCAGGATGCGCCCAAGCCTGCGCGCCCTCACCGTCAGCACGGCACTCTGCGCCACGTCGCTGCTCGCCGCACCGCACGCGTCCGCCGAAGTCGAGCCCGGGGGCTGGCAGTCGGTGTCACCGACCTTCACCGAACAGGAGCGGGGCTGCGGCCAGATCGACGGCCTGACGTTCCGGCTCACCTGCTCCACGGCCAGCGGCGACCAGCGCGCTGAGCGACGCTATGCCACCTACACCGGCGGAACACGCCAGTTCGAGGGCTACTTCCGCATCAGCAGCCTCAGTGGCACGCGGATCAGCCTCAAGCAGACCTTCCACGAGTCCGGCTCCGGCCCGTACTTCATGCTCGCCGTCGAACGCGGCGGCAGGCTCTACGCGGTGCACGGCGGCACCACGCTCTCCAACGCCGGAACCGTCGGCGCGACCGTCCGCGTCAACACCGTCCACCAGGTCGGCGCCGAGCACCGCACCTACATCAACGGCTCGCTGAAGCACACCTACGCGAGCCCCGGCGGCAGCTTCTACGACAAGTTCGGCGCCTACCGCACCAACAGCGGCAACGGGACGGCCACCGTGGAGTGGAGCAACGTCCGCTTCTGGCGCAAGTAGCGGAGGCCGTATGCGAGGAAAGGTGCCTCTCGCGGTGTCGGCAGCGCTGATCCTGGCGCTGCCGGCCTGCGCCGCCGAGCCGCGGCAGCCGCTGCGGGCCGCCCTCACCGCGCCCACCGACATCGACCTGACCTGGCGGGACGACCGGCCCGGGATCGCAGGTCACGTCCTGGAGTTCGCGACCGACGAGGACGGGCCGTACACCGTCCTTCAGTACCTCGCGCCCCAGGTGACCGACTACCGCCACCCCGACCTGATGCCCCGCACCACCTTCCACTACCGGCTGACCTCCTACCGGGGTCCCACCGCCCGGCCGCACCCGACCGAGCGGCCGGACGGCATCCGCCTGACCTGGACCGACGACTCCCCGGCCGAGGACGGCTACCTCCTGGAGATCCGCAGGAAGGACGGCGAGCGCTTCGACCCCGTCGCCGTCCTCGCCCCCGACACCGAGGCCACCGACTTCGTCCCCCTGCCCGACGAGAAGAACGCCGCCTACCGCGTCCGCGCCTTCGTCCTCGGGGAGCGGTCGAACGTCGTACGGCTGACGACGGGCGAATGAGACGAACGGACGGGCTCAGCCGAAGACGTTGTCCGTGTCGTCCCAGTGCGCGAACTCGTCCGACAACTGCTCCCGCGGCGCGCGCGAGCGAGCCTGGTACATCGCGTCGATCTGAAGCGCGTAGTGCCGCACGATCGCGTCCCGCCGCAGCTTCATCGACGGCGTCAGCAGACCACTGGCCACGTCGAACGGCTCCGCCAGCACCCGGAACACCCGGATCGACTCCGGGCGCGACACCGCGCTGTTGGCGGCGGCCACGGCCCGGGCCACCTCCTCGCGCAGCGCGTTCTCCTCGCGCGCCTCCCGGATCCGCGCGTCGCTGCGCACGGCGAGGGACTCGCGCCAGTAGGCGAGGAAGTCGGGGTCCAGAGTGATCAGGGCCCCGACACAGGGCTGGTTGTCACCCACGACCACCGCCTGGTGGACCAGTGGATGCATCCTCAGCCGCTGCTCCAGGAGCGCCGGCGAGACGCTCTTGCCGCTGCTCGTGACGATGACGTCCTTCTTGCGCCCCGTGATCGTCAGATAGCCGTCGGAGTCCAGCCGCCCCAGATCCCCGGTCGCCAGCCAGCCGCCGCGCAGCGCCGCCCGCGTCGAGGCGTCGTCGTTGACATATCCCTGGAACACCGACGCCCCGCGCACCAGGATCTCCCCGTCGTCGGCCACCCGGATGTCCACGCCCGGCAGCGCCTGCCCGACCGTCCCCGACATCTCCCGGCCCAGCGGCTGCGCGGTGACGCCGCCGCTGGTCTCGGTGAGCCCGTACCCGTCGTTCACATAGATGCCGACGCCCTCGTAGAAGAGGGAGAGCTCACGGTTCAAGGAGGAGCCGCCGGACGTCCCCAGCATCACCCGGCCGCCCAGCGCGCCGCGGAACTTGCGGTACACCGTCCGCTCGTACAGGGCGTGTTGCAGCCGTAGATCGAAACCGGGCCCCGGGCCGCCGCCCAGCCGCTGCCGTTCCAGGGCCGCCGCGAAGTCCCGCGCGGTGTCGGCGGCCCGCTCGAACAGGGCACCCCGGCCCGCCTGCTGAGCCACGCGCAGCGCGTTCTTGTAGATCTTCTCGAAGATCGACGGCACGGCACAGAAATAGGTCGGCTTGAAACTGCGCAGGGCGGCCGACAGCGCCTCCTCGCGCAGGTCGGGCTCGTGCCCCATCATCATGCCGCCGCGGATGCACAGGGTCTGGAGCAGCAGGCCGTACACATGGGAGAAGGGCAGGAAGGCGAGGACGGACGCCTGGCCGCCCGGTGGCACCACCTTGTGGCCCCAGCCTGCGAGGAGCGTGTCGCAGGGGGCCGCCAGATTCCGGTGGGAGAGCGCGCAGCCCAGGGGATGGCCCGTCGTGCCGGACGTGTAGGCGACGACCGAGGTGGAGTCCGGCAGCACGATGCGGCGCAGCGACTCGACCGTGGTGAACGGGACGAACTCACCGCGCTCCGCGAGCTGCGCGAGCCCTCCCGCGTCCAGCTGCCAGACGTGCCGCAGCCGCGGCAGCGATCCGCACACGGAGCCGACGGTCATGACCGCCTGCTCGTCCTCGACGACCACGCCCACGCACTCGGCGTCCCGCAGGATCCACTCGACCTGGTCGCGCGACGCCGTCGGATAGATCGGGACCACCTCGGCGCCGACCGTCCACAGCGCGTAGCTGAGCACCGTCCACTCGTACCGGGTGCGCGCCATGATGGCCACCCGGTGGCCCGGTGAGATGCCGGACGCGACCAGCCCCTTGGCGAGATCGGCCACTTCGTCGCGCAGTTCCACGGCCGTCACCTCCTCCCACACGGTGGAGGAGGGATCGGGGCGGCGCGCGAGCATCGGCAATGTCGGATTGACGGCCGCCGTCTCGAAGACGCTGTCGGCGAGCCCGCCGGTCATGGGCGTGACGCTGGGGGGAGCGAGGCCGAGGTCGCGCATGTGCACTGCTCCAGATGTGTACCGGGTGTGACGTCGCCGATGAGTTCCGTTATCGGCGCTGCCCGAATCTAGCCCAGCCGGGACCGGATGGTGTCGGGAACGGAGAACTCCGGCGTCACATCCGTTCAGGCAGCAGCCAGAGCGTGGCCAGCGGAGGCAGTGTCAGGCTGATGTGCCCGTCCTCCGGCTTGACGGGACCGGGGTTGGTGACGTCGCTCCCGCCGAAGCGCGCGGCGTCGGTGTTGAGGGCCTCGTGCCAGGCGATCACCGAGTCCGGCACCGCGAGCCGGTAGTCGTGACGGACCACGGGGGAGAAGTTGCTGACGGCGAGCAGCGGGGTGCCGTCGGCACCGAACCGCAGGAAGGCGAAGACGTTGTCGTCGCCGGCGTCACCGAGCACCCACCGGAACCCGCCCGGGTCGGTGTCCCGCTCCCACAGGGCCGGCGTCGCCCGGTAGCGCGCGTTCAGATCCGCGACCAGATCCCGCACGCCCTCGTGGTCGCCGGCCGACGCGTACCCGGGATCGAGCAGCCACCACTCCGGACCATGCGCCTCCGACCACTCGGCGCCCTGTGCGAACTCCTGCCCCATGAAGAGCAGCTGTTTGCCCGGATGCGCCCACATGAAGCCCAGATATGCACGGTGGTTGGCGCGACGCTGCCACCAGTCGCCCGGCATCTTGGACACCAGCGCCTGCTTGCCGTGCACGACCTCGTCGTGGGAGATGGGCAGCACGTAGTTCTCGCTGTACGCGTACACCATCGAGAAGGTCATCTCGTTGTGGTGGTACTTGCGGTGCACCGGCTCCTTGGAGATGTACTGGAGCGAGTCGTGCATCCAGCCCATGTTCCACTTCAGCCCGAAGCCGAGCCCGCCGCTGTCGGTCGGCCGGGTCACCCCGTCCCAGGCGGTCGACTCCTCCGCGATCGTGACGACCCCGGGGTTGCGCCGGTACACCGTCGCGTTCATCTCCTGGAGGAACGCCATCGCGGCCAGGTCCTCGCGCCCGCCGAACTCGTTCGGCGTCCACTGTTCCGAGTCCCGTGAGTAGTCGAGATAGAGCATGGAGGCGACGGCGTCCACCCGCAGCCCGTCGATGTGGAACTCCTCGCACCAGTACGTGGCGTTGGCGACGAGGAAGTTGCGCACCTCCGTGCGCCCGTAGTCGAACTCGTACGTCCCCCAGTCCGGATGCTCGGCCCGCCGTGAGTCCCCGGGCTCGTACAGCGGCTCCCCGTCGAACCGGCTCAGCGCCCAGTCGTCCTTCGGGAAGTGCGCCGGCACCCAGTCCACGATCACCCCGATGCCGGCCCGGTGCAGGGCGTCCACCAGGTACTTGAAGTCGTCGGGCGTGCCGAGCCGCGAGGCCGGCGCGTAGAAGCCGGTGACCTGGTAGCCCCAGGAACCGGCGAACGGATGCTGCGCGACCGGCATGAACTCGACGTGCGTGAAGCCCAGGTAGTTGACGTAGGCGGGCAGCTCCTCGGCGAGTTCGCGGTACGTCAGGCCCGGCCGCCAGGACGGCAGGTGGACCTCGTACACCGAGAAGGGGGCCTGGTGCACCGGCACGTCGCTCCGGTGCGCCATCCACTGCTCGTCGCCCCACTCGTGGTGCGAGGCGTGCACGATCGACGCCGTGTCCGGCGGGACCTCCGCGCGGCGTGCCATCGGGTCCGCCTTGAGGAAGCGGTGGCCGTGCCGGGAGGTGATCTCGAACTTGTACCGGGTGCCCTCGCCGATGCCGGGCAGGAACAGCTCCCACACCCCGGACGCACCGAGCGACCGCATCGGGAACGCCGTCCCGTCCCAGCAGGTGAAGTCCCCGGCGACCCGCACTCCCCGAGCGTTCGGCGCCCACACGGTGAAGCGGGTGCCGGCCACGCCCTGATGGGTCATGGGCTCGGCGCCGAGCGCCTTCCACAGCTCCTCGTGCCGCCCCTCGCGGATGAGGTGCAGGTCGAACTCGCCGAGGGCGGGCAGGAAGCGGTACGGGTCGTGGACCTCCCGCTCGTCCGACCCGTCCTCGGCGTAGGACACCAGCAGGGTGTACGCGGGGATCGCGTCCAGCGCCAGTACGCCGGAGAACAGACCGCCGCCCTCCGAGACCAGCGCGGTGCGCTCGCCGCCGACCACGACGCTCACCGCACGCGCGAACGGACGGAGCGCCCGGAACGCGATCCCGCCGGGGACCGGATGTGCCCCGAGGAGCGCGTGCGGATCGTGGTGGGCGCCCGACAACAGGCGCTCACGCTCGGCCGTATCGAGGGCGGGCGCGGTGGCGGGCCGGCCGGGTCCGGCCGGCTCGGGCCGCGAGGTCTCGTGCAGGGCCATGGGGGTCAGGCTCCTCTCACGGCGAGGCGTTCGATCGCCGCCATCGGTACGGGCAACCAGTCGGGTCGGTGCCGGGCCTCGTACAGCACCTCGTACACGGCGCGGTCGGTCTCGTAGGCACGGAGCAGCCCGTGCTTCGTGCGCGGGTCCCAGCCGGCACGGGCCGCGTAGCCCGCGCAGAAGGCCTCTCGGCAGCGGCGCGCCCACTCCGGCCGCCACGGCCGGCGCTGGCGGGCGGCGTAGTCGAAGGAGCGCAGCATGCCGGCGATGTCCCGCACCGGGGAGTGCACACCACGCCGCTCGGCCAGCGGGCGGGACGGCTCGCCCTCGAAGTCGATGACGAACCACTCCCGGCCGGCCCGCAGCACCTGACCGAGGTGCAGGTCGCCGTGGATGCGCTGGGCGGGCGGCCCGGGATCGCAGGCGGCGAGGGTGCCGAAGGCGGTGCGCAGCCCGGGGACATAGGGCTGGAGCGCGGGGACGAAGTGCGCCGCGAGCTCCAGGCGCTCGGTCATCTCCGCGGCCGTCCTGCTGTTCTCGGCGTGTGCCCGGGAGGGGAACGCCGACGCCAGCGCCAGGTGCACCTCGGCTGTCGCCTGCCCCAGCTGACGGGCCTCCGCGGTGAAGTCGTCACCCGAGGCCAGCGCGCCGAGCCCCAGCGTCCAGCCGTCGGAGGCGTCCCGCAGGAACGGCTGGAGCACGCCGAGCGTCGCCTCCCACGGGTGCGTCGTGCGGAACCAGGCCACCGGAGCCGGTACCCGACCGCAGCCCTCCCGGGCCAGCGCACCGGACAGCTCCAGGTCGGGATTGACGCCGGGCTGGATGCGCCGGAACAGCTTCAGGATGAACGCTTCGCCGTACACCAGCGAGGAGTTGGACTGCTCGGCGTCCAGCAGCCGCGGCACGAGCCCGGCCGGCACCGGCACCGACGGGTCACCCTCGAAGCGCAGCGGACCCGCCGTGCCGGGGTGCCGCAGCCGGTCCAGGAGCAGCTGGGCGCAGCGGGGGTCCTGAAGCGCGTCGAAGACGGTCAGACCGGCGAGCGGACCTTCCTCCGCCCGGCCGATGAGCGCCTTCCCCAGGCGTGGCGACAGATGCTGCCGTACGCCGATCAGCAGCTGGTAGCAGTCGCCGGCCGGGGGCGCGCCGCCGGGTGACGGCACCGCCGAGTGACCGGCGTGCACCAGCAGATGCAGACAGCCCGGGAACAGCTCCGTCATCGACAGCAGCGCGAGGTCGGTGACGGGCCGGTCCTTGCCCGCGAACCAGCGCTGGCGTGGCAGCCACTCGCGCAGCAGCCCGGCCAGCGAGGCCATCGGGCTCGCGTCGACGGTACGGGTGGGTCGGGGAGATGCGGTCTTCTGCATGGTGACGCGTCCTTTCCTCGGCACACGCTCGAAGCTCACGCTCAAGTTCGTCTGCCGATGCGGGATGCGACTCGGGTGAGCCGGAACCAGTAGAAGCCGTGGCCCCCGAGGGTCAGCAGATACGGCAGTTCGCCGATGGCCGGGAATCGGACCCCGCCGAACAGCTCGACCGGGTGGCGTCCGCTGAACTCGCGCAGGTCGAGCTCGGTGGGCTGTGCGAAGCGGGCGAAGTTGTGCACGCACAGCACCAGGTCGTCCTCGTACTCGCGCAGGAAGGCGAGGACCGCCGGGTTCGACGACTGGAGTTCGGTGTAGGTGCCGAGGCCGAACGCCGGGTTCTGCTTGCGGATCTCGATCATGCGGCGGGTCCAGTGCAGCAGTGACGACGGGGACGCCATGGACGCCTCGACGTTGGTCACCTGGTAGCCGTAGACCGGGTCCATGATGGTCGGCAGGCAGAGCCGTCCGGGGTCGCAGGTGGAGAAGCCGGCGTTGCGGTCCGGGGTCCACTGCATGGGGGTGCGGACGGCGTCGCGGTCGCCGAGCCAGATGTTGTCGCCCATGCCGATCTCGTCGCCGTAATAGAGGATCGGGCTGCCCGGCAGGGACAGCAAAAGGGCCGTGAACAGTTCGATCGAGTGACGGTCGTTGTCGAGGAGCGGGGCGAGGCGCCTG
>NZ_JBYIVZ010000098.1:0-13545 GCF_057710365.1 Streptomyces sp. bgisy027
CTTTGTTCCGCCTCCGGCGGCCGAATGCTCGTTTCGTTCGTTTCGCGCGTCCCCGCACGAATTGCCCGCCTCCGGCAAGGGAGTTGGGAAATTTGGCCTCCGGCCAATTTCCCAACTTGCGTGCCTCCGGCACGAAAAGCGGCGACAAAGGGTTTGTGCCTCCGGCACAAAAAGGAGGGTGCTGGATTTGATTGTGGGGGTGGGGAGTTGGGGAATGGGTTGAGGCGGTGTCATGCCCTGTTTCCCTAGGGTGGGTTGAGGGGGAATCTTCGATTCCCTGAGACCCGGGAGGAATTGAATTGTATTCCGTGGAGAAAAGTAAACCACGGAATACGAGAACAGAGCAACAGGGCCCCTCCGGGGCCCCGTTACCCAGGAACCAGGAACAGAAGGAGCGGTGTGAGACGCGTGCCTCCGGCAGTGGCCCTGCGCAGCGCGAACGCGGCGGCTAGGCCGACGGCAACAGAACACCCCGTGCCCGATCCCCGATGCCGTCGCGCCGACCAAGCCCGCCCTCCGTCTCTCAACTCTTTTCTACAGGGCAGGGAGTAGCGGCAGCAGAGGGGATGTCTAAGGGCCGTCAGGCGCCGCTACATGGCTTCAGCAGGGGCGATGGCTGAGCCGGGGGGAGGGTCCGGCAGGAGTTGACGCATGAGCAGTCGCATTAGCTGACGTCATGTCAGGCGCAGCAGATGTCTGCGGATTGGCTGGTCATAGGGGGTTGTGCACAAGGAGGGAAGTATCTAGTATCGAAGTTGTAAGGCACTCCGGGTGACGCCGGAGCGGCCACGCCGAACACGAAGGGATGCCCCGCAATGGAGGCAGCATCAGCCGTCGAGTTGCTCAAGCAGCTCGTCTACAAGCCCGGTTGGACCATCGACGCGGAGGACCACACTCACCGTTTTGAGGGCACGGTGAAAGTCAGGTTCACATTCCCCGCTCACCGGTCAGAGCGGAATTTCGCGCCGGAAGGCTACCCGGAGAAGATCACCACGTACGCCGAATTCCCCATCGTTGTCGCGGACTGTGACGATGTGGAGCTGTACCGCCGAGTCCTCGTCAAGATCATGGAGGTTGAGCTTCACGAGGCTCGCGAGTTCCTTCGGGTTCCGCCCACCTATTGGGCCCCCTTCCACCCGCACCGCGTCGACGGCATGAAGCGGTGGGGGGAAGCCCCGGGAGACCTCCTTTACGGAATCTCCTAGCCGGACACTCCCGGACGGGGGCGGCATCTCATCTGCGCCCCCGTTCGGGAGGCCAAGGCCCGAGCCCCCGATCCTCCCCGCCGGAGGACACTCAGTCAGTGAGGAAGTCATGAGCCTGAACGTGATCATCGTGTTTGTCGTCGTTGTGGCCTGCTGGGCATACAGCAAGGGCCGCACCCGAGGCCAAAGCGAAAACATCGCCAGGGCCGTTGCGCGGCTCATCGAGAAGAAGTGACCGGGCTCAGGGGGGCGTGCCCGCCCTACGGGCCGCCCCCGTCCAGGGAGCTGCCGCCCGAGCAGGTTTCGCCCTGGTTCCAGTACGCCTACGTGTTCTTCGCTCTGCTCACGGCAGTGAGCGGGACGATGGCGGCGATCACGGGCCTGTTCTTCTAGTTCTTCTGGTGGTGGGTTGGCCACACGTGGCCAACCCACCCGGGTCACGGGCCCGAGGAGGCCGGCACCTGCGCCGTGCGCCCGCCGGCCGGGCCAGGAGCCGGCCTCTACCGGCCGGGCCGGACGGCCGGGCAGGGGCTGCCCGCCAGCCCCGTTGCCCATCGCGGTGCGCGCGCCTGTTCGTTGGTGCGGGGGAGCTGCCGCCCACCGCCCGTCATCCACCGCCCACCGCCCCCAGCCGTGGCAACAGAGGCTTGCATTTTCCGCAGCTATTATCTAGTATCGAAGTACATCGGGTGACGCCGATGGAACGCCGAACAACACGAAGGGGGAGCCCAAGTGGCTCACGAGCCCAACCAGATCACCGCGCACCCCGCGGTGGCCAACACCCGCAATACGTCCCTTGAGGACTTGCTCCGGATCCTGGAGCGGGACCAGGACGCGAAGATCGACATGGTGGCCCCTGCGTCGGCCATCACCTCGGTTGACGGCAATCTCACCGTGACCGGTGTTGACCCGGTCCTGACGCCCAGCGGCGTGACACGCGCCGACGGCGCCTATCGCCCGACCGCCGTTGCGGACGAGGGGATTGCCGACAAGCTGAAGATCCCTACCGCCTACCTGCGCCGTATGCGCGCCGAGGCAGTCGACCTGTACGACCTCAACGTCAACGGGTGGCTGCAGAAGGACCCGGCACGGCGCTTCCTGCTCCGCGCGTTCAAGGGGGAGCCGGGCGTACTGCGCGCGTGGCTCTCCGATGGGTACAAGATCATCGACCATCTGGACATGCTCACCGCCGTGTTGGCGGGGATCCGGGAGGCCGGGCACGACGTGAAGATCACGGGTGCCGACCTCACGGAGCGGCGCATGATCGTGCGGGTGGAGTCCGAGCACGTTGCTGCGCTCGCCCCCGAACTGCTGCGCGGGTACCGGTCGCCGTTCACCGGGCAGACGGGCGATGAACTGCCCATCGTTTCGGCCGGGTTCGTCCTCACCAACAGCGAGGTGGGCAGCGGCAAGTACGCGATCACGCCCCGCATCGTGGCGAGGGTGTGCGGGAACGGTTTGACGATCACCAAGGACGCGTTCGGCAAGGTGCACCTCGGCGCGAAGATGAGCGAGGGCGTCGTTGAGTTCTCCCAGGACACCCAGGAGAAGAACCTGACGCTGATCACTGCTCAGACGCGTGACGCGGTGGCGACGTTCATGAACCGTGACTACGTCGAGCGCAAGCTTGCCGACATCCAGCGGGAGGCAGGCCGCGAGGTCACCAGCCCGGCGGAGACCGTCGAACTGGTGGCGAAGCAGCTCCGGTTCTCGGACAGCGTGCGTGAGTCGGTGTTCGCCCACTTCATCAAGGGTGGCCAGACCACGGCAGGCGGGATCATGCAGGCGGTCACCGCGACGGCTCAGACTCTGGAGGACGGTGACGCGGCGTACGAGCTGGAGACGCAGGCTCTGTCCGCGATGAGCATCGCCGCAGCGGCGTAGCCGCCTCTAAGCCCCGGCGGGAGCGTGGCGGCCTCCCGCTCCCGCCGGAGGTTTGACTTTCGAGCAGGTTTTATCTAGTATCGAAGCTAAAGGTTGAGGGGTGACGCCCTCAACCGTCGCCGAATCAACACGAGGGGGAACGCCTCATGGGCGCCCACAGCTCTTCATTCCGCCCGGCTCAGGCACGCCTGGCAGCAGTCACCGCGCACGCCGTGACGACCACGACCGACGTGATGCGGGCGGCTGGTCGCGGACGACACCAGATCACCACGGCCGCCCAGCCGGAGAACGCCGATCCCGTCGTCGCCCAAGCAGGGTTCGAGGTGATCGGCGAAGGCGAAGACGCTCTCTGGAGCGGCTCCAAGGCCGAGGCGGCCCAGGTCGCCGAAGTCATGACGCTCGCCTTCATCCTTGCCAGGGGCAGCGTTGTCCTCGGCACCACGTCGCCGACCGGCGAGGAGTCCGTGCGCGCCTGGATGATCACTGGCCATACGCTCACGCCGCTCACGGCAGATGAGGCCCGCCACGTATTCCGTGAAACGGGCGGCCGGGACTCGACTCCCGTCGCCTACCGGACGGCCTTTGCCGTTCCGGCTTCCGCCACCGCGTAGCCCGTCTGCGCCCCAGTCCGGCGGCCAGTGCTCCCCCCACGTCTGGCCGCCACCCGGCCGCCGCCCCGCTCCCCCCGTCCGGGGCGGCGGCCACCCTCCCAGACCAGCGGCCGCGCGACCCCCCGCGCGTGGCCGCTCCCAGGGCCGCCGCCCCGGAATCTCCGGCAGGCGGGGCGGCGGCCCACCCCCGAGGGCCCGTAGCTCAGAGGCAGAGCAGGCGCCTTAAAAGCGCACAGTGTCGCCGGTTCGAATCCGGTCGGGTCCACCCCAACCGCCCCACGACGGAGGAGACATGACCGACCCCGCCCACCAGAGCCCTGATTCCCAGCCCGCCACCCCCAGCCCGAAGGGCCCCAAGCGCACCAGCGCCCAGGAGGTGATCCAGTTCGTCATCGAGCAGAAGAACCTCGCGGACCTGGACGTCGAGATCGATTTCGAAGCACTGGCCCGGCTTGACGACATGTCCGACGACGAGGCCGCAGCACTCATCGACGAAACGATGGCGCGGATCATGTTCAGCTGACCAGCGGCCGGGGGTCCGTCCGCGCCCCGGCCGCTCCCAGGGCCGCGCCCCGCCCTCCTGGGCGCGGCCCTCCCCTCCCCCTCACTGCCGAGGTGCTGTAGCTCAGCTGGTAGAGCGCCGGTCTTATAAGCCGTTGAGGTCGTGGGTTCGAGTCCCACCAGCACTACACACAGCCAGGCCAGCCGCACCGCGCGACGCTGCCCGCACCGGGCGCCGTCGACGCGGGCGCCCGCCGGCCTCCAGACGCCGTACCCGCCCCGGCGACCGGGTACGGCCAGCCCGGCCAGTTCGTCACTGGCCGAGGGTTCGCCGCCCCGACGCCGCTTCCCGGCAAGGGCGGCGGACCCGCCGACCGCCCCTGTGTCCCCTCCGACTGCTGGGAGTTCTGATCATGAACGCCGAGTTCCTCGTCATCGACACGCCGTCCGGCAGGGTGCGCGCCGCCGCTCAGCCCCTGACCGGTGACGCCATCGTGTACACCCTCACGGGCGCGCTGCGCGGCAGTGTGCATGTGACCGGCACCCACCATCCGTGCCGTTGGGACCAGTTCACCGCGTTGCGCGTGAGTCTCGGCTCTGTCAACGCCATGGAGGCTTGCGCGCCGGCGGAGTCCCTGCCGCGCAGGCGCGGGGGCGCGACCGGCTATACCGGCAGCCTGGTGTGGTGGTTCGACGGGGCCGGCGCCGACCGCCCCCAGGCGGAGGTTTCTGTGTCCCCGTTGGACTCACCGGCCGGGAGGGCTCCGTCTGCCCGGACGGGCGAGAGTCTCGCTCTGGTCATGCGCAGGTGCGCCGAGGACGCCGCCCACCGCCCCGACCTGCCCCGCCTGCTCGCCGCCGCCCGCGAGCGTGAGGCTCCTCGTCTCCTGCGGTTCCTGACCTGGTCGGCGGGGCGGGGAGCGGCTGAGGCGGACCGCTACGAGCGCCAGGCCCGGGACTTGCGCCGGGATTCCCGGAATGCCGTCGCGATTTGGTGGACCGCCGCCGGGTGGCTCACCGCCCTGCCGCACCCCGTCCTCGTCCTGCTCCTCATGGACTACCGGGGGTCGCTGGCGCGTCGCGCCTGCCTCCTGCCCGGCTATGCCGAGCAGACGGAAGAGATGGCCTGTGAGGAGCGCGAGCGCGTTGGGCGCCTGCGCGCGGAGATTTCATCTCTGCGCGGCCAACTGCGGTCGCTCAGGCGGGGACGCCGCCCCGCCGTGCGGTAGGGCTCGCGCCCTCCCAACTCATCGCTCCTGCCCGGGAATACCGGAACAGCGCCACTTGTTAATCTAGTATCGAAGCTGCTTGGAGTGACGTCCCGGCAGTCGCCGAAACTGCACGAAGGGAAGCCTCAGCCATGGGCTACGACATGTACCTCGTACGTTCCCCCGAGGGCGAGGACGAAGCGCACGAAAGGGCCAGCAGGTCATTCGACGCGGCCGCAAACTACCGCGACCGGCTCGACCTGCCGTTCGAGCACCCCGCCTACCAGGCCGCCCAGAGAGAGGTCGCCAGGGCCTACGACGCGATGGAGGCCACCCGCACCACGCACTTCTACCTCACGACCTGGTCGATGAGTGAGTGCCGGGCCGTGATGGACCACTTCGGCATGCTGACCGCCACTCAGCCACCCGCACGCCCCACCCCCGAGACCTACGGGACCACCCTCCATGAGTCCGTGGCCGCCCCGGGAGGGGACGCGGCTCCGGCCGGAGTCCTGCGCTACCGCAAGGCGCTTGAGGAGCGGCTGGCCGAGGCCCCGCCCAACCCCGTCGGCATCGCGGCCCACAAGCTCGGCGGCGACGAGGGCTGGACCGTCACCCCCGGCGAGATCCTTGCCGCGCTCGCGGCGTACGAGTCCGGCAGGACCGCCAATCCCGCGCTGCTGTCCGAGGTCATCGAGGACGCCGACTGGTGGCCAGAGTGGATCGACTACCTCAAGCACGCCGCCAGCCACGGCGGGTTCCGCACCTACGGGCCCCCTGTGGCCTGACATCCCCCGCCGCCGGTCATTGCGACACGGCCGGGGCCCAGACCGGCCGGGCCCGTTCCCTTCGTCCCGGGGCCCGGCCGCCACGGCCCGGCACGCGGTCGAGCCTTCGGTGCGTCCCCGAACCCGCACCCGCGCTCCCGCGTGCCGGGCCGACCACCTCCCACGCAGCGAACACGAGAGCCAGTCATGCCCAAAACCCCCTCCGCCCTGCTCCTGACCTGCAACGCACAACTCGTGGAGATCGATCTGCCGTTCGGCCACGACGATGAATCCGACGCCGAGCGCCGTGCCGTGATGCGCGCAACCCTGCGCTGCGATCTCTTCGACGTCGTCGCCCTGACCCGCCAATGGGACATGTGGATCGACGACGAGGGTCTGTACAACCACCCGGTGAATCCCGCCGCGACCGCGCTTGCACGCCGGTTCGGTTTCACGCATCAGGCGTACTACGGCCCCGCCCTGCTCACCGGAGGCCCCGACTCGGAAGGCAACACCCTGCCGCTGCTCAAGCAGCAGCTCGTCGGCCTCTTGCTCACCCTCGAAGACCTGTGACAGCACCGCCGGACACACCCGACGGGCGCAGCCGCCCGCTCCCCTCCTCCCCCCTGACCGGCCGCGCTCGGCCTCTGAGGTCCGGCTGCCACGGCCCGGCCCGTGGTTGAACGCGACCCCGCACGGCCATTCCTTCCCCGGCCGCGCGCAGCTCCTACGGGCCGGCGGGCCTCCGCCCACGGCGCACCGGCCCGGCGCTCCCGCCGGCAGACATCCGAGCCGCCCTCGGCGCCCACTGCGATCTGGAGTACTCGCCATGCCCGACCCCGCCACCCTGCCCGAGCCTTTCGAGACCGCAGCCCAGGCATTCAAGGCGCTGCTGGACACCCTCGGGGCGGGCCGCCATCACCTCGTGTGCAGCGCCCACACCGACCTGGGAAGCTTCGCCTCAGTCTCGACGACCGTCGACCGTGCGCCGGACGACCAGGACCTCATGGAGGCGGACGGCGAGGGCTCGCTGATGTTCTGCCACCTGTTGGCACAGACCTCGCTCGGCTACCGGGACGCGGCGATCTTCACCCGCACCTACGCCTCCGAGGACAGAGCCGTCCTGCGCGGCTGGCGCGTCACCGCCGGGTGGCCCGAACCCATGGAAGCGGCCGACGTGTTCGCCGCGTACTGCACTGACCTCGCCACTGGGGATCCGATCCCGCCCGAGCCGGGCACGGACTACCAGGCGGGCATCCTGCTCGCACCCAACCGGCCCGGCAGCAGCGCGTGATGCCCGCCAGGGCGCCCCGCCCGTCCAGGACGGGCCGAGTGGGATGCAGCCGTTTGCTTTCACCGTCGTTATTATCTAGTATCGAAGTACACACGGTGTTCTGCGGACCCGCTCCTCCACCCGCGTCGACGTCCCGCCGCCGTGAACTCACTGCCCGAGAGGAACGCACCCGACATGTCGCGTGCCGAAGACCCCGCCCCCATGCCCACCGGTTGGCCCCCGGCCCGCTATCAAGCCGTCCGACGCGCCATGAAGGTGTTCCGGCTCGCGGATCACCTGCTGCGCCACGGACTCGCCTACACACCCGCCGACGCCACCGACGCGCTGATCCGCACGGCTGCCCAGCAGACCGGCCAGAACACGCCGTCCGAGACCACGTGCGCACTCGTACGCGCATCCCTCGCGCTGCTGCTCTCCCCGATCAAAGGCGACGCCAGCGGACGTGTGATGCGCATCGAAATCACCATCGGCGACCACCCCACGGCATGACCCGGCGGGCCGGACGCCCCGGCCCGCCACGCACCACCATCACAGGAGTACCGACCATGTCCACCGCCCCCCAGGCGAAGAAGACCACGAAGACACCCGCCAAAGCCGCCGCGACCGCACCGCCCGCGCCAGCGGCCGTCGAGGACGCCCAGGACCAGATCGTCCGCCTCGACCCAGCCCTGATCGTGCGCGACGACTACAACGCCCGGACCACCGACACCGGCCCGGACGACGACCTCAAGGCGTCCGTGGCCGAACTCGGCGTCCAGGATCCCATCCACGTCCGGCCCCAGGCAGACGGAACATACAGCGCGTTCAAGGGATGGCGGCGTGCACAGGCCCAGCAGGCCACCAACGCCACGGCCGAGGCCGAGGGCAGGCCCGTGCGCATGATCCCTGCGATCATCCGCGCCGACCTGGTCGGCGACGACGCGATGACCCACTTGCTGTCGCTGATCGAGAACGATCACCGCGAGCAGATGCATGACCGCGACCGGGTCAAGGCAATCGAGACGCTGGCGCTCATCGACGTCAGCGAGGAGCAGCGCGAGACGATGGCCCGCGCGCTGAAGATCAAGCGGGCCGAGCTGCGCGCGGCGCGTGAGGCCGCCCGTCTGGACGACGCCCATCTCCGCCGTGCCACCGTCCAGGGCTTCGACCTGATGCAGATGGCAGAGATGGCCGAGGTCAGCGAGGTCACCCGGGCCGTTCAGGTCCTGGAGGAGGCTCACGCCAAGGACGCTGGCGAGGAAGGCGGCGGGCGCGGCCACTGGGATCAGGCCATGGCCAGCCTCCGCCAGACCAAGGCCGACACAGAAGCCCGCAAGAAGGCAGTGGCCGAGCTGGAGGAGGCCAAAGTCCCGCTGCTGCCCAACTACTACGGGTACGGGACCAAGGACACCTCCCGGCCGCTGACCGATCTGCGCACGCCCCTGGGTGCGCCTCTGACAGCGGACAAGCACGCTCACTGCTCCGGCCACAGCGCCCGCCTGGACGAGGAGTTCCAGCCGGTCTGGTACTGCTCCGACCCCGCCCAGTACGGCCACAAGCTCCGGCCTGGCGCCAAGCAGGCCAAGCACACGATGAGCGACGAGGAGAGGGAGGCGCGGGCACGGACCATCGCGGGCAACAAGGCGTGGAAGACCGCGCGCACGGTCCGCGAGGACTTCGTGCGGCGGCTGTGCAAGGGCAAGTCTCTGCCCGAGCCCGTGCGTCAGTTCGCCCTGCGCACGGTGATGAGTCCGCCCTACCTGTACGCGAAGTGGTGCGAGCGCGGCGACACCGAGGCCGTCGCCCTGTTGCTCGGAGTCCCCGATCCCAACGCCGACCGCTCCCGCTACAGCCGTGACGCAGACCCGTTCGACGATCTGGTCAGCCGCCAGGGCAAGGCGAAGGGCTGGCACCAGGTCTTCGCGCAGGTGGCCGCCGCCTACGAGCACAGCATGCGCGAGCCGAGGTCGTGGCAGGGCCTCAGCCGTCACCAGGCCGCCTACCTGCTGTGCCTGAAGGCGCAGGGCTACCGGCTGTCCGACGTGGAAGAACTCGCCGTCGCCAAGCACATACCCCAGCCCGACGACGAGGACCAGGCCGTCGACCAGGCCGCCTGACACCGGCAGGGCGCGGCACTGCACGCGTGCGTGCTGCGCCCTCCCCGGCCGCCTCCCTCACATCCAAGGAGTACGTCGTGTCTGACGTGTGTCCGTCGGGACGACCGCGCTACCCCGACCGCGCGAGCGCCCGCGCAGCCTTCGGAGCCTCCCACGCCCGCGGCAAGTCGCCACGCGGCTACCGCAAATGCCAGGTCTGCAACGGCTGGCATCTGACGCTCCACCGCAACTACCGCCCCCGCCGCCGCCGAGGCCCCCGGACACCGGGGCGCCCGCCGCAGAGCCTCCCGGGCCGCAGCGCCCGCCCCTAACCGCCGGCCTCCGGCGCCCCGAGCGCCTGACCGCATCCATCACCCCTGCCGCATGCCCGAAGGAGGATCCATGCAGCTCGACCTGTTCGCCGCCGAGGAGCCGCCCGAGCCCGATCCCAGCCAGCCGCGGATCCGTCTGCGTCCGGCCGACGCCCCTCCCCCAGCCGCGGAGCACACGGCATCCGCCACTGCGACGCCCCCGGCCGCCCGCCAAAGGCGGAACCGGACGCGAGGCCTGTCACCGACCTATCTCGCACTCGATGTGGCGGAGACGGTCGCCCGTGTGTGGCACCGCGCCCGCGTCGACTCCCGCCTGGAGGTCCCGGTCGGTGTGGTTGCTGTCCTTTCCCTGCTGCGTCAGGCGGACGACGGCCCGGATGTCGCCGACCATCTGATGACCTTCAGCCCCGAGGAGTTGCTCGACTTCTACCGTCGGGTGTGGGGTCTTTTGTGGATCAGCCGTCCGGAGCTCGTCGCGTGGGCATATCCGCTGCGCGGCTGGGTCGAGGAAGAGGAGCAGAGCCCGAAGCGGCTCGCTGCCGTCCACGCGGTCACCCACGCCGCGTTGAACACCGGACTGATGGAACTGACCGGCCACCCCGACCCTGCCCTGCGGTCCGATGCGGACGTCCTCGGATTCCTCGTCACCGAACTGCGCTCCCGTGGAGCGCGCGAGGCTCTCGGCCAGGTGCACACCCCGCCGGAGATGTGCGACTTGATGGTTCGCATGACGTTGTCCCCCGAGGACATTCCCGAGGGTGCGTGGCTGAGTGAGCCGACGGCCGGCACCGGCGGCATCTTCCGGGCCGCCGCGCAGTACCTGCGTGAGAGCGGCCGCAATCCGCGAGCCTACGTGTGGGCCATGAATGATCTGGACCCGATCTCCGCGGCCTGCTGCGCCGTCAATGCAGTGGTGTGGGACCTGGGTCGCAGTGTGCTGGTCTCCTGTACCGACACCCTGCATGAGGGCGACGGCACCGAACGGGCCATCGCGGAACGCGCGGCCATCATCGCCCGTCGCAACGAACTCGTGGGCCAGGCCGAGACGATCGCCGCCACCATGCAGGCCATTTCAGAAGTGGACGCCCTGATCTCTCGCGGCCCAGGACAGGCGAAGGCGTCGTGACCATGCCCTCACCGCCCGTCGACTGGTCCACGGCAGAAGGGGCCGCGATCGCTGATCTGTTCCGCCGGATCAAGGACGTCGAGAGTTGTGCCGGCGAATGGAATGGCGGCGACGTCGTCGACGTGCTGTCCCTGTGGTTCTCCGAGCTGGGAATCGACGTCGAGGCCAGCACCGACCAGGTGTGAAGCCCCAGTCAGGGCGCTTGCATCCAGCCCATTTTTTATCTAGGATCGAATTACTTGCTCGGTGAAGCGCCCCCTTCCCGGGGCTGCGTCGACATACCGCGACGGCCCTCTGCGGGCCGATCACCGCCGAGCCGCCACACACCCGTCCCGGCCTCCAGCGCCCACAGCAGGCGCGGCCCTCCCCCGCCCCCAGGCAGGGCCGCGCCCTCAAGCCGCCCGGGACCACTCGCTCAGCCTGAGGAACTCGTCATGACCACCCCCGCGTGCCCGCCCGCCGCCGTCCGGCAGCCGACCGCTGTTCAACCACGCCCCGACCACGTGAACCAACTGCCCTACCCCATCGCCGAGGACTACGTGAAGGACTGGACGTCCGAGCGCGCGCTCGTCGAACTGATCGCCAACGCACTGGACGAAGACCCGCACACTCAAGTGGGCTGGAACGACGGCACTCTGACCATCCACGATCAAGGCCCCGGCATCCCCCGCACCGGACTCCTCCTGGGAGCCTCCCGCAAGACCAGCCAGCAGATCGGCCAGTTCGGGGAAGGCAAGAAGCTCGCCGCGCTTGTCCTGGCCCGTGATCCGAGAATCGGTCCCGTCCAGTTCGACACGGTCGGCTACAGCTTCACCCCCCTCCTGAAACCGAGCACGTACCTCGCCGAGGTCCCCGGCCCGGACGACGACCAGCAGAGCCTTGTCCTGCACTACCAGTACTGGCCCACCGACCGGGAGCGCGGCACCCTCATCAGCGTTCCGTGCCCGCGTGAGGTGGCCGAGGACGCCATCGGCCGGGTCCGCTACCTCAACGACCCTTCCTACCGCCCCCCGCAGGACCACGCGGAGATCATTCTGGAAGGCCAGCCCGGACGCATCTTCGTCGGCGGCATCCTCGTCTCCACCGACACCCGGCTCGCCGCCAGCTACGACCTCCCTCTGGCCACGGCCAAGGGTGAGCAGAACCGCGACCGCACCATCGTCGACGGCGCCGCGCTGGAGGACCACATCCGCAGGGCACTCGCGGCCAGCGCCGACCCCTCCGTCATCGCCCGGTTCGTCGACCGCGCACTGAACGGGCCGCGCCTGTCGACCAGCGAGACCTATTTCAGCTCCGTCCGTGACTTCGCAGTGCGCCGCGCTTTTCGCGACCACGCCCGGACGCTCTGGAACGACGACGAGGTCTACTACAACGCCGCAGGGTCCGCGGTGGAGGACGAACTTCACCTCCAGGGCCGGGGCGTCACCTGTGTCACGAGCAGGCTGCCCCGTTACGCACACGGCTTCCTCATGCACCTGCTCGGCGTCAGGCCAGTACGGGAGGCCGTGAGCCATCATCAGCGCCAATACCCCAAAACACAGTGGGTGAAGTCCGACGATGTCAGCGCCGGGCGACGCCGCACCCTGGACCTTGCCGGTGCCGTCTTCCGCAGCGTCTTCGGTCTGGACGCGCTCGGCCAGGTCAAGATCTACCGGGAGGATGAAGCCTCAGCCCGCTACTGCTCCAGCGGCATCTACGAGCCCGCCAGCGACGTCATGGGCATCAAGGAAGCCACTCTGGACGACCTGGACGAGACACTGCGAGTGGTGTTCCACGAAGGCGGCCACCGGCGAGCAGCCAGGTCGGGCAGCCTCAGCTCATCCGATCGCAGCGAGGGATTCGAGCTGGCCATGGACGCGATGGGCGGCAGCCTGCTGAGCCTCCTCCTTACTCACGAGCCGCGCCGACTCCCGCTCCTCGACGCCGAGGCATGGCAGGGCGTCCCGCTGCCACCCGGCGCCTACCTGGCCGACCGGTCAGCTCTGAACGGCCTGCGCCAGAGCCAGGCCTCGATCAGCGAACTGCGCAAGGCCAAGCGGCTGGAGAAGGCCCCCGAGCCGCGTCGCCTGCTGGCCGAGCTCGCCACGCAGCGGATGACGGCATTGCTGGCCGAACGCGGTCTGCGCAGCGCAGGGAGGGCCGTGGCCTCTGTCGCCTGGAGTACGGCCCAGTGGAGGGTGATTGCGGATCCGCACCCGGCCGGGTACCGCCGGGCTTACGGGTTCACCTGCATCCCCGACTACGCCAAGGCCGTCGCGCTCGCCGAACTCCTCGGCATCCATGCGCCCGTGCTGTACCTCGGGCACATCGCTGTTGAAGGGCCCCTCTACAACGTCCGCCGGGGCACCGGCACATCCAACGGCCCCTGGAAGAAGCCGCTGAGCACGCACATGCCGCAGGTCATCGCAGACCTGCGTGCTCTCGGCGGGCCCTATGCGGAGCAGGCCGACGCCGTCGAGGCCATGTCGCAGGGACGCACGCCCTACGACGCGGAAGGGGCGTGGCTGCGCCCGGTGAACGAGCTGCTGGAGGCCGAGAAGCA
>NZ_JBYIVZ010000099.1:0-13167 GCF_057710365.1 Streptomyces sp. bgisy027
GCGCTGCCGCCCCGGTTGCCGACCGGACATCGTATGGACGCCCCACGGCCGTCCAGCGCGTCTCGGACCCACCATCGCGCCATCTACAAGAGTGTAGAAGATAGGGTGCCCGGACATGCACTTCCGCGGGCCTCAGGGACAGCGAACAACACAAGGAGAGTGGGGACATGGGCGTCATCGCATGGTTGGTGCTGGGGCTTCTCGCCGGGGCCATCGCCAAGGCCATCCTTCCGGGACGCGACCCGGGCGGACTCATCGGCACGACAATCATCGGGATCGCCGGCGCCTTCATCGGAGGCTGGCTGTCGGCGAAGTTCCTCGACCGGCCGGTGGAACGGGAATTCTTCGACGCCGCCACATGGGGGTCGGCCGTCGCGGGCGCACTCGTTCTCCTGATCGGCTACCGCCTCCTCTTCGGCAACTCCCGCGACTGACCGGCCACTTCACGGGGCGCAACACATTCCGGCCGGGCGCGACACGGCCGAACCGCGAGGCGGTGCCGGCCGTCCTCATTTTCTACAGTGATGTAGATTTCTGGTCCCGGGCCTCCGGCTCGACATAACGCATTAAGCTCGACATAACGCCTTAAGAAGGAGTACGCAGTGGGAGTTTCCCTGTCCAAGGGCGGCAACGTCTCGCTCAGCAAGGAGGCGCCGGGCCTCACGGCCGTCCTGGTCGGGCTGGGCTGGGACGTGCGCACCACCACCGGCACCGACTACGACCTCGACGCCTCCGCTCTGCTGCTCGACGGCTCCGGCAAGGTGGCCTCCGACGGGCATTTCGTCTTCTACAACAACCTCACCAGTCCGGACGGTTCGGTTGAGCACACCGGCGACAACCTCACCGGTGAGGGCGAGGGCGACGACGAGGCGATCAAGGTGAACCTCGCCACCGTGCCCGCCGAGATCGACCGGATCGCCTTCCCGGTCTCCATCCATGACGCCGAGAACCGGGGTCAGAGCTTCGGGCAGGTCCGCAACGCGTTCATCCGGGTCGTCAACCAGGCCGGCGGCGCCGAGATCGCCCGCTACGACCTGTCCGAGGACGCCTCGACCGAGACGGCGATGGTCTTCGGCGAGCTGTACCGGAGCGGCGCCGAGTGGAAGTTCCGGGCGGTCGGCCAGGGCTACGCTTCGGGCCTGGCCGGGATCGCCGCTGACTTCGGCGTCAACGTCTGACCACCGTCGGCCCACCCCTCCCGGTTCCCGCCCGGAGGGGTGGGCCGGCAACACCTTCGTCCAGTACACAACTGAGGATTTCGCTTCGGGGTGACGTCATGGCAGCGTCCAGGTGAAGCCGGTCTCGGTGATGAAGCCGTCGAGGAGGCCGGGACGGCACTGCATCTTCTTCAGCCGGGTGCGGGTGAGAGCCGCGAGGGCGTCGACGGCGCAGGCCGCAAGGTTGCCCAGGTCGTTCTTCAAGTTCGCCCACACACCTTCGGCCGGGTTCAGGTCCGGCGCGTAGGCCGGCAGACGGAAGACGGTCAGCCACTGCTCCCGGGCGGCCAGTAACTCGCGCATCAGCGTGTCCTTGTGCTGGGTGGAGTTGTCCCAGACCAGCACGATCTTCCCGCCGAGCTGCTGGTGGGCAGCGTCCAGCAGCTCAGCGAAGTCTCGCTCCTTGAAGCCGTTCTTCTCGCCTCGCCAACCGGGGTGATGCACCAGCATCCGGTAGATCAAGCGTGTCCGCTCACCCGGTCCCGCTCCGAACTCCCTGCTGACGGCGGCCTCCGGCGCGCGTACCCTGGCCCCGTCCGTCCAGCATCCGCAGCGCCCACCCAACCGCCCGCCCGTGCCCCGGGCCCAGCGACGTGACGCCCCGGGCCGTCACGTAGCGTTCACCGACGGGACACTGTGTGACCACCGACCAGTCGGCATATCCCCCGGCTCGCCACCCGCACCCGCACCCGACGGCTGTACGGAGCCGCCGCCACTGGTGGATCGCGCTGCGCAGGACACCGGCGGCCCTGTGGAACGAGGACGCGACCGACTGGGCCGCCGCGCTCACCTACTACGCGGTACTCACCATCTTCCCCACCCTGCTCGTGACGGTCTCACTGATCGGGGTCGCCGACACCCCCGCAGCCGCGCACCTCGCCGACCAGGTGGCCACCGTCGTCCCGGCGCGCTCCCGCCCAGCCATCCTGCGCGCCCTGAACAGCATGGCCGACCAGCAGACCCCGGCACGGCTGCTGGCCGCCTTCGGCACCGTGGGCGCCCTGTGGTCGGCTTCCAGCTACCTGAGCGTCTTCCGCCGGGCCCTGCACGCCATGAACGGCGTCAAGGACCGCCGCCCGCTGTGGAAGCAGGCCCCCCTCACCGTGCTCACCGCGCTCCTCCTGCTGACGCTGCTCGTTTCCAGTGCCCTGGCCCTGGTCCTCACCGGCGACGCGGCCCGCACTGCCGGCCGGATCCTGGGAGTCGACGGCGTCGGCATCGCGGCATGGAACATCGGGAAGTGGCCGCTGCTTGCGTGCCTGGCCACCGTCCTGGTCCTGGTGCTGTTCCGCTCCGGCCAGACCACCGCCTACGGCCTGCGCCACCGCGCCGTCGGCGGCCTGCTCGCCGTCGTCCTGTGGCTGCTGGCCTCCGCCGGCTTCACCCTCTACACCAGCTACGCCGCCTACGACCGCCTCTACGGGTCCCTCGCGGGCATCGTGGTCTTCCTCGTCTGGCTGTGGATCTCCAACCTTGCCCTGCTCACCGGAGCACAGTTCAACGCCGAACTCGCGGCTCTCCGCCGCTGACCGGCCCGCTCCGCCCGGGGCTGTCCCAGCACCGGGCCGCGCAGCACGGCTGGCCGCATGCACGACGCCCCGGAGGGGTACTGTCACACCCCTGGCACGACGCCGGGGCACCAGCAATGTCCACAGCCCGCCCCATGGACATACCGATGGGCCGCCCCCGGACGCAGGCCGAGCGGAGGACCCGTATGCGCCCGTGGTTTCGCCGGATACCGACCGTCCTCGGGTACGCCGCCGCCGTCCTGGCCGTGGCCGCGCTGTCCGTCTGGCTGTCGGTGCGTGTCACCCCCCTGCAGACCGTCACCCCGGTCGGCCAGACCGTGCAGGTGGGCGCGGCCACCCCGGACCTGAGCATGTCAGGACCAGGAGAACTCGAGCTCTTCGGCCAGGTCATCCCCACCCAGCCCCGCTTCGAAGGCCCGATCCGGCCACGCCTGAAACTCACCCACATCTCCTTCAACGCCCAGGCAACCGCCCTCACCAAGCCGGGAGGCGCCGAGGCCGCCGCGACGGACCTGAGCCGGCAGCTCACTGCCGCCTGGACGCGCTACCTGTTGTGGGAGACGCTTGTCGCCACGGGATTCGCGGCACTGATCGCCATCGCCGTCGCGGGCATCCGCCGCTCCAGCCGAACGACGATGCTGAAAATGCTCGGCGTCGCCGTGGCGGGCGTGTGCGCGCTCAACGCCCTCGGCGTCTACCTCCTGGCCTCCGCCACCCCCGCCGCGCTGCGGCAAGTCCGCGGCATCGAGGATCTGGTCGGACCGAGCACGCCCACGCCGGTCCAGGCCGTCGGCGCACCCGCCCGGCCGGGAGTCCAGGCGGTGGTCCTCGGAGACTCCACCGCCGCCGGGATCGGCAACGCCCCGCTGGACGACCCCACCCCCACCGACAAGGCATGCGGGCGCAGCAAGGACGCCTACGCGGTCTACCTCGCCGCGGCCAACAACTGGAACACCCTCAACCTGGCCTGCAGCGGCGCCACCGTCCGCGACGGCCTCCTCGGCCCCCAGCAGCGCGGCACCACCGAGGTCCCGCCCCAGCTCGCGGTCGCCCTGAAGGCCACGAAAGCCTCGGTGATCATCGTCAGTATCGGCGCCAACGACATCCACTGGTCCACCATGACAGCGCTCTGCGCCGCCGCGAAGACCTGCGACGACAAGGCGTCCACCGCCTACTTCCAGCAGCAGATCAACGCGTTCAGCGCCGACTACTACGACCTGCTCGACAACTTGGCCGCACTGCCCCAGCACCCCCGGGTACTGATCAACGAGTACTACAACCCCTTCGGCGAGAGACTCGACTGCCTCAAGAACCAGAACATCACCACCGCCAAGACCAAGACCCTCAAATACCGCCTCGACGAACTCAACTCCGTACTGCGCCAGGGCGCCCAGACCTTCGGCTTCACCGCCGTGCCCCAGCACTTCGACGGCCACCGGCTCTGCAGCAAGCAGCCCTTCGTCCAGGGGCTCGACGCGAACGCACCACTGCACCCCAACGCGGCCGGCGAACTCGCCATCGCCCTCGCCGACCAGCAGGCACTCTCCCGCACCGGCACCAGCACCGGCACCGGCACCGGCACGCCCACCCCGAGCGCCGGCGCCTGGGCCGGGAACAAGCCGTAGCCACCGGCGAACACACCTCCCGACCACGGTCACGCCCCACCCACCCTGCCCCTGCACGTCGGCCCGTACCCCGCCGCCGCCCTCGTCACGGGCTCCACCGCGTACTCGCGGACCGGCCCCACGGCCGGCGGGCTCAAGAAGCCGTACTTGTTCGCACGAACCGTGTCCTGTCCACCGCCATCAGGGCCCTCGTGGTTGGTTGTAAGGCATGCTCAGCCGAGTTCGCGCCCTGATCCTGCCCACCTCCCAGCGCCGCTCGTTGGACGAACTGGCGCACGATCTGGACCTGTCATCCGGGGACACCAGGTCCAAACGATCGGCCTTCTGGACCATGCTGACCCTGTCGTCGGTCATCGCGGCCGGCGGAGTACTCACGGACTCGACGGCCACGGTCATCGGCGCGATGATCATCGCGCCGCTCTCGACTCCGATCATGGGCATCGCCCTGGGCTCGGTACAGCGCCGACGGACCGGATCGGCCAAGGTCGTCCTGGCCGCCTGCACGCTGGTGATCGCGGTCGGTGTGGTGTTCTCCCTCGTGCTCCCCGGCAACTACGACCTGCTCTCCAACAGCCAGATCGCGTCCCGTACGTCGCCTGGGCTGATGGATCTGATCGCCGCCCTGGCGACAGGTTTCGCCGGCGCGGTGGCGCTCGCCCGGCGGGACGTCGGCGCCGTGCTGCCCGGGGTTGCGATCGCCATCTCTCTGGTCCCGCCGCTCGTCGTGGTCGGAGTCTGCCTGGGGCATCTGGCGGGCTGGCTCGCGCTGGGCGCATTGGTCCTGTTCGTGTCCAACTTCTTCGCCCTGATCTTCGGCGGCATGATGATCTTCGGCGCGCTCAGCTACGACGCCCAGCACGACCAGGCCACTGGGCGGCCCGCGCGCAGGGCCTACGCCGCCCTGGGCCTGCTGTTCGTCGTCGTGTTCGTGCCCCTCACGGCCAACACCGCACTGACCCTCCTGATCGACGTCTGGACCAGCCGGACCAAGGACGCCGCCGAACAGTGGCTCGCCCAGTCGCCCGGCGCATCCGTCACCAGTGTCCAGGCAGCATCGCGCACCATGCAGATCCACGTCCGCTCCCCCGAAGACCTCCCGCCGGTACAGTCCCTGCTCGACCGGCTCGAGGGCCAGATCCCGAACGGCATCCCCATCGTCGTGGACACCCAGCGCGGCCGGCGCATCGACGCCGGAACCGTCGGCGACTGAACCCTGGAGGCATACCCGACGCCTGCCCGGCATCTTTCGATGACGTCGCCGAGGTGCTCCTCGTGACCGAGCGTCAGGGTGGCGAGGTCGTACAGGGCGTCGCCCCGGCCCGCCTCGGATCAGTCGATGATGCCGGTGACCTCGTCGCCGTCGACGAAAACGTGATCGATCTGCAGGTCGCCGTGCGCGAATGCCGGAGGCCACGGCCGCAGCCCGGCCTCGGCGCCCTGTCGGTTACGGGTGACCAGGTCGGCAGGCGCAACGCCGTTCGTCACGAGCAGCTCGCATTCGCCGTCGAGGCTGCGCACCCTACGGTTGCGCGGCTGATCACATGCCACTGCCGGCGTTCTCGCGCACGGCATCGACCGCTGCCAGGTCAGGCCACCGCTTCGGCGTAGTCCGGGCCAGAGCCCAACTCGCCTTCGCACCGCCCCAACCGGCGGATCAACACCCAGGTCAGCCATCCCCGCCGAATCTCTAGCCCACCCGGGTCCTCCCGACGGCGCCGGATTCTTCTCGCTGGCCCACCAGCCGGAGGGCAACCTGCGCTCCTCCGCCTCCGTCGCCTATCTCCACCCGGTCCTGGACCGGCCCAACCTCACGCTCCTGCTGGAGACCTGGGCCCACCGGCTCCTCGCCGACGAGTCGGGGCGGACGACCCGCGTCGCCGTCCGCGGCGACGACGGCGAGCCGGCCACCGTGCGCGCCGAGCGTGAACTCCTGCTGTGCGCCGGCGCCATCGACACTCCGCGCCTGCTGATGCTGTCCGGTATCGGCCCGGCCGACGACCTGCGCGGCCTGGGCGTCCCGGAGTTGGGCGGCAGCGGGCCGGCAGTACGGGGTGTGCATGACGCCGAACGTGCCGCGTGCCCGCTCCACCGGCCGCATGTGGCTGCGCAGCGCCAACCCCGCCGAGCACCCCGCCCTGGACTTCCGGTACTTCACCGACCCCGAGGGCCATGACGAGCGCACCATCGTGGACGGACTGAGGAGCGCCCGCGAGGTCGCCGCCACCGACCCGCTGCGCGACTGGCTCGCCGGCGAGGTGGCGCCCGGCCCGGGCGTCGTCTCCGACGCCGACCTGTCGGAGTACGGCAGCCGTGCGGCACACACCGTCTACCACCCGGCAGGCACGTGCAGAATGGGCGCCCGGACGACCCGATGGCCGTCCGCGACCCGGAGTTGAGGGTGCGCGGCGTCGAGGGCCTGCGGATCGTCGACGCGTCGGTGTTCCCGACGATGCCCACCATCAATCCCATGGTGACCGTCCTGCTCGCCGCCGAACGTGCCGCCGACCTGCTCACCGCGGGACACGGGGCGCGGCGATGACCGGTGCCCAACCGCCGGCACCCGCGTCCGACGTCCCGGCAGGAGAGCCCGGCTCGGAGTTCCGCAAGGACATGGGCCCCTGGGCGAACTTCGCCCTCGGCTTCACCTACCTCTCCCCCTGGTGAGCACCTGCACCCTCTTCGGCACCGCCATCGTCGAGGGCGGACCGCCGATGGTCTGGGCGTTCCTGATCGCCGGCTGCGGTCAGTTCCTCGTCGCGCTGATCTTCGGCGAGGTCGTCGCCCAGTACCCCATCGCAGGCGGCGTCTACCCGTGGGCCCGGCGGCTGTGGGGGAAGCGCTGGGCGTGGATGACCGGCTGGGTGTACATGTGGGCGACACCTACGGCATCGAGCAGAACGGCTCCTACCTGCCTGCGTTCCTGGCCGCCGCGATCATCGGCCTCTACCAGTACTACGGCTTCGAGGCGTGCGGCGACACCGCCGAGGAGGTCGCCCACCCCGGCCGGGTCATCTCCCGCGCGTTGCGCCGCACCATCTACATCGGCGGGGCCGCGGCCACGTTCACCTGCATGTCGCTGCTGCTGTCGGTCACGGACTTCAACGCGATCATCTCCGGCGAGCAGGCCGACCCGGTGGTGGACGTGCTGTACGACGCCATGGGCGAGACCGGGGCCCGACTGGTCATGGCCGTGGTGCTGATCTCCTTCCTGTCCTGCACCATCAGTCTTCAGGCCGCCGCCGGGCGACTCATCTACTCCTACGCCCGTGACGAGATGATCGTCGGGCACCAGCTGCTGCGACGGTTCTCCCACCCCCGCGCGGTGCCGGGCTACGCGCTGTTCGTGTCCGCGGCGATCCCGCTGCTCATCGCCTTCGCCTCACTGCTCCGAGGACGCCCTCACCAACATCGTCTCGTTGGCCATCCTCGGCAACTACGGCTCGTTCCAGATGGTCGTCCTGGCCGCGCTCCGCGCCCGGCTCAAGGGCCGGCGCCCGGCAGGTGAGTTCACCCTGGGGCGGTGGGGTCTCGCGGTGAACGTCGCGGCGCTGGTCTACGGCATCCTCGCCATCATCAACATCTCCTGGGCCCGCTCCCCGGAGAAGTCCTGGTGGGAGAACTGGATCGTCCTGCTGTGCGGTGCGGTCGTCGTGGGCACCGGCCTGCTCTACATGTTCACCACCCATCACTACGGCCGCGGGGACGCCCCCGCCGGTGACGCCGTACCGGAGAAGCAGGGTCTGCCCTCCGACTGACCTGCGGGGCGCCGGTTCAGGGCGATGGTTCCGCCGTGGCGGCGAGCAGGGCGGTGTCGTCGTCGACCCGGTCGGGGGTGTTCAGCAGTTCCAGGGCCCGTTCGGTGATCTGCTGGGGGTCGGTGCGGGCGGTGGCGGGCAGCGTGGCGCAGGTCTGCCGCAGGGCCGCGAGACAGCCGTCCAGGGACAGGGCACGGTTCTCCACCAGGCCGTCGGTGTACAGCAGGAGGCTGGTGCCGGGCGGGAACGCCACCTCGTGGTCGACCGGGGTGCTGCCCAGTCCCAGCGGCAGCGCCGGGGGCAGCTCCAGATAGGAGATGTCGGCGGCTATCAGCAGGGGCGGCAGGTGACCGCTGGCGGCGTAGCGCAGACGGTGACGGTGGGGGTCGTAGACCGCGTAGAGGCAGGTGGCGAAGCGTTCGGTGGCGATCGACTGCAGGTATGCGTCGAGCCTGGCCAGCACCTCGGCCGGGCCGGCGCCCTCCATCGCGAGGCTGTGCAGGGCGGAGCGCAGCTGGCCCATCACGATGGCGGCATCCACGTCGTGGCCCATGACGTCGCCGATGGCGAACCCCACCCCGCCGTCGGGCAGTGCGAGCACGTCGTACCAGTCGCCGCCGACCTCGGCGCCTCGGGTGCTGGCCCCGTAGTGGGTGGCCAGGCGTACCCCGGGCACGTGGGGCAGGCTGTGGGGCAGCAGGGCCCGCTGCAAGGTCAGGGCGAGGCGGCGCTCGTTGCGGTAGCGGGTGGCGTTGTCGTAGGCCAGGGCCAGGCGATGGGCGAGGTTCTCCAGATACTTGTGTTCGACCGCGTCGTAGCCGGCCTGCCGGACCAGTACCAAGGCCCCCAGCGTCCGGTCGTGAGCGTGCAGCGGCAGGGCCAGTGTGGAAGCGGGTGACGGGTGCGGGCCCGCTGGGGCCGGGGCAGTTCCGTTGATCGCTTGAGTGGCGGCGGTGGCCAGGGCCTCGCGGGCGAGCACGGGGGCGCCTGCGGTGTAGGCCGGGGGCGCCTGCGCCGGGGCGGTTCTCGCGTCGGTGAGGTGGATGCTGATCTGGTCGGCGAAGTCGGGAAGCAGGATCTCGCCGGCGGTCTCCAGGATCTGGTCCGGGTCGAGGGTGGCGGACAGCCGCAGGCCCGCGTCGGCCAGGGAGGCCAGTACGGCGAGCTGGTCGCGGGTCTCGGTCAGGACCTGTTCGCGCAGCTGCGACAGCTCCAACCCGGTGCGGACGCGGGCCAGCAGCTGGCGCGCCGAGAAGGGTTTGGCCAGGTAGTCGTCGGCGCCGGCCCGGCGGCCCTGCACGGATTCCTCCTCGCCGGCGCGGGCGGTGAGCAGGACGATGGGCAGGCGCGCGGTGCGTGGGTCGGCGCGCAGCGCCCGGACCAGCTCGAAGCCGTCCATGCGGGGCATCATCACGTCACTGAGCACCAGGTCCACCGGTTGCGCCAGTGCCATCTCCAGGGCGGCCCGGCCGTCGGCGGCGGGCAGCACCTCGTAGTCGGGCTGGAGGAGCTGGGTGAGGTAGGCGCGCATGTCGGCGTTGTCGTCGACGACCAAGAGGCGGGGCCGGTCGGTTTCGGGCGGGTCGGGACTCTGAGGGACGCCTTGGTTCGCGGGGGCATGCGGGATGGGTGCGGGTGCCGCAGAGCCGGCGGGGTCAGGCGTCAGCCAGCCCATTGCCTCGTCCGCATAGGCCGCCGCGCGGCCCGGCCGGGCGCCCTTTCCGGAGGTTTCCCCGGAGGGCGCGACGCCGGTCGCGGGCGGGGCTGGAGGGGCGCGGTGGGCGTCGGCGAAAGGGAGGTCCACGGTGACGGTGGTGCCCTGCCCGAGAAGGCTGTCCACACTGACGGTGCCGTCGTGCGCCTCCACCAGATCCTTCACCAGCACCAGGCCGAGCCCGCTGCCCTCGTGGGAGCGGGAGCGGGCGCCGCGGACCCGGTAGAACCGCTCGAACAGGCGCGGCAGCTCGCTCGCGGGGATGCCGGTGCCGGTGTCGGTCACAGTCAGGCGGGCCCGGTCGCCGGCCGCAGCCACCTGCACCCGGGCGCCGCCGGTGAAGGTGAACTTCAGGGCGTTGCTGAGCAGGTTGAGGATGATCTTTTCCCACATCTCCCGGTCCAGGGACACCGGATCGGGCAGCGGCGGGCAGTCCACCTCCAGCGTCAGCCCGGCCGCCTCGAAGGCGGAGCGGAACACCCCGGCCAGCTCGGCCGTGGCAGCGGCGAGGTCGACCGGCTCCAGGGTCGGGCGTAGCTGCCCGGCCCCGGCCTTGGCGACGTCCAGGAGGGTGTTGACCTGCTTCAGCAGGCGCAGGGCGCCGCGCTCGGCCAGCTCCAGCTGCTCGCGCCGCTCGGGCCGGGCCTCGTCGGCCAGGGCCTGCTGGAGCGGGCCCAGGAGCAGGGTGAGCGGGGTGCGCAGTTCATGGCTTACGTTGGCGAAGAAGGTGGTCTTGGCCCGGTCCAGCTCGGCCAGGGCCTCCGCCCTCCGGCGCTGCTCGTCGTGGGCGAGCGCGGCCGTGAGCGCCCCGGCGACAGCGGCGGAGAGCACCTCGAGGAAGTCCCGGTAGGTCCCGGCCGGCGGGAAGCAGGGATTGACGCCCACGACCAGGACGCCGCCCATCTGCCCCGCGCAGTCCAGCGGCAGGGCCAGCGCCTCCTCGACGGGGAGCCAGGAGGCGGCGGTGTGTCGCCCGGCCGTGTCGCCGTCGGTGAGCGCGGTGGCGGGCAGCGTGGCAGGGGCACCCTCGGCGGCCACCCGCGCCAGTCGGGCCGCGGTCTCTGCCCCGTCCGCCGCGCTGCGCGAGAACTCCTCGTCCGTCGGCTGGAGCCCGGCGGATGCGACCAGTCGCAGCTTCCCCGGCTCGGCGGCCAGGTACAGGCCCATGAACGGGATCTCCTCGGGATACGAACCCAGCAGCTCCGCGACGACGCGGCAGACGTCGTCCGGGGTGGGCAGCCCGGCGGTACGGGCACCGGTCTCGCTCAGCAGGCGCAGCCGGCGCTCGCCCAGCACCCGGCCGGTGGTCTCGGTGATGATCTGGAGAACACCGCCCGCGGTGCCGTCGTCCAGCAGCACGGGCTGGAAGGAGGAGTCGAAGTAGCACTGTTCCGGATAGCCGTGGCGCTCCATGATGAGCGGCTCGTCGGGGATCAGCAGGGACTTGCGGGTGTCGATCACATAGTGGAAGTGGGAGCTCACGGGGTGGGCCCAGACTTCCGGGAACACGTCCTTGTAGGGCCTGCCGAGTGCCCAGGGGTGTTTGGCGCCGACGATGGGTGAGGAGCCGAGGTTGTACAGCGTGGCGAACTCGGTGCCCCAGTACAGGGCCATCCCGTGCTCGGAGGTGAGCATGAGGCGCAGGGTGTCCACGAGGGGCCCCGGCCAGGACTCGGGGGACCCGAGCGGCGTCGCCGCCCACTCGATCCCGGCCAGAAGCTCGCCGAACACGCCGGCCTCGGCGAACATCCGGGCCGCCGCGGTGCGCGGGTCTTCGGGCCGGGTCATCGAGAAGTCTTCCTCCTGGCGCCGGTGTGATTCGCCCGCGCCCTCCCAGGGCCGCTGACGGTCACTCGCTGCGAGCCTTCCGTGCAGATCGGACGCCGGATCCGATAGTTCTGGCGACGCTCCTGCCAGAATTACAGCATTAAAGCTGCCTAAAATGCGATTTTCGGGTCACGGCTGCGGCGCCATTCGCCGTCGAGCACACGCGCACGTCCTCACAGCCGGGGCCGCGTCCAAGCCGCCGCGCGACAGAGAACCTGAGGGCGGCCCCCTGCGTACTCTGACGGCATGCGCATGCGCCCCACTCTCTCCTGGGCCCCGACCCGGGACTGGCCGTCGGCCACCACGGACCTGGAGCCGGTCACCGATGCCCTGGACACCGGCGGCGTGCTGGTACTCAGCGGGGCGGGCATCTCCACGGAGTCGGGTATCCCCGACTACCGGGGCGAAGGCGGGAGCCTGAGCCGGCACACGCCGATGACCTACCAGGAGTTCACCGCCGACGACCAGGCCCGACGTCGATACTGGGCACGCAGCCATCTCGGCTGGCGCACCTTCGGCCGAGCCCGCCCCAATGCCGGGCACCGGGCCGTGGCCGCATTCGGGCAGCGCGGTCTGCTCACTGGTGTGATCACACAGAATGTCGACGGCCTGCACCAGACCGCCGGCAGCGAGAAGGTCGTGGAGCTCCATGGAAGCCTGGAGCGGGTCGTCTGCCTCTCCTGCGGCACTTTCAGCCCGCGCCGTGAACTGGCAGAACGCCTGGAGGAGGCCAACGCGGGCTTCGATCCGGTGGCCGCAGTGATCAACCCGGACGGCGACGCCGACCTCACCGACGAACAGGTCGGAGACTTCCGAGTCCTGCCCTGCACGCTCTGCGCGGGCATCCTCAAGCCTGACGTGGTGTTCTTCGGCGAGAACGTCCCTCCGCCACGGGTCGAGCACTGCCGCGCGCTGGTCCGCGCGGCGACCTCGCTGCTGGTCCTGGGCTCTTCACTGACGGTGATGTCCGGGCTCCGGTTCGTTCGTCAGGCGGTCGAGACCGGCAAACCGGTACTGATCGTCAACCGGGACCCGACACGGGGCGACCGCGACGCCGTCACCCGCGTCGCCCTCCCACTGGGAACAGCCCTCACCACCGTCGCGGAACAGCTCGACATCCAGATCGACTGAAGCCCTCGCGGCGACCCGACCTCGTGCGCCGACAAGATCGACCCCACTCAGCGCGCCGTTGGGGCGTGGGCGGGCGCCCCCGAACCAGGGCGCGGTTGTGCGGGGGCGGCCCGAGCCTTGTCGTCCTGTCACCGAGCAAGGCACCACGACGGTATCGCTGAGCCGCAGTTCTCGCGCCCCGTACTGGATCGGCCGGGTGACCCGGCGGGCCTGCCAGGTCGTCAGTCGCCGAAGTAGGCCTTGGCGACGGCGTAGGTGTCCTCGTAGAGGTGGTAGCGGGTGATCCGCCCGTCCCGGACCGTGGTGTGCAGGGCGAACGCGGTGTCGATGTCGCGGCCCGTCTTCTTGACCTCGGAGACCATGCGCCCG
>NZ_JBYIVZ010000100.1:0-12775 GCF_057710365.1 Streptomyces sp. bgisy027
TGCTCCCACCCAGGCAGGAACTGCGGTCGGTGCCAGGCCTCTTCACGCACTCCTGCGTCCAGCGCGAGCCAGTCAGCGGGGTCGGCGACATCCAGCGTGCTTTGAAGCGGCGCACCTCCCGCGAGCCGCGTCGCTGCCGCTGTCCCGTCCTCGATGTCCTCAGGCATTCCCGCCCCTCCAGCAGTCGTACCAGGTGATCGTAGGGGGCGGGGTTCGCGTAGGGCGCGAGAAATATGGCCCGTGATCGCCGAGGGCCGCCGCTCGACACCCCGCCAACCAGAAGCCGAACGCGGTGACATCGCCCCCTGCTTCGCTTGCCGCTGGTGACAGGTAGCGCGCCGCATCGGTGACAACCACCATGCTTTGTCGTACTGAAGCCGCAGGCCAGCGGATGCCGATGGTGACACCTATCGTGCTTCGGCTCACGACCGTCCACCAGTGCGCCAACGAGAGGTGCGATCGCGCCTTCGTCCGCCAACGCGGCCGCGCCGCACACCGCCAGCACCGCACCACCGGAGTGAAGTACTGCTCCCGCGAATGCGCCCGCGCCCAGGCCCAGCGCGAACTCTCGACGACGGCCGCAAGCAAGAGCCCATCGCCCCCTGAATGGCCGCCGGATTCGCCTGTCGTCACTCTCGGTGCGGAGCTGGCTGGCACGACCCCGCGAGAACGCATGGTGCCGTGAACTGCGTGCATCCGAGCTTTTCTGGATCCTCGCCGGTCCTGCAGACGAGTTGGTCCTCAGTCTCCTCCTCGGGCCGTACCGGGAAGGGGACGGCGCGCTCGCGTATGCCGCCGCCCCTCTCCTGGCCAAGTTGCCCGAGAACATCGTGTGGGAACGGGTGGACTTTGTGGCCGTGTTGCTGAAGACAGCGTCCCGGCTGTCGGACGATCTGTTCCGTCGTACAGTGGGAGGACTGCACTCCGCAATCTTCTCCGGCTTCCGGTTCGGAACTCCCGGCCAGCCAGACCCGGAAGACCTCGACATCATCGAACGCGCCCAGCGCATCCGCGCCGGCCTGCCACGGGGCTCTGCCGTCGACCTCTTCTACAAGGCACTCACGGACCGCGCGCAGCACAGCATCGACCGCGCGATCGCCGACGACCTCAACGACCGCTGACCACTCCACCGTAGATGTGTTCTTCGCGTCCGTCAGTGGGGAGCTTCGGCGCCGCCGCCCCGGCCGACCTGTTCCAGGACCCGCTCGTGCAGTGCGGCCCATCCGTCCGCGGGCAGGGGGACCGGGCTGCCGGTGAGGGTGTACCACTCATCGGCGTCCGTGTACTGGATCGCGATGCCGACGCGGCCGTCGGGCAGCAGGCGGGTAGCAACGGTGAGGTCGCCGGTGATGACGCCGACCTCGTCCGTCATCGCGCCGCCGGGCCCGGCCTTGACCTCGCTGACGAGCTGCTCCGGCTGCGGGGGGTGGGTGCTCATGCGGGGCAGGCATCCAGCATCTTGGTCAGCGCCGTCTTCTCCGGCTCGGTCACCGACAGCTCGTAGGTGGACTTCACCGACACCCAGGCCCGGGCGTACGTGCACCAGTACGCGTGGGACGGCGGCTTCCACTCGTCCGGTCCCTGGTCGCCCTTGGACCGGTTGGAGGCGGCGGAGACGGCCAGCAGCTGCGGGTGCGTCAGGTCGTTCGCGAACGCCTTCCGCTTCTCCTGCGTCCATGTGTTTGCCCCGGACCGCCAACCGTTCGCCAGCGGCACCATGTGATCAATGTCAAGATCGGAGGCGTCCGTGAACGTCTTGTCGTCGTACACGCTCACCCACCGGCCGGACACCGCCCGGCACTCGTTGTCCCGGGTGACACCTGTGCCGTCGCGCTCCAGAACCGTCTCGCGGGTGTTGCAGTGCTCCCCCTGCTCCGCCCAGTGGGGGAACTTGTCGCGGCTGTATCCGGACATCGAACCGTGCGGTGCCACCTTCAGCTCCGTCAGCTCCGTTCTGGCCTGCTCCGCCGACGGCACGCCCGGCAGTGTGCCAGCGTCGGCCTCGCCGCCCGGCGTCCCGGTGGAGGGTGAGGCGGACGGCTTGGCATCGCTCGCCCGGGGTGCCGCCGGATTGTCGATGGCCGTGCAGCCGGCCACAGCGAGTACGGCCACGGCCGCCAGGCCCTGCCCCCACCACCGCTTCTGACGTGCCATGACTTGCCGTGTTCCTCCCGCCGGTGACCGTTACGAGCCGTAGCGTACCCGCGCATCACCACTCGCTTCCCCCTCCTCACCCGTCCCGCCTCCTTGCGAGCGCTGGGGAGGATGCTATTGCCAACGGTAGGGCTTGACGCTGGGGTCGTAGGAGCAGGTGACCATGGTGCCGTTGGTGGCCCTCAAGGTGCGGCCGTGATCGGCACTGGGGCAGAACTGGCCGTCGACGACGGGGTGCCCGTTGGAAGTGCAGGCGTATCCCTGCTTGCCGTCGGAACAGGTGATCAGGGTGTCTCCGACGGGCTTGGAGGTGGCCGGGGCAGACGTGCGGGTCGGGGTCGGCTTGGGGGTTCGGGTCTGGGGCGGGGTGTAGGCGGGGTCGTTCGTCTCGTGGAGATAGCCGTGGTAACTGATCTTGCAGTCCCCGGCCCGCCTGGCGAGTTCGACGACGACGGTGTCGTCGGCCGTGACGAGGGTGCCGGGCCGGGGACTGGCATCGCAGACACGCCAGGAATCGTGGTCTTGGGCAAGGGTGACGTCCTTGTGCCGGGCGGCGGCTGTGACGCGTACACCGGGCAGGTCCTCGGCGAGTTCCTGCTGTGCCTCGTGGAACGTCCGGTCACGCAGGTCGGGCATGACCGCATCCAGGCTCGATGCCGCCGACGGGCCGGGCGTGGAGGCGGCGGTGGCGGACGGCGTGGCCTCGGCGGTTTGCGTGGCTGTCGTTGTGGCATCGTCGCATCCGACCACGGCGAGGACGCCGAGCAGCACAGCGGGGACAAGGCGATAGGACACTCTCACAGCAGACACTCCCTCTCTCCAGGGCTGGCGTTGCCCCAGCGTTTTAGGCCTGAGCGCGCCGAGCGTGAACACCGAGGGCCTCGCAGTCTGCGGGGCCCTGTGTACGGTCCGCTCGGTGGCCACAGGCCGGCTCCGCTCCTTGTACACACGGACGGCCCCGTCTGCACGCGCAGTTACCTTCAGCACCACGATTCACCAGTTCGAGTGACGACTGTCCCGTCGGGGTGGGGACACGACATGACGGCGTGCGCGACAACCGCTGGCGGCCACTCGCGCGGGCGGCTATGAGGTCGAAAAGGAACCGCTCAACGGTCCGCCCGGGCCGGGGTGTTGCTGTGCCGCATGCCCCTGCTCGGCAGTGCCTCGGGCGTGTGATGTGCAAGCGATTCTCGAGGTCGTTGAGGACGGCGAGGATGGGTTCCCAAAGCCCGCGCGCCACGGCGCTCATCGCTTCCCTGGCGCATACGACGAGAGCATGGGTGGCCGCGTACGGGTGCCCGCGTCCTGTCGGCTGGGCAGTATGCAGCGAGATGATGCCGGGGCACGCACGCAGAGCCGGGGAGGGAAGCTGGTGCAGTTTCAGTTACGGGTGGCGTCCAGTCGTCAGGAGAGCGAACTACGTTCTTTGCAGGGGTGGTTAAGCCGCGAGCCGGCGACGCGCGCAGCGGTGGTGTCGCAGGGCGGGCAGGCGCCCGCGCCCGGGTCGATGGGCCAGCTGTTCGACGTGCTGGAGCTGGTGACGGGAAATGGCTGGAGTGCAGCGTCGTTCGTCCTGTCGGTTCTCACGTGGCGGCAGACCAGACCCAGGCCGCCACGGGTGGTGATCCGGCGGGGTGATGTGGAGATCAGTCTGGCCGAAGGCAGTGAGGAAGAGGTGCGGGCGATGGTGGCCGCCCTGGAGCAGGGCGATGACGGGCCGCGGCCCGCGTCGTGAGCGGCCTTCCCGATCCTGTGCTGTCGCGAGCCGTGCTCATCGGTGTCAGCCACTATGTGCATCTCGAGCCGCTGCCGGCAGTGGCGAACAATCTGCCCGCCCTGGCCGAGGTGTTCACCAGCGGCGCCTCCTGGCACCTGCCTGCCGGGCACTGCGCGGTGGTGGCCGAGCCGGACAGCACCCCTGCGATGCTGGACGCGGTGCAGCAGGCCGCGGAGGTGGCCGAGGACACGCTGCTGGTCTACTTCGCCGGCCACGGACTGCTCGATGGTCGCGGTGACCTCTTCTTCGGCCTGCCCCGCTCCGTCGCCGGGCGCAGTCACACCGGTGTGACCTACCAGGCGCTGCGCGAAATCCTCACCGACGCCTCGACGCGGCGGTTCGTCATCATCCTTGACTGCTGCCTGAGCGGACGGGCCCTGGGCTCGATGAGCAGTGATGAGCTGCTCGCCGACCAGGCGGAGATCGAGGGCAGTTACCTGCTGGCAGCAGCCCCCGACAACGGTCTGGCGCTGGCACCGCCGGGGGCGCCCCATACGGCCTTCACCGGAGAACTGCTGGACATTCTGCGAGACGGCGTTCCCGGTCAAGCCCGGGATTTGGATCTGGATCTGGTCTACCGTCAGCTGCGCACAGGACTGGGTGCACGCGGGCTGCCGCAGCCGCAAAAGCGTGTCCGTAACACTGCCGGACGGCTCATCCTCGCCCGCAATCACGCCTACCGGCCAGCCCCGGCCAACGCGCCCACCGATCCGGCCAGCACTCCGTGGCCCGATCCCGGACAGTGCCACACCCCGCACGCGTTCCTGCAGGCACTGGCCGAAGTCAGAGCCGTCAGCGGCCACACCCTCGCCGCGCTCAGCCAGCGTGCCGACCCGCCCATTTCACCGGGCAGTATCAGTGCCTTGCTCAACCGCAGCACTCTGCCCCGGAGGTGGAAGACCACCGGCATCTACCTCACTGCCTGCGGCCTGCCGCCCGAGGAAGCTGAGGCATGGAAGACGGCCTGGCAACGACTGCGGGCCACCGAGCCAGCGACCCGGCCCGACCCGCCATCTGCCGATACCACACCCACGCCCCGCACGTGGCGGGCGCGTCTGGGCCGCGGCAGACGCCGGCCGTGAACCCGGCGTGAACGAAAAGGGCAGCCGTTACCGGCCCGCGGATGCCGAGGATGCAGGTGAGGAAGATGCAGATGAGGAGGGCTGGTCCGTGCTGCCCTGGGCATCCGAGCCGTGGGAAAACAGCCCCATCCAGGCACCCACCACCAGCAGACCCCCCGCTACCACGGCCGTGGACTTCTCACCCGCCCCGCCCTTCGAACCGCCCGCAGGCCGGTTTACCCAATGCCCAGCCCGGTAGTACTTCCCCGAACGCCCCGCCACGCCCAACACCCCCGAAACCAAACAGCCTGCGGCCAGCGGACCACCCGCCGCCGTCACGTAGTGTCGCAGCCAGGTCACCAACCAGACAGGAGATGCACAAAAATGACCGATACACGCCACAACAGAACGTGACGACAGGCCTACTGACCTGCAATCAGCGAGACAGCTGAAACGCCCGAGCAGCCATGTCGGTACGCGAGGACCCAGTGCAGGTCTCCCGAGTCCGGGCAGGCATGCCATGACCTGAGCAGCCCGGTTGCCGCCAGTCGGTCGAGCAGGGTGGGCAGTTCCGCGGGCGGGAGGCCACAGGCGCGCGCCATCTGGTCAAGCTCGCCCAGACCGCTGTCGGCGTGCGGGTCGGCGTGGGCCGCGAGGTAGGTGCTCGCCAGTTGCGGCAGCGGCCCGGTTGTTCCTGTTGTCGAGGAGGAGCTGGCGCGCAGTGCCCAGTCCGCGGCGCGCATCCGGTCGGGGCGGGCCGGGGCTTGGCCGAGCAGCGCGGCGTCAAGTAGTTCGGCAACAGTCTCGTTGGCCACGGTCGCGGAGATGATGCGCAGCCATCGTGCGTGCTCCAGCTCGCGCCATGGGCCCTGGACGGCGTTGAGGCGGAGGCTACGCAGCACGCCGTTGGGCAGCCGGACGTGCATGGTGGTGTTCATGCGGAGTGCGCACTGCAGTGCGAGCAGGCGCGCGGCGGCCGAAGTGCCCGCGGGGAGGGCGGCGGCCAGGTAGCTGAGGATTTCGCGTACCCGGGTCTGTTCGCCGGGTCCCTTGGGGCGGCGCCTGTGCCGCCGGGTGGTTGTCGGGTGCAGCGGTGCGTGGGCGAGGACGATGTCGGGTACTACGGCGGCCTGTGCTGTCGCTGCGGCGCAGGCGCTGCAGGCGTCGGCGAGCCGCCATAGTCGTCCGCCCCTTTCGCGTGCGAGGAGGAGGCGGATGGGGCCGGCGCAGCCGCGGTGGCGGGGGTGCCAGTGGCAGCCACGTTGATGGCATTGGCAGGTCCGCAGGTGCGGGGGGAGGAGGTTGCCGCGTACGTGGCGTGCGAGGTGGGCGAGGGCGGCGGCGCGTGGGGAGGCTGCGGTGATCTGCCCGCTGCCGCATTGCCTGCATACGAGAGCAAGCCCGCCGGGGTGCGGGCGCAGTTCCACGGTCCAGGCGCGTGGTGTCGTCGGACTTGCTGGGCGCAGCCTCATGGGCGCGTGTTCCTCCTGCCGTTTCCGCGCCGGCCCGGTTCTTGGGTAGGGGGACGGCCGCCCACCGTAGTGCAGACCTCTGCCCTCCCGCGGGCGCCGCCACCTGGGAAAATAGGGCAGAGGTATGCACTGGCAGTGCTGGGGTCTGCACCGTCGGATGGACGGGTGACGATCTTGCCGCCCGATCCGGACCTCACGGCGCTGCGGTTCGAACTCGCGCGCCTGCGGGCCACGCGCGGGTGGAGCTATGACGAGCTCGCCTCCCGCAGCGGCCTGGCCAGACGCACCGTCATCGAGATCGAGCAGGGCCGCACCATCGGCACGCTGAAGACCTGGCACGCTCTCGCCCACGCCCTGAACACCCCGCTCGACGAGCTCTTCAGCACCCTGTGCCGCGGGCACGACCTGCCGGGCCCGGCCCAGGACTGACTCCCCTCCCGAGTGCTGGTCGCAGATCACCCGAACCGGCGAGACCCGCTCGAACGCGCGATCAAGCGTTCGCACGCCAGTCGCACCGTATGGGGCTGACCGGGCGATCCGGCGGAGCTGCTGCGGCGAATCCGGCGTGTTGGCTGGCAGGTTCGCCCGCATGCGCTCCACACCTCCTCCCCCGGCCCGGCGCTGGGACGGAAGCCCCCTCGTCCACCACGTGCGCCGTTCCCTGCACGCCTGTCCCGACGGCGTCAGCCGGCTGCTGCGCTGCGGCCAGGGACCGGTGCCGCGAGTGCGGCAACCGGATCGAGTGGTACCACCGGGGTACTCAGCGGCCCGTCCGCCTTCATCCGCATGAGCTTCCGGCCGCCCGGGTGCCCGCCGTGTGCCGCTGGCATGTCAGCTCCGGTGTCGCCTACCCGGGTGGAGACGGCAGCAGCTGGTGCCGTCTGCCGCACGCCGTCGTCTGTCCCGCCCGCGACACTCCCCCGCCGCCTCCCGAGCTGACCGGGCTGCGCCGGTCGCTGGCCGTGAACACCCGCCGCCTGATCGACACCGGCGCCTTCACCCCTTGCCCGGCCTCCCCGAACAGCCCGGCACCCCAGCGAGGGGACTCGGCGGCCTGCCGCCCGGCCCGCCCCGTCGTGCAGCTGCTGTATGTGCGCTACCTCGCCGCCCGCCCGGTGGACGAGATCCAGTGCATCGCTCAGACCCGGCGCCGTCACCGCTGCACCGGCACCCTGCTCTCCCCCGATGCCCCGGCCGGCACCTGGAGGCTGGTACCGGCCACCGCGACGAGCGGTCAGCTGGCCCTGCCCGCCGCGGTCATGGCCCTCTACGACCTCAGCGGCATCCCGTACGCCGAGCAACTGCGCTGGCGCACCCAGCGCTGCCCGCAGCACGCCGCCATCCCAACCGCCGCCGACCTGGCAGTGGCCGACTGGGAATCCTTCGACCCCCTGCGCCACCACGAGCACATCCACAACCGCCTGCCCACCCGCACCCGACGCCCAGGCCCCACCGGCAGGGCACACGAGGCAGCCCGCCCATGACGCCCTTCCACGCCCTCGAGCTCACCCTGCCCAGGCCCGCCACCCAGGGCGAGCTCCGCCACGCCCACGAAGGCGTCCGGCCGCGAACGCGGACCGTACCCGGCTGATGGCAGTGCAGAACGCGCACAGCCCGGGCGGTGCCCTGCACGTGCTACGGCACCAACGGGGCACGCGACTGCCGATCGACATCCCGACCACGCACCACCCCACCCCCACCGGAGCAGCCGGGTTCTGCTTAACATCGCTCTCGGCCCCTCGCGCCGGTGCGGCCTCCCGCCGGGCCGCAGCAGCCCTGGGCAGCGGCCGCAGGATGTGCTCGGCCGGTGCGCGGCCGCGGACCGTGCCGGCATGAGCAGGAACGCGCCCGGCGCCCGGAGAACCGGCTCGAGAGCCTGCTCCCACCCCACCGTCGAAAAAGTCCTGGTCTGTACGGCCCGAATCCTGCCCCGCCGACATCACCACTGCATCCCGGCAGCGCCGTGAGCCCATCCCGGGCACTGCACCTTGCCGGGACGGCAGCCCACACCGCAGACCTCATTCTTCCTCCTTCCGATGCTTTTCTTCTCTTTCGCGGAGCTCTTGTTGCACACGCCCACCGACGAACAGGCGCACGCTGCCGACGTTTTCCGGGCCGGTCACCATCTCGTCCTGCAGGCCGGCGCCGGGACAGGGAAGACCAGCACGCTCGGCCTCCTCGCGGCCGGCACCCACCGCCGCGGCCGCTACCTCGCCTTCAACAAGAACATCGCCCAGGACGCCGCCGGCCGCTTCCCCCGCACGGTGCTGTGCAAGACCGCCCACGCCACAGCCTTCGCCGCCGTCGGTCACCGCTACACCCGCCGGCTCAACAGCCCCCGCCAGCCCGCGTGGAAGACCGGCCAGTCGCTCGGCATCACACGTCCGGTCCGCGTCGGCGCTCACGAGATCGGCCCCCGCGCACTCTCCCACACCGTGCTGCGCACCGTCACCCGCTACTGCCACTCCGCCGACCGCACCCTGACCCGCCACCATGTGCCACGACTGCGCGGCCTGGACACACCCGGCGACCATGCCCGACTTGCCGACGAGGTCATGCCGTTCGCGACGAAAGCATGGGCCGACCTGCACAACCCTGATCAAGGCGTGGTCCGTTTCGAACACGACCACTACCTCAAAATGTGGGCCCTCACCGCACCCACCATCGAAGCGGACTTCCTCTTCCTCGACGAGGCCCAGGACACCAACCCGGTCCTCGAGGAGGTCTTCGCCGCCCAGCGCGGCCATGCCCAGCTCGTCATGGTCGGCGACTCCGCCCAGGCCATCTACGGCTGGCGCGGCGCCCGCGACGTGATGACCGGCTTCGACGCCACGCCCCTCACCCTGACCCGCTCCTTCCGTTTCGGCCCGCTGATCGCCGAGGAAGCCAACCGGTGGCTCACACTGGCCGACGCCCCCATCCGCCTGACTGGGACCGACACCATCGCGACCGGCGTCGGCGGCCTCGACCATCCCGACGCGGTGCTGTGCCGCACCAATATCGGCGCCATGGCCGAAGTCATGCGTCTGCTCGCCGCCGGCCACCGCGTCGCCCTCACTTGGGGCGGACAGCAGCTGGCCGCGCTCGCCCTGGCGGCCCGCGACCTCAAGGACGGCCGCCGCACCTCCCACCCCGAGCTCGTGCTCTTCGGCTCCTGGGGCGAACTGCAGGACTACGCCGCCCACGACCCCGCCGGACGTGACCTGCAGCCCTTCGTCGACCTCATCGACACCCACGGCCCCGACGAGATCCTCGCCGCGATCGACCAACTCACCGGCGAGGAGCACGCCGACGTCACCGTCTCCACCGCCCACACCGCCAAGGGCCGCGAATGGCCCACCGTCCAGATCGGCAACGACTTCCCCCCGCCCAGGGACACCGACCAACACGACACCCAGGGACGCCCCGTGCCGGAACCCGTCAGCGACACCGACGCCCGCCTCGCCTACGTCGCCGTCACCCGCGCCCGCCACCACCTCGACCTCGGCGGCCTCTCCTGGATCAACACCCACCCCACCGCACCAAGCGCTGGCTGAAGCCCGCCAACGGGTAGCGTCATGGCCTGCGCGAGGTTATGCCCGGCTCCCCGCCGAGCAGCAGGCCCACCGGCCAAAAGGAGGCCACCACGATGACATTCACGCCTGTGGAGCGAGAGGCGATCGCCGCCCACTCTGCCGCTCTGGGCCTGTCCGCTGATGACTACATCCGTCAGACGGCAGCCGACCGGGCCCTGTCCTGGCAACGCGAGCGGGAAACCTTCCACGCAATGGCACTGCGACGTGGCTGCACTACCGACGAGCTCGTACAGCGCGGAACCCTCACCGACAACAGCCTCTAACCAGCCCGCATCCATGGCCGCTGGGGACAGCTGCCACGCGAGAGGTGCGGCTCGTCCGACAACGCCACTGCCGGTGGCTGGCCCGCCTGTTCAGCCCTGCGCGCGTGCTCCGCCTTGCCCTCTGGGAGAAGGCAGGCAGCCGCATCCGGACACCCTGACGTCGCTGCCGGGCTGGCTCAGGCGCGACGCAGGCTGGGGATGTGAAGGGCGCCGCGGTGCTCTATCAAGCCGCGGCTGACGCCGGGCACACCGCCTCACTGGCCTCCCTGGCCTGGCTCCGAGAGCGGGCAGGAAGCCTGGATGAAGCCGCCCAGCTGTACCAGGCTGCCATCGACACCGGACACATGGGAGCGATCGGTTACCTTGCCCGGCTACGGGAGCAGGCAGGCGACCGCAAGGAAGCCGAACGGCTTTGCTGGATCGCAGTAGAAGCCGGCCATACCCATGCGCTGCAGCCCCTGTGGGCAGTGTGGGATCAAGAAGACGGTCCGCAGAGGGCCGAACAGTTCGCGATGCGGGCCACCGAAGCCGGACACCCTGAAGTCGCTGGTCGGCTAGCGTACTTGAGAGAAGGCACGGGAGACCGCGAGGCAAGTATCCGTCTGTATCAGGCTGCGGCCGGCGCCGGAGAGACCAGGTCCCTGGCAGCCCTGGTCCAGCTGTAGGAACAGGCGAATGCCCATGAGGCAGCCGAACAGCTCGCGCTGCGCGCTGCCGGAGCCGGAGACGCCGAGCCACTGCTGGGCCTGGCGCACGACAGGGAGGATGCGGGGCATCTTGAGCAAGCCGAACGGCTGTGCCGTGCCGCCGCTGAACTAGGGCACGGCGAGGCCGCTGGGCGCTATCTGGTGCAGCTCCAGGAACGATCTGGCAGGACGCAAGAGGCCGAAGAGCATGGCCTCCGGCTCGCTGACGCTGGAGACACGGAAGCTCTGTGGCAGCTGCTGCAACTCCGAAAGCGCGTCGATGACAAGGAGGGGGCTCGACGGCTGTATCAGATCTTCACCCTGGACGCCGGACTCGCTCGCCTGGACTACGCCATACCGTGGCTGTACGACGAGGAGACGGGTCGTCGTCTCGGGTGCTTCGGCCTCGAGGCCGACGGCACGCCCACAGACCCGGACCAGTGGCGGGAGACAGCGAGCCGCCCCTGATCAGGCACTTTTCACCTGACGCGGAGGGGACGCTGGAGCCGGTGTTATCGCCTGCTTGAGTGGCTGCCTCACCATGCCCCGGCGCGACGGCGATGCGATGCTGTGGTGGCGCCGGGCAGAGTCACGAACGCCGGTGCCGCATCATCGGTGGCGGCCTTCGACGAACTCCACATGTCCCAAGGTCTGTTCGGCGAACAGGGTGTTGACGCGTCCGGCTCGTCTGTCACCGTCACGACTATTTCCTCCCCTTTGTCGATCGATTTTCAGCCGATTACCTGATTCGCGGGAGAGAATGTTTCCGATTCCGCGTCGCCTGTCAGACCCTTCGTGCACGATGAGCGCCGTCATGCTCACTGTGTGCAAGGAGAGATCGTGAGCCAGGGGTCGGCAGGCGCGGCGGGTAACGGCGATCCGCTGAAGCCGGGCCGCCGTGTGCGCTACATCAGGGATGAGATCGTCCCGTCCGCGCAGCGGATGGTGCTGGGCAACGCGCTATGCGCGCGCCGCACGGCCATCGGTCTCAAGCAGGAGGAGGTCGCGCGGCTGCTCGGCGCCTCGAAGTCCAAGGTGAGCCGCATCGAGACCGGGCAGCATCAGTTCAAGGAACAGGATCTGGCCCGGTTCTTCGGCATTTACCAGATCACCGACCCGCTGGAACAGGCCCAGCTGCGGGAGCTGGCGGAGGAGGCCAACCAGCAGCCCTGGTGGCAGCCATGGTCGGCAGTGGCCCCGAAGCACCTGCAGGCGGTGGTCAGTTTCGAAGATATGGCGCAGCGGATCAGGGTGTACGAACCGCTGCATCTGCCTGGTCTGCTCCAGACGAAGGCTTACGCGCGGGCGGTGATCGCCGGCGGCAGCGCGGATGTGCACCACCGTCAGGCCCTGGTCGATCTGCGGATGAAGCGCCATCAGCGCTTCGAGGCGGCCGGTGCTGACAAGAAGCTCATCTGCGTCATCGACGAGGGTTCGCTCAAGCGCCGGTACGGGACACCGCAGGTCATGCAGGAACAGCTGGAGCACCTGATCGGCTTGGCGGGCAGCCCCCGGTATCTGATCCGAATAGCGGAGCAGGACCGCTACGACCTCCCGGTGCACCTCGGGTCCACCACCATCTGGGACTTCTCCGCGCAGATACTCCCCGATATCGCCTATGCGGAGGTCTTCGACGGCGGGCTGATCTTCCAGGACGAGGAGCAGGTCGACAAGCGTACGAAGGCGTTCGACCGCTTGAGGCGGGCGTCGTTGTCCCCTCAGCGGTCGGTGCAGCGGATCAAGGACCTGCTGGGTTCGGGCTATTACCGCAGGCCGTAGGCGGGCGG
>NZ_JBYIVZ010000101.1:0-11354 GCF_057710365.1 Streptomyces sp. bgisy027
GCGTCCCAACCGGACCCGGCGGGGCCGCCGTCTCAACGGCGGCGTCCGCCGCGCCTGCGTCGCAGCACCGAGGCCGCGACAAGTGCTCCGGCCGCCGCGCCGACCACCAGCACCGGCCGGGGGTGCCGCAGGCCGGCCCGGACGACCGTGCGGACGGGGCCCGGTGCGCCGTGCTCCGCCGCATGGCCGGCTTCGGTCGCCTTGTCGTGGACGGTGTGGCCGGCTCGGGTGGCCCGGTCCTGGACGGTGTGACCGGCCCTGGTCGCCCGGTCCTGGACGACGTGCCCCGCTCGTGTCGCGCGGTCCTGCATCGCGTGGCCGGCCTGGGCGGCGCTGCTGCGCAGTTGCACGGTCATCGCGCCCGCCTTGTCCTTCAGGTCGGCGGCGCGGGTCATGGCCCGGCCCTTCAGGTCCGCCTTATCCATCAACTCGGCCACGGTGTCGCCGAGTTCGCCGCGCGTCCGCTCGATCTGGTCACGCAGCTCCTCGGCGCCCCTGGTCCCCTCGGCGGCCTTCGCGGCCGCGCCGCGCATGTCGCCCGTGGTCCTGTCCGTCATCGGTGCGCCCTTCCCTTGATCTCCTCGACGTCCGTCCTGACGCTGCCGAGAGCCTCCTCGGGTGTGGGAGGCGCCGCCCGGCGCAGCTGGGCGCGGCCGGTCGCCGCGAGCAGAGCCGCGAGCGCGAACAGCACCCCGGTCACGATGAGCGCGGCGGCCCACAGGGGCATCGTCAGCGAGAGGGCGGCGGTGGCGGCCGCGGCCAGGAAGAGCAGCCCGGCGTACGCGACGGCACCCGCCGCGCCCAGCAGTCCGCCGCCACGACCGGCCCGCCGGCCTTTCTCCGCCAACTCCTCCTTGGCGAGGGCGACTTCCTGTCGTACGAGTCGGGAGAGCTGTTCGCCCGCCTGTGCGACGAGTTCGCCCACGGAGTGGTGATCCTCGCGCACCGGTTCGGGGGCCATGGTCCCGGTCACGGTGTTCCGCCTCCTCTCGGTTCGGAACTCCCGCGTACCCGGACCTGCCCCCGCTATCCCTCCCGTCCGCTTCCCGGTCCGCGCTCGCCCAGCCGGGCCAGCTGAGCCTGGAGCAAGTCGAGGCGGGCCTGCAGCAGTGCCGCCTCCGCGGTGAGTTCGGATACGCCGAGTTCCTCGACGGCGCCGAGGTCGCCCGGTGCCACGCTCACCGCCGCGCCCGCGACCACCCGCAGCCCCTCCCCCGCCAGCCGGGCGAACCCCGCGAGCGAGACGGACGTACGGCCGCGCAGGCAGCCCCCGCAGGACGGGGCGAGTTCCCGCCGACTGGGGCGGCCCCGGCCGGTGTCGGCGAGCGCCACGGCGACCGTGCCGCAGGCACACGGGCCGACCGTGGCGGTCGGTGCGCACCCGCTGACGGGCGTAGCGGAAGCCGCGTTCGAAGCGGATGTAGCGGCCGAGCACGGTCACTTCGAGCAGCACGGCAGCCCGGTGCTCGGCCGTGCACAGCAGCCCTTCGGCCGTCGTGCGGTCGTGCGGTCGTGCACGCAGTGGAAGCCGCAGTCGCAGCGGCGGTTCGGCGCACGGTGTCCGAGGCCGTAGACGCAGGACGCGTCGGCCCTCCAGACCCCGGCCAGCGACTGGGCGCCGGGCGAGGTGTCCGGCGTACCGTCTCGAAGCCGAGGTCGGCGCAGGCGGCGATCAGGCCGTTCTCCACCCGGCGCACGATGCCGCCGGGCCCGCGCTCGCGCAGATTCAGCACGAGGTAGCCGATGAGCTGGCCCGGGCCGTGGTAGGTGGCCCGGCCGCCGCGGTCGACGGGGACCAGGGGGACCGTCAGGCGGGCGGGGAGTTCGGCGGGCGGGGTGCGCGAGCCGTAGGTGATGACGGGCGGATGAACGAGCAGCGTGAGCCGGTCCGGGATCTCACCGGCGCGGCGCCGCCCGACCCAGTCGGTCATGTCCCGTACGGCGTCCTCGTAAGGGACTTCGCCGAGGTCGCCGCGCTCGACGCACCCAACAGCCCTCGTGCCGCAGGACTCCTTATCAATACCTCGTAGAAGAATTAAGTGGAGCTACGCGATCGCCGTGCCGAGACTACTCCCATGACGACTGCCGCCGCCTCCGCCTTGTCCTCGCCGCCCTTCGGCCGCGCCCTGTGCGCCATGATCACGCCCTTCACCCGGGCGGGTGCGCTGGACCTCGACGGCGCGCAGCGGCTCGCCGCCCGGCTGGTGGCGGAGGGCTGCGACGGTCTCGTACTCTCCGGCACGACGGGCGAGTCGCCGACCACGACGGACGCGGAGAAGTCGGAGCTGGTCCGGGCCGTCCGGCAGGCCGTGGGCGAGCGGGCGTCGATCGTCGCGGGCGTGGGCACCTTCGACACCCGGCACACCGTCGAGCTGGCCCTGGCGGCCGAGAAGGCGGGCGCCGACGGCCTGTTGGTGGTCACGCCGTACTACAGCAGGCCCCCGCAGGACGCCGTCGAGGCGCACTTCCGCGAGATCGCCGACGCGGCGGGGCTGCCGGTCGCGCTGTACGACATCCCCGGGCGCACCGGCACCCGGATCGAGCCGGAGACGCTGATCCGGCTCGCCGAGCACCCCCGGATCGTCGCGGTGAAGGACTGTTCCTACGACTTCCTCGGCACCCAGAAGGTGCTGGCCCGCACGGAGTTGGCGTACTACGCGGGCTGCGACGAGCACAATCTGGCGCTGTACGCGGTGGGCGGGACCGGGTACGTCAGCACGGTCGCCAATGTGGTCCCCCGTCACCTCCGGTCCGTGCTGGACGCGTTCGACGCCGGCGACACGGCCGGTGCGGCCCGGCTCCAGCAGCGCGCCACGCCGCTCATCGAGTCGATGATGTCGGCGGGCCTGCCCGGCGCGGTCACCGCGAAGGCGCTCCTGGGCGAACTCGGCCTGCCCGGGGGCCCGGTCCGCGCACCGCTGCGGCCCGCCGGCCAGGAGGCGGTCGACGGGCTGCTGACGGCGTACGAGTCGCTCACGGCCGACTGATCACCGGTTGCTCACCGGCGGGCGAACACGGGCTCCCACTCCTGTCGCCCGGTGTTCAGGCTCTCCTCGCGGACCCCGCTCAGCGGGACGACCTTGTCGCTGCCGATGGTGACCAGCACCAGGCGGGGCCGGCACTCCCCTCGTCCAGACCGGTCACCCGCTCCCAGGCGATGAGCCGCCTGTCGTCGGCCCAGGCGAGCAGATGCGCTCCGCGGACCTTGGTCTCCTGACCCATGCGACGCGTGCGGGTCGCCGCGGCTATGCCTGGGTGCGAGAGGAATTCAACGGCAGGGGGCCGGGTCCGTACCGCACCCCCCTGCGATACGTCCCGGCCCCGGCTGTGTCAGCCCCAGGTGTACCCGTCGCCGACGAGCAGGAAGTGCTCCAGCACGTCCTCCATGGGGTCGTCCACCTGCCCCACGTTGACCAGCCCGATCCGGGGCCCGTTGTGCGAGCCCGTGTTGGTCTCGTCGGCGTGCGCGCTCCCGGCCGGCAGCCAGCAGGCCGCCCCCGCGGCGAGCACCCCGGCCACCAGTCGCAGTACGACCCGGCCCCGCTCGCCCGTCTCCACTCGACCCGTCATCAGCCCTCGGCCCTCATCTCGTCGTTTCGGCGTGTGATCGGAAACTGCGTCCACCGGTTCATCTGCCCGGACCGCCGGGAGGTCACGAGGAGTAACCCGTACGTGAGCGTGTCGCGCCGGAGACCGACGGTCGTGCGAGCGCCCTCCGAGGACCGTGCTCGGGTCCTGGGAGGGCGCTCGGCGATGACCGGCTGTCGGGGTCGGTCAGTTGTGGCTGTGCAGGATCTCGTTCAGGCCGCCCCAGACCGCGTTGTTCGGGCGGGCCTCGACGGTGCCGGTGACCGAGTTGCGGCGGAAGAGGATGTTGGACGCGCCGGACAGCTCGCGGGCCTTGACGATCTGGCCGTCGGGCATGGTGACGCGGGTGCCGGCCGTGACGTACAGGCCCGCCTCGACGACGCACTCGTCGCCCAGCGCGATGCCGACGCCCGCCTCGGCGCCGACCAGGCAGCGCTCGCCGATGGAGATGATCACGTTGCCGCCGCCGGACAGCGTGCCCATCGTCGAGGCGCCGCCGCCGATGTCGGAGCCGTTGCCGACCACGACGCCCGCGGAGATACGGCCCTCGACCATGGAGGTGCCGAGGGTGCCGGCGTTGAAGTTGACGAAGCCCTCGTGCATGACCGTGGTGCCCTCGGAGAGGTGCGCGCCCAGGCGGACCCGGTCGGCGTCGGCGATGCGGACGCCCTTCGGCGCGACGTAGTCCGTCATGCGGGGGAACTTGTCGACCGACGTCACCTGGAGGTGCAGGCCCTCCGCGCGGGCGTTCAGCCGGACCTTCTCGAGGTTGTCGACGGCGACCGGGCCGAGCGAGGTCCAGGCCACGTTGGCCAGGAAGCCGAACTGGCCCTCCAGGTTCAGGCCGTGCGGCTTGACCAGGCGGTGGGAGAGCAGGTGCAGACGCAGGTAGACGTCGTGCGCGTCGATCGGCTTCTCGTCGATCGAGGCGATGACCGTGCGGACCGCGACGACCTCGACGCCCCGGCGGGCGTCCGGACCGATCGCCTTCGCGGCGCCTTCGCCGAGCAGTTCGACGGCCTTCTCGGCGGACAGCCGCTCGCTGCCGGAGGGGCCCGGCTCGGCGACGAGCTCGGGCGCGGGGAACCAGGTGTCGAGAACAGTGCCGTCGGCGGCGATCGTGGCAAGGCCGGCGGCCACGGCGCCGGTGGTGCGAGGAGCAGTCGTGTCGGTCATGAGGGCAACCTAACCGGCCGGGGCGCGTCGGGGCTAACTCGGGCACGGGGCGTCTCAGGGTGCGAGCGGCCCGGCGGGTGCTCGTCCGGGTGCCGGGGTCCCCTCCCGCTCCCGGAGACCTCGGCGCCCGGGCCCGTGCCCGACCGGCCGGCCGGCCCGCGCTCCCCCGTGGCGCGAGCCGACGCTGTCCGGCGCGACCGGGTCGTGCCCCATGCGGGCCGGCGCCCGCAGTGCCCGTACCTCGGCGCGGCGCTGCTTGCCGATGAGGTTGGTGGCGGCGATGCCGTAGAGCCAAGGCCGTGCGCTGGGGCGAGTGCGGTCCTAGCGGGCGCGGATGCGGAAGGCGGTCAGCAAGGTGTCGGCGGTGATGCCGTCGGCCGCCGTCTCCCCGAGTCGCCGGGCCGCGTACCGGTGGATGTCGGGCGCGCAGCGGTCGTAGAGCCGGGCGAACAGCTCGGGCTGTTCGAGCGATCCGGCCACAACGTCGGCGTCGTTCGCCACGCGTTCCGCCTGCGGCGGTGGTCCGCTCACAAGGCCTTCCCTGTCGTGTCGTGTCGTGTCGTGTCGTCCTGAGCGTGTCACCCCCTGTTCCCCGCGGGCGGGAAAGGCTCCCCGGCAGGTCGCAAGCCTTGTCCCGCAGGGCACGCTAGGGAGATGGGGCGACGAGACGTCGCAGGTCAGGGAATCATCCGGCGCAGCACGTCACACGCGTACGCCTCGTCGTACGGCACCTCCGTGAGCAGCACCTGCAGGCAGATCCCGTCCATCAGCGCGACCAGCGCGCGGGCGGTGACCGGGTCGGTGCGGTGGGACACGCGCTCGGCGAGGTCCTGGGCCCACTCGGCGGCGACCGGGCGCAGGGCGGGGCGGCGCAGGGCGGCGAGGTACAGCTCGTACTCCAGCTCCACGCCCGTGCGGTCGCCCGCGAGCCACTCGCCCATCCAGCCGGCCAGTTCGGCGGCGAGGTCGGTCTGCGGGTCCTGAAGGCCGCCGCGCGAGGCGATGACCTTGGCGAAGCCCTCGTTCGCCTGGCGCAGCGCCGCCACCAGCAGGTCGTCGAGGGTCTTGAAGTGGTACGTCGTCGAGCCGAGCGGCACGTCCGCCTCGGCGGCGACGGTGCGGTGGCTCAGCCCGGCGATGCCCCTCTCGCCCACGACCCGGATCGCGGCGTCGATGATCCGCTGCTGCCGCTCGGGGTCGTAGCGCCGGGCCATCAGTGCGCACCGCCCAGGTTCAGCACGACCACGCCGACGATGATCAGCGCGATGCCGGCGGCCTTGGTGGCGGTCATCCCCTCGCCCATGAACAGGATCCCGATGGCGGCGATGGCCGCGGTGCCGACGCCGGCCCAGATCGCGTAGGCCGTGCCCACCGAGACGGTCTTGAGCGTCTGGGCGAGCAGCGTGAAGGACAGCAGGTAACCGAGTGCGGTCAGCAGCGAAGGCAGCAGCCGGCTGAAGCCTTCGCTGTACTTCATCGCGGTCGTGGCGGCCACCTCGGCCGCTATGGCTCCGGCGAGCAGCAGGTATCCCATATGTACAAGCGTACACAACGATGCGTACGGGCGTACACAAACCGTCCCTCACACGGAACGGCCTCGCGGCCCGCACTACTGCTTGCGCGCCTCGAAGCTGTCGCGGGCCTGCTCGATGTGCCCGATGTAGCGGTGGGTCCAGTCGCACATGCCGTCGATGGTCACGCGCAGGGCCTGGCCCGGCTCGGTGAGGGTGTACTCGACGCGCGGCGGCACCGTGGGGTGCACGGTGCGCTCGATCAGGCCGTTGCGCTCCAGCATGCGCAGGTTCTGGGTGAGCATCTTGTGGCTGATGCCGTCGACCTCGTCACGCAACTCGCTGAAGCGGAGGGTGCCGTCCCCGATGGCCTCGATGATCAGCAGCGCCCACTTGTTGGCGATGTCCGTGAAGATCTCCCGGGCCAGCGAGTCCGCCCGCGTCACGTCCGCCTGGTCGACCGAGTCACTGAGCTGCTTGGTACCCATGAGGTTCCCCAGTCACTGAAAAGTGCGTTCTTCCATGTCAGCGTTCACTCTCCTACGGTTTCCGAGTAACCACAAGTGACTACGGGGCCCGCGGCACGCCGCCCGGGCTCGGAGCGCAAGGAGCGGACACCATGGCCATCACCCTGATGAACCCGGCGGGACTCGTGGAGATCGACGCCTACCGTCAGGTGGCGATCGCCGGCGGCTCGAAGCTGGTCTTCGTCGCCGGGCAGGTCGCCTGGGACGCGGACGGCGTCACGGTCGGGGCGGACGACCTCGCCGCACAGGTCGAGCAGTGCTACCTCAACGTCGGCACCGCCCTGGCCGCGGCCGGCGCCTCCTTCGAGGACGTGGCGAAGCTGAACGTCCATGTCGTCGACTGGACCCCCGACAAGATGCCCCTGCTCATGGAGGGCATCACCCGGGCCGCCGCCAAGCTGGGGGTGACCCCCGTGCCGCCGGCCACGCTGCTGGGGGTCGCGGCTCTCGACGTGCCGGAGCACCTCGTGGAGATCGAGGCCACGGCCGTACTCGACTGACCGGTCAGCAGGTACGGCGGCGGTAGCCGGCCTCCCCCTGCGGTACGACGTCGAGGTCGCGCAGCACCACCGAGAGCCGGTCTCCCCACTCCTCGCAGGCGGCGGCGAGGCCGTCGGCGCGGTACTCGATGACGAAGACCCGGTCGTCGTAGGCGTCCGCGTACGCGCCGCACTCGTCGTACTGGCCGCACTCCTCGGCGACCGCGAAGTCGAAGCCCACGTCGCGGCCCCGCCCTGCCAGGGCGGCGGCGTTCTTCTGGCCGATCGCGAGACCCGCGGCGTGCGCGCGGGCGGCGAGCAGCTCGCCGAAGGCCACGTTGTCGTCGGCGGTCAGCAGCCCGTCGGACCGCTCGTCGGAGTCGAGGTTGTCCGCCTCGACAGCCCTGTAGCCGGCGTCGGCGCAGCCGTCGATCCACTTCCCCACGATCCCGGCGAGCTGTTCGCGCTTGTCGGCGGTGGAAGTGTCCAGCAGGATCTCGTCCCAGTCCCGGTCGACGACGGGCGTGCCGTCGTCGTCGCGCAGCAGCAGGTCGGGGGCGTGCTCCTGCCACCAGTCCGCGGCGTCCGGCTGGGCCTGGAAGGCGTTGACGTAGCAGATGTTGTACACGTCCGGCGCGGGCTTCGCCGTACGGTCGCGGGAGACCGCCGCCACGCCCCTGGGCGGCGGGTAGGCGCCGCCGATCTGGTAGTCGAAGCCGATGCCCGGCTCGGGCAGTTCCACCTTCGCCTCGCGGCCCGGACCCGTGGCCGAGGGGGCGGTGGCGCGGTCCGGGGCGGCGCCGTCCTCGCCGTCGGACGCCGTGCAGCCGCCGACGGCGAGGACGAGCGCACCGCACAGAGCCGCGACCGCCGGCGCTCGGCGAAGGGCAGGGGGGACGCGGTGGACCATGATCCGGGGGCTCCTGTCGGTGTGTGAACTACGGTGCTGTCCGGCCATGATGCCCTGCCGCGGAGCACGGGTTCGCAAGTGCCCGTCCCTACGGCGACCCGCACGGGTGCTCGGCGCACAGGCATCCCATGCCCCGCTCGATCCACTCCCGGCCGGCCCACCTTGGATGCCGCTCGATCAGCAGCGCCGCCACCTCGGCGGCGATCCCGTCCTCGCCCATCGCGGAGTCCCGTCGCCGCCAGGTCTCGTCGCGCAGCTCGCGCAGATGGTCCCGGACGTCGGTGAGCACCTCCGGACCGCCGGTGTCACCGTGTCCGGGGACCACCACCCGGGCCCGGTCCGCGGCCAGCCGGTCCATCACCGCCGGCCGGCGCCTCCCCGAGACGTCCGTGTCGTACGGCGGGAACCACGGGAAGACGGCGAACTGCCCGGTCTCGGCCAGGTCCCCGGTGAACAGCACCCCGGCGTCCGGCACTTCGACGGCCTGGTCGCCCTTCGAGTGGCCCTGACCGGTGGCCCGCAGCCGGACGTACCGGCCGCCGAGGTCCAGGTCGTGACCGCCGTCGTGGACCACGTCGGGGGTGGGCGGGCGGACGCCTTCGAGGCGGCGGGCGATGTCCCCGCCCAGGCCCCGGAACGTCTCCAGGCAGCCCGCGCCCCTGGTCCTGAGGTCGTCGGCCTGCGCACGGTCGACCAGGTAGGTGGCCTCGTCGGCGAAGCCGTGGGCGCCGAAGGCGTGTTCGGGGTGGAAGTGGGTGGTGGTCAGATACAGTCGGCGGCCCTTCGCGACCTCGGTGGCGAACGCGAGGACCTGCTCGGCGTTGGCGGTTCCGATGCCCGTCTCCACGACGAGTACGGCCCGGGCGCCGCCGATGACGCTGATGTTGGGCACCAGCGGTGCCCCTCGGTTCGGGATCACCAGCAGGCCGGGGGCGATCTCCTCGGCGTCCGCCGTGCGCATGGCGGGGTCGGGCAGGGGCTCTTGGGACATCGGTTTCTCGGTCATGTTCCGAGTCCACCGCGGGTGCGCCCCGACCGTCCAAGACCCATCCGGTGGGCTCGATACCGTACGGGTACCGTCGCTGTTCATGGAGCTGCGCACGCTCCGCTGTTTCGTGGCCGTCGCCGAGGAACTCCACTTCGGCCGGGCCGCCGCCCGCCTGCACATGAGCCGGCCGCCGCTGAGCCGGGCGATCAGACGACTGGAGTCCGGCGTCGGCGCCGCCCTGCTGCACCGCTCCCCCGCGGGCGTCAGGCTCACCCCGGCCGGGGCGGCGCTGCTGGACGCGGCACGTGCCCTGCTCGACCGGGCCGACCGGGCCGACCGGGTCCGGGTACGCGTGGCGACGGCGGCCGGCGCCACCACCCTCACCGTCGGCTTCCTGGGCGAGAGCACCGACCGGGGTGCGCGGCGGCTGGCCGACGCCCACCGGGGGCGCCGTCCCGGCGTGGAGGTCCGGGTGCGCGAGACCGACCTGACGGATCCGACCTGCGGGCCGCGCGCCGGTCTCGTCGATGTCGCCCTGACCCGTGGGCCGTTCGACGAGACGGGGCTGACGGTGCACGAGTTGCGCGCCGACCCGGTGGGCGCGGTGCTCCGCGCCGACGATCCGCCGGCCCGGCGCGACCGGTTGACCTTGTCCGACCCGGCCGGCCGACGCTGGTTCCGGTTCCCGGCGGGGACGGACCCGCTCTGGCAGGCGTACTGGAACGGCGGTCAGCGCCGCGAGGGTCCCGTGGTGCGCGGCGTTCAGGAGTGCGTGCAGGCCGTGCTGTGGAAACGGCACGGTCGGGATGGCCCCGCTGCTCGGGCACGGGATGCCGGAGGAGCCGGCCGTCGTCCCGGTCGTCGACATGCCGGAGGAGCCGGCCGTCGTCCCGGTCGTCGACATGGCGGAGGAGCCGGCCGTCGTCCCGGTCGTCGACATGCCGGAGGAGCCGGCCGTCGTCCCGGTCGTCGACATGGCGCCGAGCCGCGTGCCGGCGGTGTGGCAGGAGGGCGACAGGAACCCGCTGATCAGATCACTGGTCGGGATCGTGACGGCCGCGTATCGCACCTGACGGCAAGTGGCCGCCGAGGAAGGCCGGTTCAGCTGGTTCACTCGGAGTGAATCAGCTGAACCGGAGTGAATACGGGCCGTTCCGAACAGCTGCTCCCGGACCACTGGGTCCACTAGTGTTTCACCGTTCACATACCGGTCCTTCGCAGCCGCGGCTGTCGTCTCGTGACGCCGCTGGAGGAACACCGCATGCCTGATAACAAGTCCCGGCCGTCTCAGGACCAACCCTGGGAGAGCGGCTGGGCCCCGGACACCTCAAGGGCACCGGGAACGCGCCGCCTGTGGCTCGCGGGCGGGATGGCGATGGCGACGATCATCGCCTGCGTCACGGCAATAGCCATATCGGAGAGGGACTCTGACGGAGATTCAGCCGCGGCTTCGACTCCCGCGGCGGACTCGACGGTGCCCGGCCTGATCTCCTTCGCCACGCCTTCGGGGACCGCTCCCCCGAAGGGCAGGAGCGGTCTGTCGAAGGAGAGGCCGACGACCGAGGCACCCCATGAGCAGAACGCCTCCAAGCCGAAACCGGCGCCCGACAGCTCCAAATCCCCTTCCGGCGACGCCGGTTCACCGACGGAGGCCCCGAAGCCCCCGGCCGCCACCGCCTGGCGCTCCATCCGCTCGGTCAACTACCCCGACCGCTACTGGCACATGAGCGACGGCCGGGTGGGCCTCGACCAGGTCCGCGGCTCCGAGTCCCGCGAGGACTCCACCTTCAAGCAGGTCAAGGGCCTGGCCAACAGCTCCTGCTACTCCTTCGCCACCCGCGACGGCCAGTACCTGCGTCACCGCAACTTCGTCCTGCGCGCCGAACGCAACGACGGCTCCGCCCTGTTCACCCAGGACGCCACGTTCTGCCCGCGCGACTCCGCCCGCTCCCCCGGCGCGACGATGCTGGAGTCGGTGAACTACCCGGGCCACTTCCTGCGCCACAAGAACTTCGTGGTCCGCCTCGAACGCTACGACCACAGCTCCCTGTACCTGGCGGACTCGTCGTTCCGGCTGGTGGACGGGCTGGCCTGAGCCGGATCGGCACGGGCAGCCGGGGCAGCCCGGGCGCAAGAAAAGCGGGGGGACCCTGCAAGGGGCGCCGCTTCCGCATT
>NZ_JBYIVZ010000102.1:0-10288 GCF_057710365.1 Streptomyces sp. bgisy027
AAGAGCCCTGTAGATCATCGCGCAAGCTGACGTTCGTGATGACCGGACCTGCGAAGCCGAGCCCGGCGGGGGACCTAGGACATGGGACCGGGGAAAATCGCCGGTCGTGGGCAGCCATCTTGTGATCCAGGCCGGCTGAACCGGTAGAGGGGGGGCACAGCGGTCGCAGGTTCGAGTCTCCGGCAGGAGCCGCAAAACATGGGAAGCCGGATCGACGCTGGGCAGGGGCGGATCATTGGTGGTGACGACGACTGTCTCACTCTGAATGTGGGGCCGCCGGGGGAGTCGTGCCTCTGCGCAGGTTCGAATCCCCGGCGGGGGACCCAGAACATGGGAACGAGGGAAGCCGCCGGTCGGGGGCCGGCGGCTGGTGATCCAGACGGTTGTCCAGTTGAAGCGGTAGGCCGATGTCGCTTGGCCGCAGGTTCGAGTCCTGGGCAGGAGCCACAAAACATGGCTGGTCGTGCGCACGGCGCTGACCTGCGGATTTGCGCCACCGTGGCGGTTGAGGGGCGGACGCGGCTGGTGCCGCTCGCGCCGGGGACGGTCTCGACGGTGGCCGCTGCGCGCGTGGCGAGCGGCCGTCCCGGAGGCAGCGAAGGGCGATGATGCGGCCTCGGTGCTCGGCGCCTGGCGGGAGCCGCACGATCAGGCTGTCGCCCGGCGGTGCCGACGCCACTGGCTCCTCCCGTGGGGATCGCTCCAGCGTCAGTCGCGTGGCCCTCTGTATGGGGAGTTCGCGGGGAGGGCTCCGGGCCGTGACATCGCGGCCACCGAGGCGGCCATGGCGACGCTATCGTGGACGTACGGCACGGCGGAGAGGGAGCGGCCATGACCTCGGCGTATGACTACAGTGACCTGCACGAGCTCATTGATCACTTGGAGCCCGAGCAGGCGGAGGAGTTGCGCCGCCACGCTCTGCGTCTGGTCAGGCCCGCGTCGAGCCGGTTCCGGATACTGCGGAGCTTCGATGGTCCGGCGACCGATCTCGGTGCCCGGGCGAAGGACGTCGTACGGGCGGAGATCGGCGAGGACGATGCTGATCGTTGATTCCGGTCCGCTCGTCGCCTTCCTCAACCGCAACGATCCTGATCATGAGCGCTGTGCCGAACTCCTGGAGTCGTACGACGGTGACCTCGTTGTCACCCCGTACGTGCTGACCGAGTGCTGCTATCTGGTTGGCAAGTATCTGGGTGCCGAGGCCGAGATCAATCTGGTGGAGTCCGTCGTCGGCGGTGACCTGGTGCAGGTGTTCCCCGATGAGCGGGACATGGCACGGATCGTTGAGCTGATGCGCCGCTATCGGGGCTTTCCGCTGGGCGTGGCTGACGCTTCGGTGGTCGCTGTGGCGGAGCGGCTGAAACTGACGGATGTCGCGACGCTCGACCACCGGCATTTCCGGGCGCTTGTGCCCGATCACGTTCCCGCGTTCACGTTGCTTCCCTGAAGCGGGGAGGGAACAGCCCGGCCCGCCCAGGGTCGGGAACGAGCGGGCTTATCGGAGGCCGTGGCTGTCGAGGCGGTGGATCAGGCCGGGACGACGCTGATTGTCCTCGCGCAGGCTGGCAAGGCGCTGCCGGAAGTCCTTGTCACGTCCGGTGTGCGTGTACGCGTCGCGTAGTTCCGTAAGGAGGGTGACGGCCTGGTCGTAGGCGCTCGTCTTCTTGGTGGCGATGTGGGCCCGTACTTGCTGCCAGAGGGCTTCGGCGTCGTGTGCGAGGGCGGTCAGGCGCCGGCCACGGGCTTCGGTCCGCTCCTGTTCCGCACGCTGCCGAGGCTCGGTACGCAGGGTGTGGGCAGCGTCCAGGAGGTGCGCAGCGGATCGGTCGCCGGGGGCTGCGATGGGTGCTGTCATGCCGCGTAGGCGGTGCAGGAGGTCGGTGCGCAGCCGGGGCTCCGGGCCGAGGGCGAGCCGCAGCAGGAGGGCGTCCTTCTCCTGCTGTGGGAGAGCGGCGATCAGCGGGGCGAGCTCCTTCTTCGTGGGCCTGAGCGGCTCCTCCGGCGCGGCGGGACTGGCCTGGGCCGCGACCGCGAGGAGATCGGCGTCCACGCGCAGGAAGTCCGCGAGCGCGTGCTGAGGTGCGGTCAGCTCGCCGAGCCCGGCAGGGACGGGCGGCTCCGGGCAGGTCTGGTACTCCTCTTCGTCGTCGTCTTCGAGTTCCCAGGCGGCGAGTGCGGAGAGCCAGGCGAGGTAGAGGGGGCGCAGATCGCCGGTGGCGAGTTCGTCGCGGACGCCGATGAGGGCGGCCAGTGAGTCGTCGGCGCCCTCGATCCAGTCGCCGCCCTCGTCCTCGCTGGTGAGGTCGAGCAGGAGGTGGGTGCGGGTGGTCCAGGCGTCGACGTGGTGGTCGAGGCAGTACGGCCGCACTGTGGGCAGGTCCAGGGTCTGTTTGGGCAGGCGGAGCATCAGTCGGTGGGTGCCCCAGTTGGTGACGTACAGGTGGGCGTCGAAGTAGTGCTCGACCATGCGGCGCGGATTTCCGCTCAGGTCGCCCCAGTTGTAGGTGTTGGTGAAGCTGGTGGCGGTGATCCGGGCCCGGGTGGAGATGGCCCGCAGCTGCTCCTGTTCCTCGCGGCTGAGTGGCCGGTCGAGGGCCTGGAACTCGTAGTACTGGTACTCGCTCACGCAGCGGACCCTACCGCCGCTGCTTGAGAGCGAGGGCTGGAACGCCGGGGGCAGGCTGCGGTGCAGTGACAAGGAACAGCCGCCGCCCTGTGAGCCTTGCGGTCTCCGAGATCGCCCGTGTGGAGCTGGTGGACCGCGCCGCATCCCAAGCACTGGACCAGTTGGGGGTCATCCGCTGTTGCGAAGAAGCTCTTCTCCTCGCGGCTTCGCGGCCATCGCAGGCTGGTCACGGCGGAACTCCAGGTATCGACGCTTTGGGCTCGGCAGAACCCCCAGCTTGGGGAGCAGATCAGCCATCATGTCCTCAAACATGGCCTCGTAGCCGTCGTCGAAGGCGAAGGCGAGATGGTGATTGACGGCCATGCAGATCAGGCCATAAATCTGGCGCCAGCAGTACATCATCGCCCTGATGGCGCCCAGCGGAAGACCCGGACTGACCGTCTGCTGATAGACGACGAGCTGGTTCCGCAGGTCTATCGGCACCCTCTCGTCCACCTGGCCGTCAAGCAGACCCTGTCGAACGAGCTCGGCAAATAGCTTGGCGAACAATCCGCCGAGTTCGCGGGAGATCGCCTCCGGGATCTCTTCCCCCGACTCGGTGGCCTGGGGGAAACCAGCACCCATCAGCAGGCTGAACTCGCCAGGATACGCCACTGACCAGACCAGGACCGCGTGCGTCGCGGCGTGCAGCTTGGCGCTGAGGTCGTCGGGTTCCTGGTGGTCCACAGCCGCCTGAACGGTGCTGATGAGTTCCGCGGTGATGTCTCCGTACAGTGCCCGGACCAGTCCACGCTTGCCGTCGAAATACCGGTAGAGAGCAGCTGGCGTCACGCCCACTTTGCCGGCCACCGCTGTAACCGTCAGACCGCTCAACCCTCCCGCGGCGATGATCTCCCGAGCCGCGTCTCGGCTGTCCTGCATGAGCTGCTCCCGCAGTCGGGCGCGTCGGGTCCCGCCACGGGTCTTCTGAGGCGTGCCAGCGGCCACTGCGCAACCTCCTCGCCGCTCTCCGGATGGGGTCCTGCCGACCACCCTACTCAGTGATCCGCACCTGCAACTTTCCCGTAGCGCTTGTGGCCTCGCCCGCTACGGGAGTAAAACACCTTCACAATGTGATGCTGACTCACCGGACGGCTGAACCAACAGCCCCGACAGCACCCCGAGTTCTTGCTGCCGCTGAGCAGCCAGGTCGTCCTCGGCGCCCCGCGCCGGCAGGAGGTATGCGTGAAGCTCGGTTCAGGAGATGCCCTTCTGGGAGGGCGTTACGAACTCCTACGTCCGCTCGACTCCCCATCGGACGAAGGGAGACTGTGGACAGCCAACGACAACGACGAGTACGTGAAGCCGTACCTGCTGAAGACCTGGCACTTCTCCGACGAGGGGCCGGACCAGGTCCAAAGGGCGTTATGGGACGCAGAGTTGCGCTCGCTTTACCAGGTCAGGAGCAGCCCGGGCTCGGAGCGTTCGCTCATTCAGCTGCGCAACGTAGGCATCGATCTCAATCACCACTGTTTCGTCATGGTGTTCGAGACGAATGGTCACCGAACCCTTGCCTCCGTGCTCGCCGACCGGCGCAGCTGTTCCTGGCTGTCGGGACGCCCGTCCGATCGGCAGGCGGTATGGCGAATGCTCGGCCGTCTGGCCTCGGGGCTGGACCTGCTGCACCGGCAACAGGTTGTCCACCGCTGCGTGTCGGCGGAAACCGTGTTCCTGGACCCGGAGGCAGGCCCCGAGTCCGCGCGACTCGGTGGCTTTGAGTGGAGCGTCCGGCTGGGACGCCCCCCTGCGGCGGCGCGGACCCGGAGCGGGTGGGAAACTCCGCCCGAGTGGGCCTCCGGTCGGCAGACGTTCGGCCCCGATGCCGACTGGTTCGCCTTCGGCATGCTGGCAGCCCGCTGCATGCTGGACATCGAACACCTGGGCACCATCGCGGATGCGGCCGAGCGTTATCGGCTCGTGCAGGATCAGCTGGGCAAGGGCCAGGGAGGGGGCAGACGCAGGCGAGATGCCCCCACCGTCCCGAACAGCCGCCTGAATCACCTCGAACAGGACGTGATCGGCAGGCTGATCGCCGAGGAGTCGACGGAGCGGCTGCGGCGCGGCGACGAGGTTCAGGCATTCATCAGGGAAGTCATCGACTCCCTGGAAGAGCCCCCGGAGAGCGCGGACGCCAATCAACGCCATTTCGTCGTGGTCAACACGGGAAACCAGAAGTTGGTGGAGGTGATGGAAGCCCTGGGGCTCCGCACCGCTCTGGGGTTGCAGCCCGGCGACGCGTTCAGTTCCCGGAACAAGGAGCACGTGACCAAGCTGCTCGGCTTCCTCTATGACGACTTCTCCGAAGGAGGTCTGCTGTCCCCTGGTCATCACAGCGGGACAGTGGTGCTGTCGGGCAAGTGTCTGCATCTTGAACTCGGCAAGCACGACGACCGCGGGAACAAGAGCTGGGAGAAGGCCTTCTGCCAGAAGGTTCTGGACTTCTTCGATCTGGATCCGCAGCGGGGCCGGGAGATCCCGGCCGATCAACTCGCCTTCATCACCACGCAGAGGCATCAAGGCATCCAAGCACCGACCCTCAGCTGGGATCTCGTGATTCCCTCGGCGGACGAGGCGAGCGACCGGCAGAAGAACCAGGAAGATCTCGCCGAGTTCATCCGGTTGACCAACCAGATCGACCTCCTGATCCGCGACGCGGAGGTTTTCCGGTGCCAGGTCGCCGACGTGCGCTACCGGGCGGACGGCAGCATCGACTGGATCGAAGTCCAGGAAATGCCGAGGAACAACCCGCCCCTGGAGATGTTCAAGCCCGACGGCGGCATGGCGGCCTTCCTGCTACGGGACAAGTACAGCGGGAAATCCGGCAGCAACGAGATCCAACTGTGCCCGCCGGACTTCGAAGGACTCCGGAGCGCCTTCCCGGTAAAAAGCCACTGGGAGCTTATGGACGCTGACGTCCCGGACGAGTCTGTGAGACTGCGGCCCGCTGGCGCACTGGCAGGCACGGGCGGTCTCGACGGCCGCAAGAGCAGTGAATCCGCGGAGCCGCGCCCGGGGCAGGAGTACGTCCTGCGCACCAAGGGTCTGTACCGGCAACTTCAGCTGATTCAGCGTAGGAAGAAGGCCATCGAGAGACTCGCGGATCACACCTACTTGCTGGCGAGCCTGTCGAACCCCGGCCAGGTGTTCATGGACAGCGGGAGCCTTTCCGGCGGGCTCGACGAGCGGCCCGTCGACGCCAGCAAGCGCGCGCAGATCGGCAAGATCCTGGGCACGCGGCCGATCTACACGGTGCAAGGGCCACCCGGCACCGGCAAGACGCACATGGCGGCGTGGCTGCTGCGCGAGATCCTCACCGAGGACCCGATGGCCCAGATCCTCATCACGGCGCAGGCGCACTCGGCGGTGGACGTTCTGAGGGCCAAGGTCGAGGGCGAGGCGTTCAAAGACACTCCGGACGAGGACCGGCCGCTGTCGATCAGATTGCGCCGGACCGTGGATCCGCTTCAGACCACGGACTCCCAGGATGAGCGCTGGTCAGTTCGGTACGTGGCTCGACAGCTCCTGGACAGCACCATCGGAAGGCTGGAAGCGCTCGAGGTGGACGCCCCCCTGTCCGAGGTGACCGCCACCTGGCTGGAAGCCTGCAGGACCATGCGCCAGGAGATCGACACCCAGAATGCGTCCCAGGCCAACGAGTTCAGGGAACTCGTGCGGCGGAGTGCCAGTATCACGTACAGCAGCGCGAGTGACGGCGACCTCGCAGGGCTGGCAGGAGAGGTGAGCTACGACTGGTCGATCGTCGAAGAGGCCGGAAAGGCTCACGGCTTCGAACTGGCTCTGCCTCTCTACCTCGGCCACCGATGGCTGCTGATCGGAGATGCCCAGCAGCTGCCTCCCTACCGGATGGAGGACTACCAGAAGGCGCTCTCCAACCTGGAACGGGTTGTACAGGCTCTGCGCGACCTTGAGGGCGCCGACAGGTTGGTCGACCGGGAGTTGCTCAACCGGTGGCGCGACAAGACCAGTGAGGAGAAGAAGTACTTCACCGAGTACTGCAAGCGGTGGCTCACCTTCTTCGGACAATTGCATCGTCTGTCCAGGGATCACGAGCCCGAAGGGGGCATGCTCACCGGGCAGTATCGCATGCATCCGGACATCGGTGATCTCGTCTCTGAGACGTACTACAAGGGAAGACTGGAGCACCACACCCACGACCGCGCTCCGCACGGGCTGACCGCCCCTGCGGCGCTGGAAGGCAAGGCCGTAGTCTGGCTCGACCTGCCGGCAGCCTCGGTCGACCCACGCGCGGCGGAGACGGCTCAGCCCAAGTACCGCAACGCGGCGGAAGCGCACGCCTTGGAGCTCTTCCTTCGTTCGCTGCGAGGAGATCCCGCACACCCGGTCGACCTGGCTGTCCTGTCCCCCTACGCCCAGCAGGTGGTCGTGCTGGGCAAACGCCTTCGAAGGCCCGAGATGCGCGCCGAACTGCTGCGCAGCGGAATCGCCCTAGCTCCCGACCCGCGCGGCGCCGGCGGTGGACATAGCGCCACGGCCGACGACCCGAACAAGGGAGGTGTCTTCACCGTCGACTCGTTCCAAGGCAATCAGTCGGAGATCGTCGCGGTGAGCCTGGTCCGCAACAACATGAAGCAACCGGGCCAGGGCCTGGGCTTTCTCAAGGCGGCATCACGGATGAACGTCCTCATCTCGCGCGCCGAGCGCCTCCTGATCCTGGTCGGCTCGTGGGACTTCTTCCGGACTCAGGTGTCGGAGGTGCCACGCGATGAACGGCAGTACGACGAACTGCGCCATGTGGCTCTTCTGGTGGACGGACTGGAGAAACTGTTCGCCGAGGGCCGGGCGATTCGGGTGACGGCCGACCTCACCGGCCTGGACGAGAGGATTGAGCGGATCAACGCTCAGCGCGGCGACCACAGGAGCGGAACACACGTGACAGCGCACGCGGAAGGGGGACGTCTGTGATCCACGTTCTGTTGCCGCTGGACGTCTTCCGGGTGGCGTACGACGTCGCGGTGGGGCGGCCGTACAGCAAGCTGGAGGAACTGCTGTTGCGGTTCATCGCCGAAGACCAGGGTGAGGGCCGCGTCTTTCAGGAGTTCCGCGAAGCGTTCCAGGTCCACAACAGGCTGCTCATCGAGGGGCTGGTGACACTGCTCCGCGAAGGGTGGGTGGCAATGGTCCAGAGCGACCAGGACATCCGCTACGTCGCGACGAGCGAAGGGCTTCTGACCATCTCCAGGAGTCGGCGGCCGGCCAGTCTGCGAGTCCAGCGAAGGCAGACGAGTGTCGTACGCGAAATGCTCAGCTGCCAGTTGGCCACCCTCTCCGACCTGGAAGTGCTCAGCGCGAAGGAGGTTCGTCGGAAGACCAACCGGGGAGCGGTCAGTTTCGCCCTGAGGGGACGTCACCACCGCAAGACGCTCAACGGAGGCGAGACCGAGTGGCTGCTCCCGCGGAACGCGGACGAGCAGCAGTGGATCCGCCGCATCGACAACAACGCGAAGCTGGTGCGCGGAAAGTACTACCTGCCCCTCCGGGTCGACCTGGAGGAAGGAACGGTACTGGGCCTGTCCGGCAACTGGAGCCACCTCGCGCCGCTGGTGCTGGAAGAGACCGAACAGCAGTACCAGGACCTAGCAGTCGGCTCCGACGCCCAGGAACGGTTCGACAGGATGCTCCAGGAGTGGGAGAAGGACCGCAGCCATGTCCGGCGTTCCAGCAGATCTCCTGGCCTCCGGGCGGAACTGGCCACGATGCCCTGCACCGAAGCCGCACTGTCAGCGGGCGACAGCCGCCGACTCGCCGAGCGCGCCCTGGAACGCGCCACCGGTCATGCGTTGATCGTGGCCTCGCAACTGGATGGCGACCAGGCCGCCCGCGTGAACGAGGTAGCCACAGGTCTGCAGAGCCGAGGCGTGAGCGTGGATGTCCTCTGGTCCTGTGCCGATGCGGAAGAGGGACTGCGTAAGCGCCTGCTCAACGTGCTCGGATCGTCACGTGGGAGGGCGACACCAGGAAAGATGTTCTTCAACAAGACGCCGACGGACGCCATGGCGGACTTCGTGCTGGCTGCCACGGATGACGGGCCGGTGGCAGTGGTGGGTGCCGGGTTGTTGTCCGGGACGGCGCAGGACCACGCCCCTAGCCCTGCAGTGCTCATCGACGACGTGCGGGGGTTGAGCACTCTGGCATTGCTCGCCGCTGGGTGGTGGCAGGAGAGCCCCGACGACAACGCAGAGCTGGCGGCAAGCCGCTGGCGTCATCTGGCGGAAAAGTGGGTCGAGGAAGCAGCGCTGAGCCAAGCGGCTCCGGGCGTGGAGGAGCTCGAGGACTCCCTGGATCTGTCGGCCGCTCTCCTCCCTTCGCCCAGGTCCAGTGAGGACGGTGGGAGCAGCGTCTCACTGCTGATCGGCGCTCAGGGTGCTGCGGCCCGGGAGATGGCCATGCCGTCCGACGGCCCTGCGACGCACCGTCTGGGGCAGCCATGGGAACCAGTGCAGGTAACGGCAACGGCCGACCAGTGGGTCGTCGGTGTGGACAGTCGGTCGGTCTCGGCGCTCTCCTTCCGGCTCCGTGGCCGTCTCGCCGCCGACCTGTGGCAGCAGGCTGGAGTCGAACACGATCGAGCGGGAGCAGCCGACAGAAGTCCGAGTTGACGAGTATGGGCGATGAGGGCCTCCACCATGCAGTCGAGGCCCTCATCGGGTTTGCGCAGATGCTTGGCTGATGAATACCGCAGCATCCCGCCTCTCTCCTGCCGGTTCGTCCGTCGAAATCGCCGACCTCACCAAGGAGCTCAGGGAAGTCGGGTCAGAATACGTCGGTGGGTTGTCGCATGGGAGTCGATGGCACTCGCAGCACGCCTCGGCGTAGCGTCGCGGGTATGACCGAGGCATGGACCGACCACGCGTTGAAGGCGCTCCGCGCCGCCTGCCACACCGTGGATGGCGCATCGTTGCTCGCTCTGCTGCGTACGCACGACCCCGTCGGCGTGCTGCAGCAGTGCGGAGACGCACTCATCGCAGCCGTCTTTCGGGGTGTGCCCGGCGCCCGGGACGTGGCGATCGCGTGCAGGTCCAACCTGCGCGAACGGGGCTGGCCCGGCGACGATGTCCTCGCCGAACAGCTCGACACGGTGGTCGACGGTGCTGTCTCTGCGCTACGGCCCCTGTCGGCCGATCTGGAGGAACTCTCCGGTCTGCTCGAAGGGGACCCGACCTGGGGCGGCGGCCGTATCGACCTGGACACCGGTGAGTGTCGGTTTGCCCTCGCGGACACCGAGGAGTCGTGGGACGAGGAGGAACCGGAAGGCACCGAGCGGTGGCTCCATGTCCCGTGCGAGGGATCGCGGGACGCCTATCGCGACATGGAGGACTTCATCACCACCCTCGACGACCAGGACCTCGCTCGGTTCCTCGGCATCGCGATCCAGGGTCCAGGAGCCTTCCGCCGCTTCAAGGACATGCTGGCCACCTCACCGGCGCAGCTGCGGCGGTACTGGATGTTCTCCGCGGAACGGCAGCATGGCCGGGCCCGGGCCTGGCTCGCCGACCACGGCTACCGGCCGACGCTGTCGGGCGGCCACTGACTCGGGTGCCTTCACGGGCCCCGGTGCCGTAGGCCTCGATCTCGGCCCCTCCG
>NZ_JBYIVZ010000103.1:0-10170 GCF_057710365.1 Streptomyces sp. bgisy027
CCTTTCCTTCGGGTAGCGGCCTGGGTCGCCCCGCTCGGCGAGCGGCCGTCACCACTGAAGAGCAGAATGCGCAAGGTCTGTTCTTCTGGCCGCGGCGAGGCGTTCGCGTTCCGCAGGAGGGTGTCGAGGGAGGCTCCCAGCTCCGGCAGGTGTGACGCGGGTCGGTGCGGAAGCGATCGATCCTCGACACGCCGTGGTCTCGCTCTGGCCCGTCCGTGACAGCACCGGCTGCCTGGTGATGATCCGGACCCACCGCTGTCTCGCGGACGATCCGACGGCCTCGGTCGGCACGGCACTGACGAGGGCCCAGCTGGAGGTGCGGGAGCTGCCGGGCGCCGAACGCGACGAGGAGTTCCATGCGCTCGCCGGCCGGGCCGGGTGCGTCCCGGGCGGCGCCTCTCTCGACAAGTTGCGCTGCCGCTGCCCCCTTGGCTGGACGGCTCGGCATCTTGCCCGTCCGGGGAACCAGGAACGGCATGGTCGCGAGTTGGAATCGAACCCACGGCACTAACTCTGTGAAGCGGGACGACGTACTCTGTGAAGCGGGACGACGGACCCTTCAGTTCCCACCGAGAACCCTTCAGTTTGCGCGAACTCGCGGGACTCGACCGGTGCCGTTGCGGAGGCGATAGAACGCCCGCAGTCCCGGTGGGATGACGAGGTCGAGTTCCTGCTCAACCGCATGGATGTCGGTCTCTGGGGCGGGTGGGGGAGCAACCGGTAGGAGCGCGGAGCATTCTGCTTCAGCCCGACCGCCAGCCGGCCGGCGACGACGTACAGGACGACCGGACGCCGCCGCGCCTTCGGCGGTGCGGACTGTGCCTGGCGGAGGCCCGCCCGGCGGCCCGGCAGGCCGCCGGTGACCGCCGGCGCGAGGGCCGGGACCAGATCGGTGAGGAAGAGCGCCTCTGCCTTTACTCCGCCGTCTTCCTCAGAGCCTCGAGCCAGGCGACGAGCGAGTCGTCCAGCGCGGCCGCCAGGTTGTCCCGGTCGGCGTCGATCGGCGCGCCCGCCCAGGACTCCCGGGTGCGTACCACGGTACCGTCTCCGTCCTGGGTGAAGGTCCACTCGTGCACGCCGGTGATGCCGTGCGCGATGCCGCCCCACAGGATGCGGTACGGGGCGTCGACCGCGTAGACGGTGGAGTCGATGGACAGGCCCGCGGTCTCCCAGTGGAAGGTGGCGCCGGGGGCAAGGGGGCCGTCGAGCCGGGCCTCGGTGATGGCGGACTGCCAGACGGGCCATGCGCGGATCGCGGTGTGCAGCTGCCAGACCCGCTCGAGAGGAGCGCAGATCCGGATGGTGTGGTCGGCGATGACGGGGGCGTGCTCGTCGATGGTCGTGGGGTAGGTCATGGTGTCTCCTCGGGGCCGGGGCCCGGGCCGCCGCTGCAGGGGAGTCAGCGGCGGCCCGGGCGGGTTGGGTGGGTCAGGCGGGCATCTCGGCGTCGGGGATCCAGTCGCCGTGGATGCCGGCGGGCACCCTGCGGGGGAGTTCGACGGCGGCCACGGTGCTCAGGTCGCTGGCGTCCAGGACGAGCAGCTGTGAGGCGTCGGCCTTGAGGTCACTGACGATGTTGAGCAGATAGCCGTCGTCCTCGGCGGTCCCGCCCGCGGCGGGCGCGAAGACGGCCTCGCCGGGCATCCGGCCCTCGCTGTGTGCGAGCAGCTTCTGCCGGCCGGTCCGCGAGTCGAACTTGACGGTGTGGTAGCCCGACAGGCCCGCGCCGGGGAAGGCGATGGCGTAGCTGTAGCGGTAGTCCGAGCCGGTGTGGGCCTCGTTGATCGACGGGAACTCGGTGACCAGGTCGTTGAGGGACTCAGCGGTGGCCTTGCCCGTGGCCGGGTCCATGATCCATCGGTAGAAGGTCGAGCCGGCGTCGGGGCTGCTGCCGTAGCCGGGAGCGCCGACCCACCACTTCCACGAGTTCTCCCAGGCGGAACGGTCGAAGCGCGGTGCTTCGAGGACGATCCGGCCCTGCGTGTCGGTGTAGGCGTTGGCGACGTGCAGCAGCGCCGCCTGGTCGGGCGCCTCGAACCAGGTGGTCTTACCCCCGGCGCGCGGCATCACGCCGATGCGCAGCGGGACCTCGTCGTGCCAGCGGTAGGGGATGCCGGAGTGCTCGGCGTGGTCGAAGACCACCGGTGAGTTGATGAAGACGATGTGTTCGCGGGTGATGGCGAAGTCGTGCATCAGTGACGGGCCGGAGCCGTCGACGACCTGCGACCTGACGATGGCGCCGGACGCGTCGGCCACGTAGTAGGTCAGGTATGGCGCGAAGGGGCTGTAGCTGAAGAAGTGGAGCTCGCCGGTCTCCGGGTCCTCCTTGGGGTGGGCGGTCATCGAGCTGGTGAGCTTGCCGCCGAAGTCGTAGACGCCGATCGTGTCGAGGTCGGCGCTGACCTCCCAGGGCAGGTTGGCCTCCTGCAGGGCCAGGTAGCGGCCCCCATGGAAGATGATGTTGGTGGCCGCGGCGCTGACTTCGAGTTCGGTTCCGGTGAACGGCACGCCGTCCAGGAAGGGGGTGCGCACCCAGCGATTGCGGTACCACTGGGCCCGGCCGTCCTTGAGACGGACTCCGTGGAGCATGCCCTCGCCGCGGAACCAGTGGGTGGGCGTGACGCCCGGCTTCGGGTTGTGGCCGTTACGGAAGTAGCGGCCGTTCAGCTCGGGCGGGAGAGTCCCGCGCACGTTCAGCTCGTGGCCGGTGATCTCGTCGGTGACGGGGGTGAAGTGGCCGCTGATGTAGGGCTTTTCGAGGGACATGGTCATGCCTTTCGGGTCGAGAGGGCCGAGATGAGCAGCGTCAGGGCGGCGCAGGCGAGGAAGGCCGCGCCGGAGGTGGGGAGCAGGGTCAGGAAGGACAGTCCGATCGCGCCGCCGATCTGTCGGCTGGCGTTGACCAGCCCGCCGGCCAGGCCGTTGTCTGCGGCCGGGACGCCCGTGGAGGCCATCGCGGTGAGCCGGACGAACGCCACCCCAAGACCGGTGCCGATGAGGAGCGTCGGGCCGAGCAGGTCCACGGGGAAGGTGTCGTCGCCAGGCGTTCGGGACAGCCAGGCCAGTCCGGTCGCGAGGATCAGCAGGCCAACTGGAAGCACTTGGCGGCCGGAGACCTTGCCTGTGACCCACGACGAGAGGGTGATCATGAGGGCGAGGGGAAGCTGGGTGAGCCCGGCTTCCAGGGGCGAGTAGCCGAGAGCGCGCTGCTGGTAGAGGGGCAGGAAGTAGAACAGGCCGAGCCAGACCGCGCCCAGCAGCGCCATGAGCATGTTGGGCGCTGCCACCACGCTCATGCGCGCCGGCAGCAGTGGGTCGGCGGCACGACGCTGGAGCACCGCGAACAGGCCGAGCAGCGCCACACCGACCACGGCGAGCGGCCATGGGCCGGACAGGCCGTAGCTGAGCGCGACCAGACCCACAGTCACCGTCAACGCGCCCAGGGCGTCCAGGCTTCCGCCGCGCGGCTGGTCGGCCCCGACCAGCCGCCAGGTGGCTGCCAGCGAGCCCAGGGCTATGGGCACCATCACGACGAACACCGCACGCCAGCCGTACAGATCGGTGAGCAGTCCGCTCAGCAGCACGCCCGCCGCACCGCCGGCGCCGGAGACCGCGCCCCACACCCCGAGCGCTACGCCACGCCTCTTCGCGTCGGGATAGAGCGTCAGCACGAGGGCCAGCGCCGTGGGCGCCAGCAGCGCGGCCCCGACTCCCTGCGCCCCTCTGAAGGCGATCAGCATCCCCGCCGTCGGCGTCAGCGCCGCGCCCACGGAGGAGAGGGCGAACAGGCCGATGCCGACCAGGAACACGCGGCGAAGCCCGTAGACATCGCCTGCCCGCCCGCCCGGCAGTAGCAGCGCGCCGAAGACCAGTACGTAGGCGTTGACCGTCCACGCCTGGCCCGTGTCCGACAGCTCGAGCCCGGCCCGGATCCGGGGCAGGGCGACGTTCACGATCGAAGCGCTCAGCACGACCAGGAACTGGGCCGTGGCCAAGACCGCCAGTGGCATCCAGCCGGTGGCGGTGGTCCGTTGCAGTGCGGTGCGGGTCATGGCTAGACACTCGCAGCGGGCGTCTACCGCTCGCGTCGGTAGTCATTGCCTATACGACTGCGTGCGGGAGACCCGTAGGCGTGTCCCGGGCGTTGTCGGTGTGCCGGGTGGAGGCGGCTGGGAGCCGTAGCCGGTCTGCAGCAGTCCCGGTTGGCATCGGTCGTTGTCAGTGGGGTTGCGTCCTGGGAAGTGGTGCAGGCGGTCAGCCTTCGCGGTATCGCAGGTCGCGCCGGGTTCGGCCCAGCACCCTCGGGCCGGGCGGCCCCAGCCGCCCGGACGGGCTCGCACAGCGGCACGGAGCTTCGGCCGGGGCGGCCGATCACCAGCCATTCCGGACCGGCGCCGTCCGGATGGCTGCACCACTTGGCGGGACGCGATCGGAGCGCGCCATGCGTGCGTTCTCCGCAGAGACGCCACCGCACTTGGCGCGGGCGGTGTCACGTGCGTAGTCGAGAAACGTGGTGAGTTCGGGTGTGCTCGTGCCACGCGGGCGGCGTGTCGTCCATTCTGGTCATCGCCGACGCGTTTCCGATCAACGCGCCCAATGCCGAGGCATTCTTCGACGGCCCCAACCTGCCCACCCAGCTTCATGTCCGGCAGGCCGCCGCACCGATTCAGCGCCGGTGGGCCGCCCGGCGTGATCCCCGGACATGCCTGGGCGACCGGGGGACGTTCCCGGATTCCCCTGCCGCGTACGGCCGCATAGGTTTCGGACATGCTCGAGACACACACGGACGTGCTGATCGGCCGTCAGGATGAGATACGCCGACTCGACGCCCTGCTCCAAGCGACACGGGAGGGCCGGGGCGGCGCTCTGGTCCTGCGCGGCGAGCCGGGCATCGGCAAGAGCGCGCTGCTGCGGCGCCTCAATGAGGCGGCGACCGGATTCCTCGTCATGCAGGCGTCCGGCGCGGAGTTCGAGATGGAGCTGCCGTTCGCCGCGCTGCACCAGCTGCTCGCGCCCGTCACCGGCCAGCTGACAGCGCTGCCCGCGCCGCACCGCAAGGCCCTGGAGATCGCCTTCGGCCTCGACACAGGCGCACCAGACCCGTTCCTGGTCGGCGTCGCGTCGCTGGGCCTCCTCGCTGAGACCGTGCGCGAACGCCCGCTCCTGTGCGTCGTTGACGACGCACAGTGGCTGGACCAGGCGTCGGCCAAGGCGCTGGCCTTCCTGGCCCGCCGGATCTCGGCCGAGTCGATCGCTCTCGTGTTCGCCGCGCGGGAGCCGAGCCGCCTGCCGGAGCTGGGCGAACTGCCCAGCCAGATGCTGCAGGGACTCGGAGAGCCGGAGGCCCGCGCACTGCTGGCCGCGGCGGTCCACGCCCCGCTGGACGAGCGGGTCCGCGACCGCATCCTGGCCGAAGCGCGCGGCAACCCCCTCGCACTGGTCGAGCTTCCCAGGACCGCCGGACTCGCCGGTATGGCAGGTGGATTCGCCCAGCCCGACTCGGTACCCGGCGTCATCGAGCAGAGCTTCCGCTCCCGGCTGGAGCTCCTGCCGCCTGCCGCCCGGCTGCTGGTGACCGTGGCCGCCGCCGACCCGCTCGGCGACCCCGGCCTGCTGTGGCGCGCGGCCGAACTCCTGGGCATCGACGCGGACGCCGCCGCCCAGTCCGTCCCGCTGGTCGAGCTCGGCACCCGGATCCGCTTCAGCCACCCCCTCGCACGCTCCGCCGCCTACCGCGCGGCGGCCCCGGAGGAGCGGCGCAGGGCGCACGAAGCGCTGGCCGCCGCGACCGACCCTGTCGTCGACCCCGACCGGCGGGCCTGGCATCGCGCCCAGGCCAGCGCCGGCCCCGACGAGAAGGTCGCCGCCGAGCTCGAAGCCTCCGCCACCCGTGCCCAGGAACGTGGCGGCGTCGCGGCGGCGGCCGCCTTCCTCGAACGCTCCGCCGCCCTCACGATCAGCCCGGCCCAACGTGCCGATCGGGTGCTCGCCGCCGTCCAAGCCAAGCTCTCCGTAGGCGACTTCGACACGGCAGCCGACCTGCTCACCACCCTCCGGACCGACGATCCCAGCCAGGCCGCCCGAACCGACCTCCTCCGCGGCAGGCTGTCTTTCGTCCGCCGCCGGGGAGACGAAGGCCCCACCGAGCACCTTCTGCGCGCCGCGGCCCGGCTGACCGCCGCCGACCCCGCCTGGTCAACGGATTGCTACCTGGACGCCATGGAGATGGGCCTCTTGCTCGGCGGCCTCGACCACGTCGTGGAGGCCGCCAGGAACAACCTGCCGTCGACCGAGCCGGCATCCGGCGCGGCTGCGGTCCTGGCAGGCCTGATCAGCCTGGTCAGCGACGGACATGAGGCGGCAGGGGAGATCCTCAGGCCGGTCGTCGGCGACGCCGACCACGTTGTGTGGACAAGGCGACCGTCACTGGGGTTCATGGTGGCCACCGAACTGTGGAACTTCGACTCTCTGCACGGCATCGCCACCCGTGCCGTCGCCGCCGGCCGTGAGTCCGGCTCCTTCCACGCGCTGCCCATCGGACTGGCCATGCAGGCCACCGCGGCCGCGCACACGGGTGACTTCGGCACCGCGATGGAGCTGATCTCCGAGGAGGAGGCGATCGCCGACGCCACCGGCGCGGCGCCGCTGGTCTACCCCCGCCTCCACCTGGCCGCTATGCGCGGGCGACGCAAGGACGCCGTCGCACTGTTCGCGTCGGTGGACCACCGCATGAGCCTCAGCGTGCAGTGGGCGACTGCCGTACTCAACAACGGCCTCGCCGACTACCCCGCCGCGTTGAAGGCTGCGAGGCAGGCAGTCGAGTACGGCGCCGTCGGCATGGCGGGCCTCGCCCTGCCGGAGCTGGTCGAGGCGGCCATGCGGTGCGGCGAGACCGAGGTCGCCGCCACGGCCCTCTCGTCCCTCCAAGAGCGCACACAGGCGGGCCGGGAGGCATGGGGCCTCGGCGTCGAGGCCTACGCGCGGGCCCTCGTGACCGAGAACGAGTCCTCCTACCAGGAGGCGATCGACCTGCTCGACGACAGCGCACTGGTCGTCTACCGCGCCCGGGCACACCTGCTGTACGGCGAGTGGCTGCGCCGCCAGGGCCGACGGCGTGACGCCCGCTCAGCGCTGCGCCTGGCGCACGAGCCGCTGTCCGACCTCGGAGCGGAGGCGTTCGCCGAGCGCGCCGCCGGCGAGCTGCGCGCCACGGGCGAGCAGGCCCGCAGTCGCACGTCGAAGGCATCGGACCAGCTGACGATGCAGGAGGTGCACATCGCACGCCTGGTCGCCGACGGCGCCACCTCCAAGGAGGTGGCGGCGAAGCTGTTCCTCAGCCCCCGGACGGTCGACGCGCACCTGCGCAACATCTTCCGCAAGCTCGGGCTCACCTCACGCAGGCAGCTGCGAGAGCTGCCCGACATCCGCTAGCCGCATGGTGGTGGCCGCGGCCTCCTGCCCGTTGATCGACTCGACGGGGCCGGGCCAGCTCAGCCCGTACTTGGCCCTGTAGGCGCCGGAGACGCGTTGAACGAGCTCGGGGTCCTCGACCGGCTGGAGGACCACCGACAGCCGGGCCCCGGCCACCTCCACCTGCGTGTCCGCGTGCCGCAGAACCCGCCGGTACCAGCCACTGCGCCGCCCGAAAGCCGAGCGGACATACGCCTCCCCGTCGAGCACCACCACCCAGACCGTCCTGGCCGACCAGCGGTCGTCCGCGTCCTGTACCCACAAAACGATCTCCGAGCGATCCATGACAGTGTCCATGGACCAACCTTCGCCGCGCAGGCACTACGTACGCGTCGGTGGTCATCGCCTACATAGGCGGACATCGCCGACGCGAGGGCGTGCTCTCGCGACGACGCTGAGTGCCATGACGAACAACGACACGAACCCGGCAGCCGCGACCGCAACCGACACCCTGACCGCGACCGACGCGGCAACCGTAACCGGCCTGCCTGAGGCGGCCCCTGACACGGCGGCGCCTCACGACAAGGGCGCGACGAGGAACAAGGGCGTGAGGAAGGACAAGCGCGAGAAGACGAGCACGGCCCGTCGGCGCACCGCCAAGGCACTTGCGTACTTCGCCCTGATCTTCACGGGGCTCCTCATCCTGGCCGAGCCGTGGCTGCTGATTCCGGTCGCCGCGCTGGTCCTGGCGATCTCCCTCTGGGACTGACTGGGGGCCGCCGGACGGCGAGCCCACCCCCGGACCCTTCCGCTGGTCCCCGTCCAGCTTCTCCGAGGTTGCCTGGTCCGGGGAGCCCGCGAAGGGCGGGGGTCCGGCAATCGGGTCCAGCCCGGTCAACGCGTACTGCTTCACCGTCCTGCTGGCCGCCGCAACCGACACCGTCACCGCGAGCCATGGAATCTTCCCCAGCACCCTCGTCGACCTGGCCGGCACGATCGGCCGCGCGGCCCTGGGCGACCTCCTGCCCGTCCACCGACGGCAACGGGTGAAGGCCCGCACCCGAAAGAACTCCACCAGCAAGTACGGCCCGAACGCGGGACAACACCCCACAAGGCCCGGAACTACACCGTCCGCACCACCGTCGCGTTCTTCGCCCACGGCCTCAAGAGCCGCTCATGGCCCTAACGCAACGGTGCTGAGGCCCCAGCCCGTGGTGACGAGGGGCCTTCACCACGGCGCGCCCGGCCCGAACGGTTCGAAGAACATGACGTCCAGCGGATGCAGGTGCCGGCCGCTCAGACCGGGGAAGCCGGATTCGGCGGGGCCGCCGCGCAACCACGTGAGCAGGGTTGCCGTGAAGTCGCCTGGCAGGGGCGGTCCTTGGTCACAGTGGCGTGGGTTGACGGCTACACGCCATGTCTCGGGCGGGCCGTCCGCGCACCAGCCGATCTGGTCCCCGTCGATCGGTGACGCGAACGGCAGGAAGCCGCCGAGCTCGGGCCACGCGGGCATCGGGTAGTACTGGGGATGGGCGGCGCGCAGTTGGCGGTATCCGTCAAGCATGCCCTCGACGGTGGCCGCGAGCCCCTGCTCCCGTGGCCGGTCCAGGGACAGTGGGGCGCTCATGTCCAACCACCAGCTCCAGTTGCCCGCCCCGTACCGCTCCGCGAGCGCCACGAAGTCCGCCGGCAGCCTGGTGCCGAGCCGCTCGAAGACCTGCTCCCATGTGCCCTCGCCCAGATACGGCTCCAGGGGCGGTGGAACCAGCGCCATGACGGCGTCGAGGCCCGAGCCCTCGGTGAGCGCCGCGTGCTGCCGCGCGTCCACGGCGGTGCCCGCAGGCGGTGGCGACCAGGGTGCGGCCCCGGCCAGCGGCGGCCAGACCCGTATCTGTGAGGACAGCGGGCCCAGCAGCCCGCCGGGCTCGCCCGGGTGCGGCACGCCGGTGCACAGCAGCGTGAACAGCAGCTCCAAGAACGGCACTTCGTAGTCCACCCAGGGCTCGCTCACCCCGACTGCCACATTCGTGGTCATGAGCGTGACCGGCCACTCGTCGGGGTCGTCCGACGCACCCGTGTCCCAGAAGAGGTGGTCGCCGCTCCTTGTCGTGGCGAAGGCGAGCAGGCCGCCCTCCTCGGGCAGGAAGGGGTGCCGACGCGCGGTGAACATGCCGGGCCGGATCGCCGAGTGCCGGTGCGTCTCGACGATCCATGCTGCGTACTCGAAGCGGCCGTCGGTGCTGACGCACGGGGGGTGCAGCCGGATCGCCGCACCCGGGCCGCCTATCTCGGCCGCACCGTACGCCGACACGAGCGCCTTGTAGTCACCGGGCAGCGGGGTGCCGAGCCAGCCCTCGACCGCCGCCCAGTCGACGGCGGGCGCCGGGACGGGCGGCGGTCCGACGCGACCTGTGAACGCGGTGATCCGCGCAGAGTGATCCATGGAGCCGAGGATGACATCCCCCACCGACATTGAGACTGGGACCTGGCACCGCTTGGGCGTCTGACCCGCCCACTGACTGACGCTTCAGCTGTCCTCGGGGTGAACCGCTCGGCTCCCGGGCGGTGCCACAGCCCGAGTGACCGGCCGGTCTACCATGACCTCATTGCCTCGCCCAACCCCCTTGCCCCACAGATCACAGCGTTAACGCAACGGCGTTGGCTGTGAAGTTGCCCCGTGATCTTGGCCACTTGAGGGTTAGCCGCGAGGGTGTGTTGATGCCGCTGTCTGGTCTCGGCGGGGGTGGGGTAGCCGAAGAT
>NZ_JBYIVZ010000104.1:0-10122 GCF_057710365.1 Streptomyces sp. bgisy027
GGACGCACCGTCAGCATTCGGAATGACTCGTCTAGTGCCGGGCCGGGCCGGGCGAGCAGACCGACTCGTACCCCCTCGGCGGCCAGTGCCCGGGAGGCGGCGAGTCCGATGCCTTGCGAGGCACCGGTGACCAGGGCGGTGCGGCCGGCCAGCGTGCTCATTAGAGGACCATCCCTTCTGCAGCCCTCACGGGTAGGGTTGTGACCTCTCGGTCCCGGCGGGTGCACGGCCGTGTGTGCGAGCCGTTCGACGGCCTGCGTGAGTTGCGCCGGCCCTGCCGGGCCGAGGCCGTCTGATCGGCTTCAGGGACACGCCCCGCAGAGGGCCGATTAATGAGCTCCCGGCAGACGTCCTCACCACCGAGCAGGTGCTCCCGGATCGGCAGTGGAGTACGACGCACGTGCTCATCGGATGGGACTGGGCGACCGACACGCACGACGTGACGGTCATGGACGCAACCGGCGAGCGCATCGACCGGTGGGAACTGGCCCACACCGAGGAGGGGTTCACCAAGACCCTGGCCCGTCTGCGCAAGCATGGCGATCCGGCGGACCTGCCCGTGGCCATCGAGACCACCCGGGGCCTGGCCGTGGACCGGCTGCTGGCCGGCGGGCACCCGATCGTGCCGGTGCACCCGAACGCCTTCCACGCCATGCGGGCGCGCTGGGGCGCGTCCAAGGCCAAGACGGACGCGGGTGACAGCATGAAGCTCGCCGACTACCTGCGTACCGACGGCCACCTGCTGCACTGGCCCGGCGGCAAGGCCGTCTTCGCCAACCTCGACAGCGACATCGCCATGGCGTTCCTGGAGAAGTACCCCACCCCCACCTCCGCCGCCAAGCTCACCGCCGGACGCCTCGAAGCCTGGTGCAAGCGCCGCGGCTACTCCGGCAAGAAGCCCGGCAGCGTCCTCATCGAGCGCCTGCGTTCGGCGCCGAAAGCGGCCTCCCGCATCAGCGACGCCGTCGTCGCCCAGCTCGTCCGCATCCAGGTGGCGCTGGTGCAGGTCATACGCGCCGCCATCCGCGCCCTGGACAAGGCCATCGCCGAAGCTGTCGAGACCCATCCCTACGCACCCCTGTTCGCCACCATGCCACGCATCGGCACGGTCAGCCTCGGCCAGGTCATCGGCGGGATCGGCCCGATCCTGGAGCGCGCCCAGACCTGTGAGCAGCTCATCGCCGAAGCCGGCGTCGTCCCCGTCACCCGCGCTTGGGGCAAGTCGCGCATGGTGACGTTCCGCTTCGCGACCAACCGAAGAGCCCGCGTCGCCCTGACCGTCTTCGCCGACAACAGCCGCCACGGCAGCGACTGGGCCGCGAAGATCTACAACGACGCCCGGGCACGCAAGCGACACCCCCACGCCGTCCGCATCCTGGCCCGCGCCTGGCTCCGGGTCATGTGGGCCTGCTGGTGCAATGGCACCTGCTACGACCCCGCCACCCACCAAGCCAACAACAAGATCAACACAACCATCGAGGAGCCTCTGGCGGCATAGAGGTTGACTCGGGAAACTCATGCGCCATCCTCCGCAATCCAGCGGTTACCGAGTACACCAAGTCCTTCGACCTCCAGCTCGACGAGGTCACCCGGCTGGGGATAGCGGCGCAGTTCCAGGCCGCAGCCGCCGCCCACCGTCCCTGTGCCGATCACGTCGCCGACGTGCAGGGTCTCGCGGCGGCTGATGTGGCTGACGATCTGCGCGACGGAGTAGTGAATGGTGTCGGTAGAACCGCGGCTCCACTCCTCCCCGGCCACCCGGGCGATCATGGCGTGCGGTTTGTCGGGGTCCCACTCATCCGCCGTGACGAGGTACGGGCCGAGGACGTTGGTGCCGTCCGCGTCCTTGCCCTTCGCCGGACCGAGCCCGGCACGCATCTCCTTGAGCTGGGCTCGGCGTTCGGAGATGTCGTTGAAGACGGTGTAGCCGGCGATATACGCGACCGCGTCCTCCTCCGCGATGTCCGATCCCGAGCGGCCGATGACGACGGCGTACTCCAGCTCGTAGTCGAGCCGGTCGACGCCCGTCGGCACGGTGACGTCGGTCCCCGTGCCCACCACCGCATTCGGGTTGCCCTTGTAGTAGACGGGCATCTCGTACCACTCCGGGGGCACGTTGCCCCGGCTCGCGGTACTGACGTGCTGCTCGAACGCCGAGCAGTCCCGCAGCGAGGCGGGACGCGGCAGTGGGGACAGCAGCTGTACCTCGTCTGCGGAGTAGACGAGCCGCCCGCCCAAGGCACTCTCTGCCTCGGGGTCGTCGGTGACCGGACCCAACGCCTCCAGCGTCTCCGCGATCGCTGCCTCACTCACCGTGCCCCCGGCCATCAGGGCTATCAAATCGGGAGGTACCACCACATTCGCCATGACGCGGGCACGGGAGCGGTCGACACGGTCGACGAGCACATGGGCGTAGCCCTGGTTGAGATCCAGTAGGCGTCCGGCGGCGGTTACGACTCCGATTCGGCGTATAGGTCCCACAGGGGTGTTCACCTCGAACGTCGCGTAGCGCACAGCACGCACCTCCAGAAATGACATGCAACAACAGAGACAGATTATGTGCAGTATGTATACCCTGTCCATGCCTCATCAGGACAGCGGGAGACGCCTGACGAGGCCACGATGGCCGCCGGGACGCTGCCCGGCACGGAGAGGAGTGGGATGCATGGCTGAACTCGAGGACAAGGTCGCGATCGTGACCGGTGGCGCCTCCGGAGTCGGCGCGGCAACAGCGCACGTGCTCGCCCGTGAGGGCGCCGCAGTGGTGGTCGCCGACATCAACGCGGGTGGCGCGGAGGCGGTCGCCAAGCGGATCGAGGCCACAGGCGGACGGGCCGTCGCCGCCGCCGTCGACGTCAGCGAGGACGACCAGGTAGCCGCGATGGTCGCTACTGCGGTGCGCGAGTTCGGGCGTCTGGATGTACTTCACAACAACGCCTTCCTCGGCTCACCCGAGGTGATGACCAAGGACGCCGCGATCGCTGACATCGACCCGGACCTCTGGGACCGTGTGATGCGGGTCAATCTGCGGGGCTACGCGCTCGGCGCGAAGCACGCCATCCCCGCGATGCTGGCCGGCGGTGGCGGAGTCATCGTCAACACGACATCGGCCACCGGGCTGGTGGCAGAACTCAGCCGGCCCGCATACGGCGCGTCCAAGGCCGCGATCGTCGGGCTGACCCGCAACATCGCCACCCAGTACGGCAAGCAGGGCATCCGCAGTGTCGCGCTGGCGCTCTGCCTGGTGAACACCGAGGCGCTCAAGGCCAACATGCCGGCACCCGTACAGGAGATGATGGTCGGGCACCACCTCACCACACGGCTCGCCGAGCCCGAGGACGTCGCCGAGGTGGTGAGCTTCGTCGCCTCCGACCGGGCCGCCTTCATCACCGGCTGCACCATCCCCGTCGACGGCGGCGTCACGTCACACACGCCTTCCTACGCCGACGAGCGACGTTTCATGGAAGCAGCGGGATAGCCCTCGTTTGGGAGACGGCGGAGACCGCCGCCTCCCAAACGCCTTCACGGGGGCGGCAACACCATGGCCTGGCGCTCACAGCGGACGAATGCGCTCAGTGAGCCCGGGGACGCGGGCGTGGTGGTCCTCGAGCGGGACCGCCAGACCCGCCGCCACCCTGGCCACGCAGCAGTACCAGGACACCGTCATGACCAGCTCGACGATCTGCCGGTCGTCAAGCAGTTCCGCCACCGGGGTCCAGGTGGCATCGTCGACCTTGCCCGTCTCGGTAAGCTCGTCGGTCAGTGCGAGCACCGTACGCTCCAGCGGCGTGAACGGGCCGCTGTCCCTCCACTCCCCCAACGCCAGCAGTTTCGGCTCGGTGCTCCCGGCTTGCAGGGCCTGCCGCCAGTGGCTGCGCCACACGTACTCACTGCGCGTCAGCTGGGCGACGCGCAGGATCGCCAGCTCGCGGAGTTCCCGGTCGGAGGCGGCGTCTGCCCGCAGACTCCAGCCGAGCCCGATCCAGCCGTCCAGGATCTCGGGCGAGTGCCCCAGCGCCTGGTACATGGTGGGGACACTTCCGACCGTGCGGCCGACCCGGTCGTAGATGGCGGCCAATCGTTCGTCGCCTCCGGCGGTGGCCCGCAGCGGCACCCGCCCGTCGCCGGTCACGCGTCGTCCCGCCGGGATCGCTTGTCGCAGCGGCAGGTCCCGATCTGGTGCAACTCGATCATGTTGCCAGTCTGGTCGTACAGGAACAGCTGCTGCCGCTCACCGCGTCCGGCCTTCCAGTACCGAACGGCCAACCGGTCGAGCTCCTTCTTTGCCGCCAGGATGTCGGGCACCCCGAAGGCGACGTGCTCGGTGAAGGGATCCTGGTCGGGTCGACGCGCGTACCGGGACACGCCCTCGACGCCGAAGAGATGGATCTGGGTGCCATTGTCGGTGTCCATCCAGAACAGCGGCACATCGGGGATCTCACGCGCCTCGGGATCGGGTTCGAGACCCAGCACGTCCCGGTAGAACGTGAGCGTCTCCTCCACTGCGTCGGGCCGCATACGGACGGCGTGGTGGTGCAGTTCCAGACCGTTCAGCGCCATCGAGTCACCTCTCGGAATCGTCCTCGGGCCTGTTCCGGAGCATAAACGGGGTGGACAGAGTAATCAAGATTGGTCTTAACTGTTCAATGGGTTGAGGAGGCGCACAGATGCGGGAGACACACGTCATCGTCGGTGCCGGCCTGGCCGGCATCACCGCGGCGGCCACTCTGCGCGCCGAGGGATTCGGCGGCCGGGTGGTGGTGATCGGCGACGAGGACCGCGCACCCTATCCGCGGCCTCCTCTCTCCAAGCAGGTGGTCAGCGGAGAATTGCCGGTGGAGCGACTTCTCCTGCGCCCCGCGGCCTGGTACGCGTCCAAGGACATCGAGTACCGCGGCGGGGTCACCGTCACCGCACTGGACACGAGCGCCCGCACGGTGTCCTTCGGCGAGGGCACGGGATCGCTGGCCTACGACCGACTGCTTCTCGCCACCGGGGGGCGCCCGCGGAGGCTGCCCGGAACCGAGGACCTTCCCGGCGTCCACACACTGCGTACCGCCGAGGACGCCGCGGCGATTCGGGACCGGCTCGGTCCGGGCCGCCGTCTGCTGGTCGTCGGGGCCGGTTTCCTCGGCGCCGAACTCGCCGCGAACGCACGCACCCTCGGCACCGACGTCACCGTGCTGGAGGCCGCGCCGCTCCCGCTCACCCGCTCATTGCCCCCGCTGCTCGGCCGACTGTACGCGCGGATCCATCTTGACCAGGGTGTTGATCTGCGGACCGGAATCGGCGTGAACAGGCTGGTCGCCGCGGGCGACGGGCTACGTGCCGTCGGCACCGACGGTCGGTCGTATCCCATGGAAGGCCCCGCCGACACCGTGGTCGTCGCCGTCGGCATCCAGCCCAACACCGAGCTCGCCGCGGCTGCGGGGATCGCGGTTGACGACGGCATCGTCGTGGACGAGTACTGCCGCACCTCGGCGCCGGCCGCGTTCGCCGCCGGGGACGTGGCCAACCACCCCAATCCGCTGCTGGGCCACCGCGTCCGGCTGGAGCACTGGCAGAACGCCCAGCACCAGGGAGCTGCGGCAGCCCGCAACATGCTCGGCAACGAGCAGCCCTTCACCGAGGTGCCCTGGGTCTGGTCGGACCAGTACGGCCTGAACCTCCAGATCGCCGGTCTGCCGGATCCGGAAGACGATGTGGTGCTGCGCGGCGACCCGGACAGCAATAGCTTCACCGCCCTGCTCCTTCGTGATGGCGTGCTCAGCGGGGCCATCGGGATGAACCGGGGGGATGACATCCGCATCGCCCGCCGTCTGATCCAGCAGCGCTGCCGGCCGGACCGCGATCTGCTCGGCGACGACGAACGCCCCCTCGACTTGTTCCTGGCGGCCGAGCCGAAGCCCGAACCCGCAACCCCCTGAAGGAGTCCCGATATGAAGATCGGCCGATGCCACGACGGCAAGGCGGCGTTCTGGGCCGTCCTGGACACGGAGGCGGCCACCGCCCGCCCACTTGCCGGACGGTTCGCCGAGTGGGCCCCTGCCCTCACCGCCGACCTGGCCGACGAGCCCAGATGGGCAGGGCCGTCCCGTCCACTGGAGGGTCTGCGCCTGCTGGCCCCTGTCGAAAGCGGCGCGAAGGTCGTCGCAGCCGGAGCGACATACGCCAAGCATGTGGACGGCCTCGGTCTGCAGATGCCCAGCCAGCCGGCCGCCTTCCTCAAGCCGTACGAGTCGATCATCGGCCCCGAGGACGAGATCGCGTATCCGGCTCTGACCACTCAGCTCGACTACGAGGCCGAGCTGGTGGCGGTCGTGGGCGCCGACCACATCGCCGACCGCTCGGCAGCCATCGACAGTGTGCTCGGCTACACCGTCGGCAACGACGTCTCGGCGCGCGACCTGCAGTTCGGCGGGGGCGTCACCGGGATGGACATGTTCTCGGCCAAGGCGCTGGACCGCACGACAGGCGTGGGCCCTTGGATCGTCACCCGTGACGAGTTCGGCGGCAGCCACCCGGATCTGGAGATCCAGCTGACGGTGGACGGCACACCACGGCAGAAGGATCGGACATCCAGCATGGTTTGGGGTGTCGCCGAACTCCTGGACTATGTCGACTCCAGAAGCAGCCTGCACTCGGGCGACATCCTGTTCACCGGCACAACAGCGGGCGTGGCCCACGAGAGCGGCCGCTATCTCGAGCCGGGCCAAGTCGTGCGAGTCACCATTGAAGGCATCGGCTCGCTGAGCAATACCGTTGGCCCACGGTCTGCCACCGCTTGAGACTCTCCACGGCTGCTCTCCAGACATGCGCTCAGATGCCTCTCGCAACCGTGAGCGGATCCTCCGTGCGGCCCGCGAGGCCGTCAGGGACTGTGGCACTGAAGTGCCGTTCAACGACGAAGTCCCGCGCAGGGCCGACGTCGGCAACGCCACTGTCTACCGCCACTTCACGACCCGGCTCGAACTCATCCACCAGGTGACCCTCAGCTCGATGCGCTTGATCACAGGCGACGCGGAGCGGGCTCTCGCCAAAGAGAGCGACGTCTTCGAGGCGCTACAACACTTCATGCACCGGGCGATGGACGCAAGGATCGGCGCGTTGGGCCCCCTCATCGGAGACAACAGCGGCGGCACGACGGCCCAGGAGGTGGATCGAGCTCGGACGCGACTCGCGCATGCCCTTGAGGCGATGATGGTCCAAGCGCGCAAAGCGGGTAGCCTTCGCGCGGACGTTGCCGTCGATGACCTGGTCATGGTGCTCGCTCAGCTGACAGGTCCGCTGCCGGGGACCGTGTATGTCAACTTCCGGCAGTCCGCTCACCGCCATCTGCAGCTGTTCCTCGACGGTCTCCGGTCCCGCCGAGTCAAGCCATCTGGGCGCCCCCGGAGGACTCGCACGAGGACGCACGGACGCGAGGAATCCCTCTGTGCGACAAGGCACCTGCCCCTTGGCTCAGACGCCGACGACCGGCGGCCGGTCGTCGTCCTCGTACGCCCTCAGAACCCTGGCCAGCCGCCCGGAGCCCAGCATGAGGGCGGCGAACATGCCCAGTTCCACGATCTCCGCGGCGGTGAAGTGGCGGTGAAGTTCACCCAATACGGCGTCGTCGACTGCCAGGTGATCAATCGCGAAGAGCTCTGCGAAACGTAGTGCAGCCGCTTCTCTCGCTGTGAACCGCGGGTCGTCGGAGGAGAGGCACGCCACGTCCTCTTCGGACACGTCGTCGGACTTACGCGCCACCTGGCAGGCCCGGCAGTCGTTCATCGCGGCGATCCTGAGTCGCACCAGCTCCATCAACCGAGCGTCCAACAGGCGGCCTTCATGAATCTCGCCCTGAAGCCGCAGTTGGGCTTTGGCGAGTGCGGGCCGGTGGGCCCAGATACGGACGGGGAGGTCGCTGCTCAACGCCCGGGATGCCCGAGCCTTCCCGATGAGACCGTCGAGTTCCTCGTCCAGATCAGCCCGAGGCACAGGTTCGATGGCAGCCATGGCCCGACCCTAGCATCGAAGCATCAGATGTGACAGATTTCGTACTTATAGTTCAGTCAACACAGAAAGTGGGACAGTGCGTTGAACGGAGACCTGGAAGGCAGAGTCGCTCTCATCACGGGCACCGGCGGGGGCATGGGCCGTGCCGCTGCGCTCCGCTTCGCCAAGGAAGGCGCGGTGATCGTCGGCTGCGACCTCAACAGCGAGGCCAACGAGGAGACTGCCGCCGCGGTCAAGACCGCCGGCGGCCGAATGAGCGCGGCGGCCCCGGTCGATCTGGGCGACAGTCATGCTGCGCGCGCATGGGTCGAGCAGGCGACAGCAGAGCACGGCCGAATCGACATCGTCTACAACAATGCATCCGCGGCCCGGTTCGGTCCGGTGGGCACACTGTCCGAAGAAGACTGGCACTTCACCGTGCGCAACGAGATCGACCTGGTCTTCTACGTCACCCAGGCCGCCTGGCCATATCTCACAGAGCGCGGCGGGGTGGTCATCAACATCGCATCAATGGCCGGCCACGCAGCCAGCCGCGCCGTCCCGATGCTCGCCCACACCGCGACCAAAGGTGCCGTTCTCGCCATGACCCGACAACTGGCAGCCGAGGGCGCCCCCTTCGGAATCCGTGCGGTGAGCATCAGCCCAGGGGTCATCGAAACCCCGGGCACGGAAGCCCAGTTCGCCGACCCTGCGGTCCGAGATGCCCTGGCGGCCCAGCTCCTGCTCCCCCGCCCAGGCCTGCCCAAGGACGTAGTCGGGCTGGCCGCCTTTCTCGCCTCTGACGAGGCTTCGTACATCACCGGTGCGGACTTCGTGGTGGACGGCGGCATGTCGGCAATCTGAGTTCTTTGACATATTGAACACAAACTGTCTCATCAATCATACTGTCGGCAGCGGATCCGCCGAGTGCCTCTGTCGATGCCCTTCGATGGGACTCGGCGGATCACGCAGACGACGCAGCGCCAGTAAAGGGAAAGGGGAGCGCCGTGAAGGTCGCCGTGATCGGGGCCGGGACGATGGGCTCCGGTATCGCACAGCTCTGTGCCTCGACCGGACACGACATCTCGCTCGTCGACACCTCCGAGGCTCAGCTCGAACGCGCCGGCACTGCAGTGACTTCGAGCTTGGATCGATTCGTGGCCAAGGACCGTATGACTCGTGAGGCGGCTGACGGCGCGTTGCGCAGACTGGAGTTCACGACTGAACTGGAGCAGGCCGTCAGCGGCGCACGGGTCGTCGTCGAGACGGTCGTCGAAGACCTGGCGGTGAAGCAGGAGGTGCTCCGGCAGACCGCCGCGGCCGCCCCGGCTGAGGCGTTGCTCGGCACCAACACCTCCCAGCTGTCCATCACCGCGATCGGCAGCGCGGTCCCCGAAGACGCCCACCGTCTCGTCGGACTGCACTTCTTCAATCCTCCCGTGCTGATGCGACTGGTCGAGATCGTCCAAGGGCTGACCAGCAGCGAGGAGTACGTCCAGCGGGCAGTGGCGTTCTCCGAGGGGCTGGGCAAGGAGACCGTGATCTGTCGCAAGGACAGCCCCGGCTTTCTGACGTCCCGGATCTCGGCGATCGTCCGCCTCGAGTGCCTGCGGATGCTGGAGGAGGGCGTCGCCAGTGCCGAGGACATCGACCGTGCGCTGCGACTCGGTCTCAACTTCCCCATGGGGCCACTGGAGTTGGGCGACTTCAACGGCCTGGACACCTACCTCAAGATCTTGAACTCGCTGGAGAGCACTCTCGGGGGACGGTTCAAGCCGACCGTGACCCTGCGCAATCTGGTCGAGGCTGGACGTCTGGGTCGAAAGACCGGCCATGGCATCTACCGGTACGACGAGGCCGGGAAACGCCTCGACGACGGTTCGGTCTGACCGTCATGGCATCGATGGTCCCCACGCCTCCGGAAGGGATCGGGCCGGCGCGCCCGCTGAGCGTCACTCCAGAGCTGGTGCACGGCGCGCTGCGCCGTACCAGCACCATCGACGTGACCGAGCGCGAAGGCGACAGCGGGCCGCTACACATAGCGGCGCGTGCCCGTGACACCGCTTCCGGCAAATCGAAGCCTCTGGTCACGCTGACCGCCACGTTGGGCTCGGACAGCCTGATCAGATCACTGTCCGTTTCCTT
>NZ_JBYIVZ010000105.1:0-9641 GCF_057710365.1 Streptomyces sp. bgisy027
CTGCGCGGCTGCCGCGTAGTGGGCATCGATGGTGGCCCTGCGTGCGGCCTCTACCTTCGAGGCCAGCAGCCTTCTTTCGATCTCGTCGCTGGAGATGAGCTGCGGTGTGACTTCGTGCAGGCGTGCGATGTACGCATCCACGCGGTCATCCGGTTCCAGCGGCGCCCGGGTCTCGTGGGCATCGTGGCCTGGCATCTCTCCTCCCGGTTCTTTGAGCCTCCATTGCGACTCCATCGCCATTACATTCCCCCCCTATGGGTCCCCCTGGATGACAGCGCCAGCTCCGGGTGCTCCTTTTCGAGCGCGGCGGCCAGCTTGTTCCGTGCGTGTCGTAGATGGGAACGCACGGTCTGGGGGTCCTTGTTCAATTCACGTGCAATCGCGTGCGGTTCGTATCCGTCGATGTGCCAGGCCATGACGAGGCGTTGAGCGCCGGACAGATGCCGGCTGACGAAGTCGATCACGAAGTCCCACTCCTCGTACTGCGAGTCGAGTGCGTGGTGATCTTCGGTGATGCGCTGCCGGAGATCCTGCTGGGCCTTGCGGACTCCGTCGTTGTGCCGTGCGTCGCTGCGCAGGTAGCGGTGCATCACCGCCGTGCGGCACCAGGCTTTGGGATGCCTCACGGTGCGCCAGCGCAGCAAGAGCTCGGTCAGCACGTCCTGTACCGCGTCAGCCGCTTCCTCGGAGGAGGCTCCCAGGAGTATGACGTTGCGCATCAGGGATGCGAACTCCTGGCGGTAGAAGGCGTCGTAGCCGGCCTGTTGTTCAGGACTGAGCGGTGACCCGACCGCTGCTGGGGCGCTCGACGACGCGGATGCGCCCGCCAGTGGGTCCTGGCGGTGCCCTCTAGCCCACCGCACGATGCATCCCCGTCCACGTTCTGTTCATGCTTGTCAGGGGCGTGGGGGCCGCGGAACGTGCAACGTCACGGCAAGATTCTTTCAGCGATCCGGGCGGACGCAGTGCGGGGCGGGACCGGTGGCAGTCCTTACCCGCGGAATGGGCGATGGCGCGGCGGCACACAGGCTGTGTCGCGGCGCACGTGCCGGGCGTCCGTCGGCCCGGTTCTCAGTGGCCGACGGACGGGCGCCTGCGCAGCGCAGGCGGGCAGTTGGCCATGCCGCGAAGCCCGCGGTCATCGATGTCCTCAGACAAGTTTTGGCCGACGGTTGCACGCACAGGCCCCCTGATGCCCCTGAGATACGTGAGCACAACGTCGGCCAACGCATCACAGTGTGACTCCGCGCTGATCCGGCAGGACCTGCCGGACAGAGGCGCACCCCGGGTGTGATGTTCGAACGTCTGTTGCCGAAAGGGTACTTCTCATCGAGCGAGAAAATATGAAAGCAGCAACTCGTCAGGGGCCGTTGTGCGGCGTCTTTTTGCGAATAGGTGTCAGTGGCAACACGGTTGCGGCAAGCGTGGAATGGGCTCGAATGCTTGAGCGTAATTCCCCTTCGACGTGCACCTTTTCACGCACCGCAGTCCGCATCCGTATCCGCGTGCGCGCCTGTCACGGGTGCGTTATAGGGTGAGCCCTGCCTCTGGTTGATTGATCGCCATCAATCGAAGGGAGGTGCAACAAGAGGATGAAGTGTTCCCCGCCTGACGGGCCGCGTACCGGAACGGGTACGCAGGGGCCCAGAGACGGGGACCAACGCACCACTAGGGCATAGCCCGTTGCCGCTCGGCAACCGGGGCCCCGGGAGCCGATGAACCGCAACCTGTCATCACCAGGACGGTTCCGGGGTGTTGCTTGGTCCACTTCTGGCGTGACCCTCATGGCCCCTTGCCGCATCCAGCGGTGCGGGGTTGTGAGACTCAGTGCACGTGCAACACTCCATCGGCCTGGCTGGCGGCCAGTCCGCGCGAGGACGCTATCCCCGATCCGGGCAGCCACCACGCCTTGGCGCGGAGGTCAAATCCTCAAGAGGCCAGCTTACGAGCCGTGGTGCATACGCAAGTTGGCCACTCTTCTTCTGTCGACTTGCTCCTAAACTGTACCCCGAGGTCAAAGGGGGACAATGACATGACGCGCGGAGCGCAGACGCCATTTGACGGCCCGTCACTGCGCAGAGCACGAGCCCGGGCAAACCAGGGCCGAGGCATCAGCGCTGAGGAGCTGGCCCGGCAGGTGAACGCCACCAAAGCGCAGATCCTCGCCTATGAACACGGCAAATACAGCCCCGATCCCCCTCGCATCCGGCAACTGGCGCAGGCTCTGGGTGTCTCCCCGCTGGACCTCACAGACCCCGACACGGCACAGCGGTGGACCCTCGCGGAGTTACGCAGAGCCAGCGGGTACCGGGTCGTCGACGTCGTCGACCGCCTGGACGTGTCCTATGCCAACTACCGGCGCCTGGAGAACGAAGGGCTCGTCTCCCCGCGCAGCTACGCGCTGGTGCCCGCCGTCGCCGATTTCCTCAAGATCTCTGCCGCCGATCTGGAGATGCACCTGGCCAACATCCCCGCCTCGAGGATGCGAGTTGCCCAGGCGCACCCCCTGCTGACGGCCGTACGCGACACCTACGTGGTCCCAGGAGAACTGGCCCTACCTAAACCTGATGACCCGGCAGTCGGCGACCTCGCCGAGATCTTCCGCAGGCCACCGCTTCTCCTGGCCCGCCTGTTAGGGCAGGAGATCAGACGCATCCGCGCGATCCGGCGCCGACTGGCGGGATACGAGGCGACCGCACACTACGGGACGTCGGCCGACGAGCAGGCCGCTGCCCATCACGGTGCCGAAGCCGAACGACGACGACTGCGCCGGCTCACCACCACGCTGCCCGGCCGCATCGATGCCTTCTTCCGCTGCGCCCTTCCCAGCGACTCCTGGCGTGCCCTCGCCCTGCTCCGCCTCGTCGGCCGGTTCAACCTGTGGCTGTCGCCCACACAACTGCAGGAGAGCGAGGCGAGCGTGCTGAGCATCCCCGCCAGCATGCGCCGCTCACTGCCGAGCCCGCAGGGCACAACGGGCGTCCATCAGATCTCCGACGAAGGAGACGAGCACTGCCAGACCTACCGCTCCTGGTACGACGCCCTGCATCCTTCCGTCAGCACACTCCTGCGCCAGCGGGAATCACAACTGTCCGGCCACATCCCGGCCGGGGAACTGCGTGAGTACTTTGTCTCCGCGCATGCCGTGCTCTTCAGCTTTGACGGACTGCTGTGCCGCCTGTTCGCCTCAAACGCCGAAGCCGTCGCCCAGAGCCTGGTCCACGAGGCCCACTCCTTGCGCCTGGCAACAGGACCGCGCACACCCACCGACCCCGTCGGCCTCCTGCGGGCCCTGGTACCCTCCGGGAGCCCCTCCCAGATCCGCCGCCTCGATCACATGCTGACGGCCCACGAGACCGAAGCCGCCCGCCAAGTCACTCCGCTGCCGGGCGTGCAACAGCTGTTCCGCGTCCTGACCACAGGAAACTGGCGGCTCGGCGTGGTGACCGACCACGCCACGAGCGCGGTCAGGGTGTTCCTGGACAACCTTTCCCCCTTGGTCGACAGTCAGCAGCTCAGTGTCTTCGGGCGGCCTGAAGACCCCCGCCTGATGAAACCCCATCCCCACGGCGTGGCCCTGGCCTCCGCTTCCCTGGGGTCATCGCGGGACCACACCCTGCTGCTGGGCGAGTCCGTCGCCGACGCCCTGGCCGCACAGGCGGCCGGCGTACGGTTCATCGGGGTGGCCAGCACCCCCGATCACGCGAACATGCTCAAGAGAGCGGGAGCCAAGACCACCGTCCGCTCCTTACGTGAAGTCACCGCAGTGGTGAGGCATCTGACCACCTACCCGCCATCGGCCCCGCGCCCGGACAGGACGCCGCGCAGCGGGCCCTGACCGCTCCCGCGCGACAGCAGGGCCAAGCCGGCAACACCGGCAGGGTCAGGGGCCGACAGCCGGAGCCGGATCGGCTCCCCAGACACGCAGAACGTCGGCTGCGCGGACCGTCTGCGGATGCGACACGCCCAGCACCATCACGCTGGCCCGCAGGGTGACCGTCATCAGCTCGACTGCCCCTGCATAGTCACCCAGATCCCTCAACACATGAGCCGCCTTGTACTGGGTCTGCAGGGTCCGTGGATGCCGGTCTCCCAGCACCCTGCGACGCCCCGCGAGCGCCTCCCGGTACCCTTCCAGCGCCTGCTCCAGCCGTCCCTGATCGTGCAGCACGGCCGCCAGGTTGTGCTGCGCCGTCAAGGTGCCCAGATGCGCGGCACCGAGTTCCTCCCGCCTGATCGCGAGGATCGCCTCGTACTCCGCTCTCGCCTCCGCCAGACAGCCCCGATCGTGCAGAACACGTGCCGCCTCATGGCGGGCCGTCAGCGTGTAAGGGTGCCGGGGGCCGTTCAGCCGGCCGCTTGTCGCCCGCACATACGCCAAATGCTCATGTGCTTCCTCCAGCCGTCCCTGATCGTGCAGCACCCTGCCCAGCTCGTGGCGAGCCGTGAGTGTGTCGGTGTGCTCCTCACCACGCACCCGGCAACTGATCTCCCACACCGCCTGATAGCCGGCCCGGGCCAGAGGCAGGTCGCCCAGATCATGCAAGGCGCTGGACAGCAGGTGACGGCAGTCCAGTGTGGCGGGATGTTCGTCACCCTGGAGGGCCCGGCGCACCGCGAGTACCGCCTCATACCGCCCTCGCGCCTGCTCGAACAGGCCCAGCGCCTGCAGATGACGTGCCGCCATGGTGGCAAGGCCGGCGCTCACCAGCTTCGTAGACGCATCCATCTCCGCACAGGCTGCGACCTGATCGGCCAGCTCCAGGACATGAGGCGTCAGCGCCTGCCACGCCACCCAGCGCTCGGGATCCTCCGGCGACCCGAGCTCCTCCAGCGCCAAGGCCGCCGACATGAGCCGGACGGCAGCGGGCAAAGCGGCAGCAGTCCGGCTGAGATCGCGGATCAGGGGGTGCAGCCGCACGGCCACCACGTTGTCCGGAGCCTCGGACGACGACACAAGGTCGAGCAGCCCCAGGGCCGCAAGTTCCTTCAGCATCCGCCACAACATCGGCCCGCTGATTCCTGCCAGGGCATGGACGGCAGCGCCGAGAGGCGCCGGACGCAGCAGCAGGGTATGAGGGATGGGCGCATCAGAGAACGCGGCCAGGGCTTCCAGCAGGCGGTCGGTACCCGTGAAACCGCGCCGCCGCATCAGCTCGATCGACAACCGCCACGTCTCGGCGAGCGCCTGCCGCGTATCGGCGGGCGCCGACCCCGCCTCCATCGCCCGCACATACGCGGCAAAACTGTCAGGAGTCTGCGGCCCCTTGAAGGCATCCGGCATCCCCATCACCTCGGCGAGATACGAACCAGCTACATGCAGAGCCAGCGGTAACCCGCCCAGGCGCCGGGCCAGCTCACGGGCATCTGCCGGCGACCCCGCAGCGTCACCCGTATGGTCGAGCAGCACCTCAGCAGCCCGGTCTGCGTGCAGTGACCTCACCGGCAGGAAGAGGGCCCCACTGCCCCAGGACGGATCGCCGCCGTTGCGAGTCGTAACGATGACCACCCCGGTTGGGCACGCCTGCGGCCGGATCCAGCCGGTCCCCGAAGCCAAAGAGCCCGGACCGTCGAGCAAAGCCGTATCGTCCAAACCGTCCAGGACCAGCAGCCACCCCTGGGTCAGCGCATTCAGCTGACTCCACAGCACATCGGCCGCGTCACCACCCCAGGCACGGTCCGACTGCAGTCCGGCCTGGCGCGCCACGGCACGCAGACCCGCGAGCAGCCCTTCCTCCTGCCGCGCGTCGATCCACCACACCGTCCTGCGGCATACCGGGCAACATCCCTGCGTACGGGTGATCGCCTCCAGCACCAGAGCCGTCTTGCCGCTCCCGCCCAGACCGTGCAAAACGATCAGCTTTCCGCCGCCTCCGCTGTGGAACAGACCCGCCATGCGTTCCAGCAGCCCCTCACGGCCGCGCAGCGGATAACGCGGATCCCGCTCACCCAGCGGCGGAGCCAGCGTCACCAGAACCCTCCGGCCGGGAAACCCCGGAGCACCCAGCACCAGCTGACCGATCTCCATCCGGCCTGCCGCCACACCCCCCAACTGAGCCGACACCGTACGCGCCGACGGTTCGGCAGGTTCAGGCAGGGGCGCGCCTACTGCGGCCGTGAGCGGCCCTCGAAAGGGTCCGCCAGGGACACGCCTCCTTCCACAGCCACCACACCGCCGGCCAGCGACCCGGACTCCGCACGGATGGAGACGTCACCACTGACAGCCAAGCCGTGGTCACCGGCGGAGATGCTGGTGGAACCCGCACGCTGACCGGCAGAGCTGATCATCTGCATCAACCCGACGGCAAACAGCGGCAGTTCAGCCTCCGGAAGGGAATCCAGCAACATCTCCCACCGCGCCCGCCAGGACGACTCCCACCGGACCAGGGCAGTGCTGCAATCCGCTTGATCCGTCAGCTCCCGGGCAGTCTCCTCCAGCCGCGCCAGCTCTGCCGTGTGTCTTTCCGCATCCCCTCGTGCAAACAGACGGGCCGTACGGTCGCGAACCGCCGCCCACGCGTCCGTGCCCACCGCCTGCACCACCGCGGTACCTCCTGCCGCGGCAAGAGCCACCAGCGACTCCGACAGCATCATCGTCCCCCGAGATGTCGTGCTGCGTCCGCCCGCCCGTGATAGACCGGTTTGGTTACTCTGCCCGGTATAAGTGCACGGCACAGCCCGGAAGACGGCTTTGGCTTGTTCCTGACGCTGCATGAGCCAAAAAGGGGAAGCCGTCGCTGTCGCCGATCCTGAGCTCCGGGTGCCGGAACTGAACCATGATGCGTCCCTCTTCATGAAGTCGCTGCGTGGGGGGGTGCCTCTATGTCTTTCGTCAAGGTGCCCAGGTTGGGTTTGGGGTGGTTTGGCTGGCTGGGGTCATGCGGCGAGTTCGACGTCCTTGGGGATGCGGGGTTCGTAGAAGGTGCCGTCGCGGAGCATGGCGAACAGGACGCTGATGCGTTGACGGGCGAGGCGGAGGAGGGCCTGGGTGTGGGTCTTGCCGCGGGCTCGCTGGCGGTCGTAGTAGGTGCGGGAGGCCGGGTCGGCGTTCATGCAGGCGAAGGCGGAGAGGAACATGGCGCGTTTGAGCTGCCGGTTTCCGCCTCGGGGTGCGTGTTCGCCGTGGATCGAGGTCCCGGACGACTTCGTGGCCGGGGCCAGACCGGCGTAGGAGGCGAGGTGGGCGGCGGTCGGGAAGCCGGTGCCGTTGCCGACGGTGACCAGCAGGACTGCGGCGGTCCTGACGCCGACGCCGGGCATCGATGTCAGGACCGGGGAAAGAGGGTGGGCCTCCAGCAGGGCGTTGATCTGGGCTTCCAGGGCCCGGCGCTGGGTGTGGACGGCGGCGAGCGAGGCGGCCAGGGAGGGGATCACGATGTCGAGGGTGCCGGTGCCGGGGACGACGACGGTCTGCTCGTCGAGGGCGTCGAAGACATCGTCGATCAGCCGTGCGGCCATGCGCGGGGCCTTCGGACGGATCACCTCGACCAGCCGACGGCGGCCGGCCTTTCGCAGGCTGGCCGGAGAGCCGTAACGCTCCAGCAGCCAGGTGACGGCGGGGTGGTCCAGCCGGGGGCCGAGGACGCGTTCCAGGCTGGGGTGGAACTGGGTGAGCAGGCCGCGTATCCGGTTGGAGGTGCGGGTGGCCTCGGCCGCGAGGTCCTGGTCGAAGCCGGTCAGCACGGTCAGCTCGAGGGTGCGCAGGGTGTGGGGCATGGTGCGGGCGGCGTCCGCGATGACGGCGGCGTCCTTGGCGTCGGTCTTGGCCTCGCCGGGGTAGAGGTCGGCGATCCGGCGCATGGCCAGTCCGGGCAGGTAGGCGACCTGGCAGCCCGCGTCCCGGGCGACGGTCAGGGGCAGGGCTCCGATCGAGGCGGGCTGGTCCACGATCACCAGGACGGTGCCGAACTTCTCGGTCAGCTTGTCGAAGACGGCCCGCAGCTTCGGCTCGCTGTTGGGCAGCTGCTTGTCGAAGACCTTCTTCCCGGCCGGGGTGAGCCCGTGGCCGTGGTGGGAAGATGTCCTCTCCCGTCAGGGAACGACCATGCCGACCACATTCGCGGTCGGCGTTGGGGTGACGGCGATCCCGATCATCTCGATCGTCTAGTCACGGCCCCCGAGGAGCCCAAATTCCTCGGGAACTCCGTGGCCCGCGCTGCCTCGCCGGGCGCGGAGTGCCGGTGCGTACTGAACGACCGGGATCAAGTAGCTGCGATCTCAGCCGAGTTCGCGGCAGGTGCGGCGGCCCGTTACATCGAAGCGCGCTGGGGCAGGTTGCGGCTGTGGGGGCGCGGACGCTGACTCCGAACCAAGAGACCCAAAGCGAAAGTAAGTGACCACAAGAGAAAGAAAGTGGCTATTTTCGCCAACAGGCTGGCGCTCCCCGGGACATGGAGCGAGGATTGCCTCGATTTAGACCGACCCGGGGGGATTTATGGTCGAGCCCTTCAGTGCAATTCTTTTCAGTGGCGGCAAAGCGCTGTACCGATACGCGACGGGCACCGGAAGCAAGCCTGTGACGATCGGAAACAGAACGAGCAAGAACCTCTACCTGGCCCTCTGCTTCACCCCCGAGAGAACCCGTGAAACATGGCTCACGGTGGGGTGGTTACGTGTGGACGCGTATGCCACAGAGGTCTATCCGGTGCCCGTTATGCGCATTGGAAGCCCTGTTTATCTCTACGCGCGGACCAAAGGGGGAGCCCGTCAGTGGACTGGCGACGCCACGAAGATAGCCGTCGCAGTGCCAGTGACCGGAAAAGTCAGAGCCGGAGACAAGTTCGTCACGTCCGAACCCAAAGGCTCGATCCCGCTCCTACAAAGCAGCAGCTGCAACGCTCGCGTACACATGGTGGGGGCTCTGGAGATCAAGGTGGGCGTGGACGGAGGGACACTGAATCTGGTCCAACGGCAGGCGTGAGCGCCTCTTCCGGTCCTCACCCACGAACATGCTGCTGCCGGCATGTCGGGCGGTGACCGGCATACCCGGCGCCTGGGAGCGACGGCGTGTACGTGGTGCGGGGCATGGTGGGCGTTCACTCCTCGACGGGCCGTTCGGGCCGCTGGTGGGCGGACCCGATGAGCAGGTGGTCGTCGGCGGGTCATGGGTCGCAGGCGTCCCAGGGATCGCCGTTGGAGAGCATCACCACTTTGCTGGGCCCGATGACGAGGCAGCACACGCCGCACCCGCACGACGGGTTGAAGGGCTCGGGGTGGGCGGTGTACGGCGCATTGAAGTAGTTGGCGCCCTTTTCCGAGACAGCTGCCAGGAGCAGGTCGCCGTCCGCGATGTCGCCGGCGCGCCACGTGTGCGTGCGGCAGAGCGAGAGCCAGCAGGGGGTCCGGGCTGTGCGGGGCGAGCTGCGTGTCGAGAAGCCGGGCGTTGCCGCTGGAGCGGACGTCGCCGGTGGCGTGCTGAGGCACCAGGGGGTGCGGTGGTGGGTGGGCGGCGATCGGGCACGGCGCTGCACATGCCGAAGGGGCCGCCCACTGGGCGGTCCCTTTTTGTCACTGTGAACGGCTCCGCCCTCTGTGGTCTTGCCGTGACGGATTTCGAGGGCGGAGCCGTGTCGGCTCGGTGGCGACGGGGGTCCTCCGGGCCGGTCCCGCCTTTCTGGCGGCGGGAGTTGTGGGCGGCCTAG
>NZ_JBYIVZ010000106.1:0-7588 GCF_057710365.1 Streptomyces sp. bgisy027
GGCTTGCGGCCGGCACCGGCATACATGGATACCTGGCCGTCCGTCACCAGACTGGGGCCGCTGCCGGGTTCGGGGTGCCAGCGATGGGCGACGGCCAGTCCGGGGTCGACGAGCTGCAGTCCGTCGAAGAAGCGCAGCACTTCGGCCCGGCTGCGTACCTGCAGGGGGGTTCCCCGCTGCAGGTAGGTGTCGGCGATGGCGACCCAGGCTTCCGGCTCAAAGTCACCGGTGCAGTGGGTCAGGCTCAGGTAGGAGCCCGACGCCAGCGGCTCCAGCATCCGGCTGACGATCTGGTGGGGATTCTGGCCGTCGGTGATGAAATGCAGCAGGGCATGCACCGTCAGGGCCACCGGCCGGTCGAAGTCGATCGCCTCGGTTGCCTCGACGGCCTCCAGCAGCTTGCCGGGCTGGGTGATGTCGGCCTCGACATAGCAGGTTGTGCCCTCGGGTGCGCCGTCCAGGAGTTCGTCGGCGTAGACCAGGACGATGGGGTCGTTGTCTGCGTAGACGACGGTCGCTTGCGGCGTTACCTCCTGGACGATCTGGTGGAGGTTGGGTGCGGTAGGGATACCGGTGCCGATGTCGATGAACTGGCAGATCCCTTGCCTAGCCAGGTAGCGTCCGATCCGGTGCATGTAGGCGCGGTTGGCCCGGGCTCCCACCTCGATAGCGGGGAAAACCCGGATGGCTGCTTGTGCCGCCTCGCGGTCCACCGCGTAGTTGGTCTTTCCACCCAGGTAGTAGTCGTACATGCGGGCGTTGTGCGGCCTGTCCTGCCCTAAGTCCGCTTCTGTGCCGCTTCCCGGCCTGGGCGCCGGCTGCTCCCCCAACGCTTTTTCCCCTTGTCGTGGTCCGCACGCCCCTGCGGGCGGGTGCACGTCCGATTACCGCTCGGGTGCACTTCGTTGCAACGGGCTCATCAGTACTGGCAGGCCCGTCTCGCTGTCCAGTACGGAATTGCGGGCCGTTCGTTCATCCGCGCCCGTCCACGGGCCGCCGGACCCGTGGGAGCCCTGGACGGTCCGTGTGCCGGGGCGGTACCACGCAGGACCTCTCATTGAGGGGCGTTGCAGGAGCACACGGTTGGTAGATGATGTGGGGCTCGTACCGCTCAGAGCCCGCCGCGCGCGAGGGCGGCCGTGAATGCCGCCGCCGCGGGACGCGGGACGCCGACAATGCCTCCTTGCGGTTGCTTAGAGTCGCGGAAGAGGACCCGGTCGTGAGCCGGCTGCGCGACCTCGACGCACGCCCCGTCGGGGTTGCTGTGCGAACTCTTCCGCCATCGCAACAACGCCGCGGGTCCAGCATCAGTGGACACGACCTGCGCATATGCCAGAGTCTCCATCGGTGAACCTCCGCGGTGACTGAATTCCCCGCTCCGCAAATGCAATTGCATCCGCTTGCCACCAGGAGGATCACCGCCACGGCGCTGCTTATGCACACTTGGGGGAATTTTGTCTTAATCAGGTTGATCCGCAGGGGCGCTGCGTGCCCGGGTGCAGTCGCGGTCTCGACCTCCGCCGCGTTCGCACCCCCTTTCGCCTGCGCAACGGCAAGGCGCCGGGCCGTCTCGTGTGTCCGTTCGGCTGGCGTCGACAGGTGCGAGTTGCGGCGGGCGTGCCGTCACCGCGCATCATGGGGTTCGGCGCGTGTGGGCCGTCGCAGGGCACGCGCTACTTACGGCCTTTCGGTGCGAGCGAGCCTGTCCTCTTGCACCAGGCGGGCGGCCAGACACCGGGCGCACCTCCGTTCACCGCCACTCGAACACGTGCGCCTGCGTCGTAAGTCCGGCCGCCTGCATGCAGTGGGCAGCACAGCAAGGCGGCGGGGCACTGCGCGCGGTGGCTGCGCCGGCTTCTTGTGCTGCGCCTCGTCCTGATCTGCGCGGCTCTGACTCAAGCCGCGTGGCTGCGGCTTGAGTGGCCCGGGTGTCTTGTCCGGTGAGGGCAGGCAGGCTTCTCGGACGGGGAGTTGCGGGGGGATGTTTTTGCTCTCGCCTGGCCTGGTGCAGGCCAGGCGAGAGCGCTGCTGCCCGCTCCCACAATCTCGGCACGGAAGCGAGCTCTTCCGGATGGAAGGCCGACACCAAAGGTGTCCTGGTTCCATTGACGCGGGTCCGCAGTGCAATTGCAAGAGAATCCGGGAACTTCTAACCGCACGCGTGCCAACTCGGCCAAGTGCGCGCTACGGCGGCTCTTCGTGCGCTCTCAGTCCGCTCCCGGCGGATCCAATTGTTCCGTGATTCAGCGATCACGTGGCGTGACAACTGTGTTGCCCACCATGCTGGTTGACCTCCCCGGCCGACGGATTCGGCACCCGTCGGCCCGGGAGTGCGCTGTGGCCTGACCGGATGGGCCATGCGGCAGCAGAGGCCGAACACCAAAGGACTTTCAGGTGATTCACAAAGAGATACTGATCATCGCTGCGACGGCGGCCGTGTTCGCTTGGAGCACGGTCATGGTGGCGATGGGGCATGTCGCCGCCGTCGCCACGCTGGCGCCGGCCCTCGGCCTGGCCGTCCAGCAGATCGTCAGCGCCGCCCGGCCGCAGAGCGAGCCGAAATCGGCGCGCCCCGCGGAGACGGCCGGGGACAGGGAGGGCCGCGCCTCGTGACGACGCCTTCAGAACCACCGGCACCCGCCCTCGGCCCTCCCTCCGTCCGGCCCGGACGCAAGCTCGGGCCGATCGTGGAGTGCGTGGGCAGTTCCCACTGTGCCTGGCTGGCCCCGATGCGTGAGGCCTACCTCCTGAGCGGGCTGACCCTCAGTCAACTCAGCGATCGTGTAAGGCTGTCCAAGTCCAAGCTCTCCGAACTACTACGCGGATGCGGCCTGTACCCCCGGTGGGAGATCGTTCTCAGCCTGGCCGTCGAGCTGGACATGCCCCAGTGGCCGCTGTACCGGCTGTGGCGGTACGCAGCGCTCGAAGCCCAAAAGACCCGGGACTGGGTCGACCGTTGCAGCGAGAGAACCATGGCAGCTCTGGCCACCGCGCACACGGCCCAGCCCCTGGACCACCGCGCCTTCCACGAACTGGTCGAGAGCGACTACACCCTGTACGCCCAGGTCTTCCTCGACGACGACCAGCGCGACAGCGCGGTCTCCGACACCTTCGACATCCTCTGGCTGCGCTGGAACGACGCACTGGCCAGCCCTGACACCCGGCGCTTCGCCTGGGAAGTCCTGCGCGCCACCGTCATGGCCAGGACGCCGCACCTGGACGGCCGGCCCGAGTTCAGTGCCGCGGCCTTCGACACCCTCGCCCTGCGGCAGCTGGCCGACGCCACTGCGCGCATGAACCAGATGGCCGAGAGCCTTGAACTTTTCAAGGCGATGAGCAGGCTGCCGGACCACCAGCTCGACGTCGTGGTGCTGCTCAGCCTGTGCGGGCTCACCCCAGACAGCGTCTCCGCCCTCCTGGGTGTGCCGCTGGCCACCGTGCAGTCGGACGAGCGCCACGCCCTTCACTTCCTCGACAGCGTCATCCCTCCCCCCGAGACCGAAAGGACCCCTGCGTGACTCACGTCAGAGAAATGCTCTCCCGGGCTCTACTCGTCCGCGACCGCACAGTGCCGCGCGACATCGTCCCTCCCTCCAAAGGCACCTTCCGCCGGGACGCTTTCCTCACCGGCTCCCATCCGGGCAAGGACAGCGTCGCGTCCACCGAGGCCGCCGAGGACCTGCGCACCTTGTGCGAAGCCCTCGTGACGCACATGCCCGCAACCTTCGTCTCCGACTTTGTCACCGACCAGGTGCCCGAACCCCACAGCGCCCTGGTCCTGGCGTGTGTCCTGCAACTGACGGACACCGACGACGGGGCACGCTACTGGTGGCAGTACGCAGCCGGCGCCGGACTGCCTGCTGCCGCGTACTGCCTCTACCTGCACCACCTGGCCCTCGGTGAAAGAGCTGCCGCCGCCTGGTGGCACCGCCAGACCGACGACGTCCAGCCGCCCCCCGAGGTGCCCGCATGCCCGCACGCATCCGCTGCGCAGCCCATCCTGTCCCGGCCCGCGCAGGACGCCGGAGCCTCCGCCACCTCGATCCTCCATTTCCTGCTCCACATCGCCAAAAACACCGCCCGGCCCCGCCCAGCGGCGGTCAGTGAACTCATGGCCTACGTTCCCCTAGCCGTCGCCGCGGGCTACCTGCGCCGACCCGACGTGGAACTGCCGCTGCCCGGCACCGAGTTCGCCTGCAACATCCGTGCCCTGCTCACTGCCGCCGCCAACAAACCCTGCGCGCCCGGCTCCCGCGCGGCACGGCCGGACGCCCGCGAGCCTGCCCGGCAAAACTCCAGCCAGTCCCAGTCCGGGACACGCCCCATCCACAGCGCCGGGGCTGTCGCCTCTCAGATGGGAGAGACTGCATCGCACTGACCCGGATTCCTTGAGCACGGTTTTTCAGGGAGGTGCCCGGGCATACCCGCCAGATTCTGCACGATCGGGTACGGCGGGTGGTCAGCCACCCGGTGCGTCGGGAAGCCCGCCGACAGTCTGACCGCCGCTGCAGGCAAAGCAGTGCTGCCCTGGACCGGTACAGCAGGCCGCGTCTGTTCGTGGACCGCGTGAACGCTGCTCCCTGCTCCTCTAACCCGACGGCACCGCACCGCTCCCGCGAGCGTCCCACGCACGGGTCGCCTGCGCGGCCAACTCGCCCTGCAGGCGACAGCCGTGGAGCCCTGCACGAGCCGACAGCCGACGAGCGCGCCGGGGCAAACAGCACAGGCCTGGGCGAAGGCTTGTCGAAGTACACACAGGGAAGACCGCATGGGGAACTGTGGGGCTGGAGCACCGCAACAGCCGCACCGAGTGGTCGAGTTGATCAGTTGGCGACGTGTCCCGGGCCTTGGGGCTCGCTTCGGGGCAGTCACATATGGGGGCGCAATGACGACACCGACGGGCAGCAGTCCTGAGGCGGATACAACACGCGAACTGGCCGCCGGCACCTACCTGGACGACGGTTTCCGCGGTGCTGTCATCGAAGAGCTCTATGAGCACCCGGAACGTACGGTCGCCCCCTCCGTTGGGTTCGATGCCGTCCCGGTTCTTGTCCATGCCTTACGGGCCCGGCGCATCCAAAGCGCCTGGGCGTGGATCGTCATAGCCCTGTGGGCGGTGGGCTTCCTGGTGGCGGGCGCATTCTTCGCCTACTACCTCGCCCCGGCCGTCCTTCTGGCGATCTCCGCGGTCCTGGCCAGCGAGCGAAACGATCCGGTGCCTCGCCGGCTCGGCTCGCAGGACCGCCCGCCGCGCGGGGCACGGCGCGTTCTCAGCGCCTCGCTGTCCGTCCTCGGCCGCGTCATGTTCGCCGGCTACTTGGGCCTGGCGGTGGCGAACATCACCTCACCCGGGCTCATGCCTCCTGGCGGAGACGCCCTGTCCTCCTGGGTGGCCCTGGGCGTCCCGCTGGGCATGACGCTGTGTGCCGTCGGTCACCGCGCACAAGTGAACCGGACGCTGTCCGGCGTTCTGTCGCCGCAGCTTTTCGGTGACGGCCACGGTGCGCACGCCGCGCTCGCAAGCGCCCCGCGGCTCAGGGCGACGGCAGGGCTCATCGCACGCGAACAGCATGCGCCCCTCGTCGGCTACGGACCGAACTCCCCTTTCCTCGGCTTTGGCAGCCCTTACAAGCCCTGGACCGCCGCCCTAGAACTGGCCTCTCGCCCGGGCGGGTCTCCCCGGCCGCTGAGCAACCGGGACCTCCTCGACGGGATCACCGCCCGGGCCGAGCAGCTGCGGAGGCAGCAGGCGACGTCACCGCGGCATCCGCTGGCACGGCTGGTCGTGGACGAGTACGTGTTCCTGCCCGTGGAGGGGCTGCAGCGCCGAGACGCATGGCCCCACGGCACCGAGGCGTTCGACTCCCACCGGACCGCCGCCGTTGAGGAGGGAGCCGACCGGCGCCGGCACTACCTGTCGATCCAGATTCCGGGAGAGACGCAGGACTGCGTGGCGACGGTGTTCATCCGCGTCCACACGCACGGCGGCATGCTGGCGGTGGAGTATCTGCCGCACGTGCTGTATCCCGTCCGACCGGACTTCCGTGCGGTGGACAGGGGTACCGTCGGCCAGCGACGCTTCCCTGCCTCCTGGTGGCTCCAGACCCCGGCATTCGCAGCCCGCTCGGTGTCTCAGCTCCTGGGACACAGCACCTCCTGGTACCGGGCTTGGAGCGGGCATCGCCAGCATGAGTCACCAGATGGTCCGCACATGTCGGTGCGGGAACTGGCAGCCGAAAAGCGTACGCCCCTGCTCCAGGCGATGGACGTCCATCGCCACCTCCAGGCAGTGCAGGAGAACGTCGTCAGCGGTGTGCTGAGCGTCCTTCGCGAACACGGCTACACGACAGCCAGGTCCGAGGGGCAGATCTCCCAAGTTACCGACGGCGGTGTCTCCATCGGTTCGATGTCCGGCGGAGCGGTCGCTACAGGCACGAACTATCCGATCCGCCCGGCGGAAGCAGGCCCGGGCTCACCGGGTCCGACCACCAACCCCGACGACGACAGTTGGCGGAGAAGCTGAGACATGGGTGACATCGCAAAGGGAGTCCTGGTCGGAACCTGGACCCTGCTCGTCGGATGGATCCTGCCCACGACGATCAATTTGGCAGTGCTGTGCTTCACGGTGGCCCCGAGCCTCGATGGCGTGGTCAACGCGATACGTCTGCGGCCCACGACAGCTGTCGGCGCTACCTTGCTGCTGGTCTTCTCGGTGCTTTTCGGACTGATCATGAATGCCATGCAGAGCCCGCTGTACCGCATCCTGGAGGGGTACCTGCTGTGGCCCCAGCCGCTCTATCTGCGACGTTGTCATCGCCACCAGGCGCTGCGCGCCACGCTCGATGAGCGTCTGCAACTCCTGCGTCTGGAGCGAGAAGCCCGCCGCCGATCTCTGGAAGAGCACGAGCAGGAGACCCTGCAGCGGCTGCAGACCAGCTCGGAGCTGGAGCGATGGCGTAACCACGACCGTGCTCGCGGTCTGATCCAACGCGCTTTGCTGCAAGAGCAGTTGGCCCGCTATCCGGTCGACCTGGACCAGATCGCCCCTACTCGCCTGGGCAACGCCATCCGCAGATTCGAGGAGTACGGACACGACCGCTACCGCCTCGACTCCCAGCTGCTGTGGAACGAGCTGAACGCAGCCGCCCCCGAGCAGGCACGCCGCCAGGTGGACACCGCGCGCACCAGCGTCGACTTCTTCGTCGCACTGCTGTACGGCCACGCCATCGTCACCGTCATTGCGCTGGGCTCCCTCATCGCGCCCAAGGCAGACCCCATCCCGCTGATCGCGACCGCCGCAGTGGCTGCCGCGCTGATGCCCGTGTGGTACCGCACCGCAGTCGTGGCCACCGACGAATGGGCGGCAGCAGTCCGCGCCCTGGTAAGCGTCGGCAGGGCGCCACTCGCCCACGCCCTCGGCCTCGCACTGCCCAAGAGCCTCGTAGAGGAACGATCGATGTGGACGATGGTCTCGAAGTTCACACGAATCCCCTACGACGACCCGGCCGTCGCACTGGACCAGTTCCGCCGAGACCTCGAACCACAGGACACACCACCGCCCGGCATAGCAGGTCCCGCCTAAGGGGTC
>NZ_JBYIVZ010000107.1:0-7431 GCF_057710365.1 Streptomyces sp. bgisy027
CAGACCAAGGTCGGCAACCTGAACGCGGCCGTCCGCATCCCCGACCATCTCTTGGACCGGCTCGAAGCACGCCGCCAAAAGACCCTGGCCCACTACGCCGACCGGCACGCCGGCCGCCCGCCCACTGCTGCCGAACGCCCCCATCTGGCTCTGTTCCCCACTGACATCCTCAACCCCGACGGCCGCCGCGCTTTGTCCTACACCTGGTTCCACACCGGCTTCCGCAGCTGGATCGCCGAGCTTGACCTCGGCGGTCACTACGTCGCCCACCAGGCCCGGCACACGCTGGCCACCCGGCTGCTGCGGCACGGCGCGAGCCTGACGCACATCCGCCGCTACCTCGGCCAGGTCTCCGACCGCATGGCCGAGCACTACGTCCACCTGACCCAGTCGGACCTGGAGAACGTCCTCCAGCACGTGTGGGTCGCCGGCCCCGGCACCGCCCACCCCGGTGAACTCCTCACCAGCGACACCACCCCGCTCACCCGCGAGCAGGCCCAGGCCCTGGCCATCGACGTGTCCCGCCGCAGCACCCCCGCCGAGGGCGGCTTCTGCACCTTCCAGCCCGTCGTGAACGGCGGCGCCTGCCCCTTCAACCTCGACTGCCACAACTGCGACAAGTTCGTCCTCTCGGGCGCCGACCTGCTCTACTGGCGGCGCAAGCGCGAGCAGTGGCGACTGCTGGCCGAAGGCGCCCCCGACGACGCCACCGCCGACTACCTCCACCGTCACTTCGAACCCACCGCCCGCCCCATCGACGGCCTGGAAAAGGCCCTGGCCGGCCTCGGCCTCCTCGACGACGCCCTCGCCCTGGACCTACGCAAACCCCAGGACTACTTCCACCGCGTGTGGTCCACCGCCTTCCGGGCCGCCGACCTCGCCGACGAGGGCAGCGCCGAGGAGGGCGAGTACAGCGGTACGTGCACAACCGAGGACACCGAGCCGGAACAGGACGTCGCGTGAACACGGCCGCCGCTCCCAAGCCCCGTACCGCGGCGGCCCTGGCCGCCCGCCGCTGCAAGACCGAGACCGCCCTCAAACGGGTCCACGATGCCATCGCCCGGCTGCGGAGGGAGAAGGCCCAAGTCAGCGTGGCCGCCGTCGCCCGCCGCGCGGGCGTCTCGCGCACCTTCCTCTACGACAACGTCGAGGCCAGAGCCGCGGTCGCCGCGGCGATGGCTCAGGTCGGCGACCGCCGGTCCCGCACGCTCGTCGAGCAGGGTGCCGAGCGCGAGGCAACCTGGCGCGAACGCGCGCTGAACGCCGAGGACGCCCTCAAGGCCGCCCACGCTGAGATCCGCACCCAGCGCACCCACATCGGCGACCTCCTCGGCCAGATAAGGGACTTCGAAGCCGAGTGGCCCGAGGAGACCATTCAGCGGATCACCACCGAAAGCACCACCCTGAAACAACGGGTTCGCCAACTCACCGCCGACAATCGCATTCTCGACGAACGTCTTCAGGCTGCCCGTTCCAACCTCCGCTTCCAAGACCGGCGCGTCGCTGATCTTGAAGCCCGCCTCGCCGACCCAACGGTGCATGGAAGCCCTAGGCCGAGTGCAGACAGCGATCTCGCCGACCAAGGCGTCGAGCGATGCTGAAGGTGTGCACGACGGCGACGTACTGATTGTCGACGGAGAGAGGTGAAACGACCTCGGCGGCTGCCAGACCGCCGGGGTCGTCGTGTCCGCGGTGCCGCCGTCGGGGTCACTCCGTAGCGCGCGTCTTGATCAAGCAGCGGCCCGCCCGGAGTAACCGCGCGGACCGCAGGCTCCCCGCAAGCGACTGTGATGTTCACGCCAACTCCCGGGAGTCGGGCCGTCGAGACCTGTCCTCAAATCACTCGTCAGGCGAGAGTCCGGGTCGGACACACGAGACATAACCCACCGCTCGGCGGCAGTTGACAACGCAACGTTGCCATGTCTCATCTGTCTCGATAATCCCTTGCGGTTACTGAAGCCGCCATTATTGCCTGCAATATGCACCAACCCATCCCCTACGGTCAGTTCCTGTGCTCCAACACCTCAAAGGCCGGAACAGACAGGGGAGTTGATGTCATGTTCCACAAGTTGAGAGCCCGTATAAGACCCCTGATACCCATCGCCGTGATCGCTGCAGTCGCCACAGCTGTCGCCCCCGCACAAGCAGCCTCGGCAGCCGCCCCGGAAGGGGTAAAGGCCGCCGCCGTAGCCAGTGAAACCATCCAGCAGCCGCTGACGCCGCACCCCACGCCGGGATCGGACAAGCCCGCAGAGAAGCCCGACGGCAGCACACTGCGTCTGTCGGACTCGCCGACGTGCACCGACCCAACGCCGCAAGGCCGCTCGATGTGCGTCCAGCAGACGCCGGCGCCTGATATGTCCCGCCTGCGGAAGAGCCCCAGCCTTGCGCAGGACGGTGTGGCCCCGCCCCAGTGGTGCGAACAAAGCAACAACACCGTCATCGGCACGCGCACACAGGTCTGCAGGGTGAGCGGCCTGACGTACTGGACCCGGTGGACCCAGAACGGTCAGACCACGCTCACCGGCGAGGCGTACATGATCCTCATTAACTACAGCTACGGGGACACGGGGCTGGGCACGATTGCCCATCAGATCGAGACGTCGGTCTACGACGGCTGGGGCGATGCGCTCAATGCCAAGGTGGACGGGCAAGCCACCATGAGCGGCGCGTGCACCAGGGAGAGCAGTAGTTTCCCGGCGAGGCCGCTGCTTCCCCTGAACTCGTGGACCCTGGGCGAGTCGTTCTTCGACACGACCGCGACCGCACCCGGCGCCAAGGGGAACTGTCAAACCTTCTGGTACCTGACATTCACCAACAACGACACCGCGAAGTACCCGAACCCCGCCTTCGACGAGGAATCGTTCAACGAGTTCCGATGTGACAACGCCACAGCGGGACGAGCCACAGTCGGCTGTGTTGTCCCCTGGTACGCCTCCAACCTCGTCTACAGCAAAACGTCCTACCCCTCCCTCGCCTCCCATGTGGAACGCGCCCAGGCATCGGGCCTGCCCGGCGCCACCTTCGCCCAGCCCCTTCACAGGACGGAGGACGAAACCGTTGCCGGTACGAACCGTGAGCTGGCCTGCGGAGACGCCCCCAGCATCTCGGGCCTGAGCTGCGATGAATACCCCATCGCGCGATCCAAGGAGGGCCTGTTCGCGGGCGGCACCCGCCGTACCTTCGACGGATGCCAGATGCCCAATGTGTCGTCCGGCACCGGCCCGACCGGCGTCAGCGTCTGCATGATCACAGCCACGGAGAACAACGCCCAGGGCGGTCTGAACACCCAATTCTTCCGCGCTGAACGCGTCCTGCAAGACGACCCCTTCAGAGTCACCGTCTCCTGACCCATCGCGCGGATACTCAGGGCAGCTTCGGCAGCCACCCCCGACGGGGCGGCTGCCGACACCACGGCCCCACCGCGGGGCCCAGCTGTGCCACGCTTTCTGTCGGAGCAAAGGCACGGATCCGGGGAGAAAACCATGACCACCGCCCGCACTGTGTACGTGCCCGAAGGCACTTTCGGCGTGCTGGACGCCGGAGAGATCCCCGTCCAGACGGCAGACTGGAGCAACGGACTCACGGCTCCTATGTCGCACGGAGCTCTCATTGCCACCGGCATCCACACCGGGCCGGTGCGCGTCACCGCCGAAGCCCTGAGCAGCCCGCCGGACACATCGGCGGATGAAGCATGGGAGGAGGTCGTGGAAGTCAGCGTGCACGCCCCCGCTGGCCGTCTTCAGGTCGAATCCCTCGAAGACGGACCAATCCCCGGACATCCCCTCCTCAGTCCATCCGGACCGAGCTGGTACCGGCTCCGCGTTCATGCGCGAGGACGAAGCAACCTCCCCGACAAAGTCGCCACCTCACCGGTGGAGAACTATCTCCTCCTGGCCTGGCCCTCCTCACCGGCCGACGTAGCTGTCCTGCGTTCCAGCGAACGCATCGAAGACGCGCTGGCCCATTCCGACAAGGCCCCGACACCCTCACACGCCCCCACAGAAACACCGACACAGGAAGCACTGCGTCGCCGCCTGCTGGAGCGGTGAACCACCTGAGCGGCCGAGGCTGTCCGCTGCTCCCGGGCGCAGGCGCCGACAGGCCACGGCTGGCGTGGTTCGAGGCTGGGTGCTCGCGTCAATCGGGGGCTTGACCTATAGCAGGCGCTCGTCTGGCGCACGTCGATTTGTTGGAGTCACGGCGTCGGCCATCGCGTACATGTACCCTATGAATCGTCGCAGTTCAGAGCCGGTTCACGTGCTCCTGCGGTCGGTAAAGTTGAGTACAAGCGTGGCACCGACGCGGGCATCATCAATCAGGGCCTGTACTACATATCGTGGCTCGTGGCCCACAAGGAAGCATTCCAGGGCCTGGTACGCGACCGGTTCGGGGTACCGGCCGCGTCCCAGGTGCTGTGGAGCGAACCCCGGCTGATTTGTGTCGCGGGGGACTTCACCCGCTACGACGCGCACGCCGTGCGTGAGCATCGGCACTCGATCGACCAATGCCGCGAAGTTAAGGCCCCGATGGCAATGTCAAGGGGTTCGTGAGATGTGGCAGGGCCTCTGCTATCCAGGGGATCGACCAAGATCTTCCTGAGAGAGCAGAGGCCCTGTGGCCCAGTTTGCCACGGGCGGCACGCCTGACGTGTTCGCGCCCGGTCACATCGGCGAGTTGACCCAAGTCATCCCACCGGAGCTGGTGGATGCGGTGGTGGAGGAGACCGGAACCCGCGAGAAACGATTACGGAGACTGCCATCCCGAGTCGGGGTCTACTTCGTCCTGGCTCTCGGCATGTTCGAGCATCTGGGTGCTCAGCTGGTATGGGACAAACTCGTAGCAGGGTTGAGCGGCAACGTGCCACGGCCGTCCGAGAAGGCACTTCGTGATCTGCGCCGGCGGGTGGGCGTCGCCCCTTTGCAGCGGCTCTTCGACGTGCTGGCGGGCCCCCTGGCCCAGCCCTCCACCCCTGGAGTGCGCTACCGCCGTTAGCGCACGGTCGCCTTCGACGGATGCGGAAGCCTGTCGGTCCCCGACCACGAGCGCAACAGGTCCTGGCTCGGTCGCACCGTCCGACGCCACGGCCCGGCGGGTTACCCCCGGCTGATGCTGATGACGCTGTGCGAGACAGGCACCCGCGGCCTGATCGCAGCAGTCTTCGGTCCCGCCGTCAAAGCCGAGAGCGACTACGCCCGGGAACTGACCAGCCACCTCACCCCGGACATGCTCCTTCTGGCCGACCGTGCATTCGACGGCAACGAGCTTCTGGCCGCCATCACGCGACAGGGCGCGCAGTTTCTGGTGCGCTGCACCAGCACACGGCGCCCGCCGGTGCTGGCCGTGCTGCCCGACGGCTCGTACCTCACCCGCATCGGCAGCCTCTCGCTACGAGTGATCGAGGCCGAGGTCCAAGCACGCACCCTCGACGGCGGCACTTTCGGTGACACCTACCGCCTGCTGACCACACTCACCGACCATCGCGCAGACCCCCCTGCCCGCTTGATGCGCCTCTACCACGAACGCTGGGGTGCGACACGAAGTCGCACGAGTTTGAGTGAATTACCTGAAGGAGGGCGGCAGTTGTTGTCGACAGGTTAGTTCCGGGCCAGTGCTCAGGGCCCGTCCCCACTCTGGCATGCGCCGCTGGTAACGGCGGGGTGTGAAGCCCGGAGGAGACGCCCAAGGACTCCCGTTCCATCCGGGAGTTACCGGCAAGGGGAAGACCGGACGGGTGAACGCGAGTGAACCCCTGATGATGCTTCGTGATCGTTGGGCTCCGCAGATGGGAAGCAGCAGCGGGGTGCAGGACTGGCCGCTGAGAAGCGGCAGGCGCCGGCTGAACACCCATCGTCAGCCGGGAGAGCACCGCCGTCCCGGAGTTTAGGGGGCACCCACCCCGGTCGTATCTCACTCGTGTGGAACGTGGAAAACCCGTTGGGGTCCGGACGCGATACGTCCGGTCAGCTGACCGCAAGGAAGGCCCAACTCCCCAGCGGGAACAGGATGACCCAAGAAGCCAACGCCGGTGGCCGAAAGGCAGCGGGAAACCGGAGCACATGGCCAGCCCCTCCGCTGGCGCTGCGGATAACCGGCCGGATACGGGCGCTCTGCCCGGACCCGAAAGGGTGCTGACGTGGGTCAGGTGGGCCTGTGGAGAACCGATGACCATCAGCGCCGGAACCGAAGGACAAGTTGGACGCCATGACGACTGGAACCTCCCGGGCGCACGCCGTCCTGGGCGACAGCGGCGCGGTGAACGGACCGGAGGGCGGCCCCACCGACTGGCAGTCGATCGACTGGCACAGGGCGGAGGAGGAAGTACGGCGGCTGAGACAGAGGATCTTCACGGCATCACAGGCAGGGGACCTGAAGAAGGTCCGCAATCTCCAGAAGCTGATGCTCCGTTCCCGCTCCAACACGCTGCTGAGCGTGCGGCGCGTGACGGAGATCAATGCTGGCCGCAAGACGGCCGGAGTCGACGGGAGGGTCGTCCTGCTGCCCCAGGGCAAGGCCGAGCTGGCCGACTGGATGCAGCTCCGGGCGGCACTCTGGAAGCCCCGGCCCGTCAAGCGGGTGTTCGTGCCGAAGGCAGGCGGCCGTCGGCGCGGCCTCGGAATTCCCGTGATCATCGACAGGTGTCTTCAAGCCGTGGCGGTGAACGCGCTGGAACCCGAGTGGGAGGCACGGTTCGAGCCGAGATCGTATGGATTTCGGCCCGGCCGTGGCTGCCATGACGCGATCGGAGTGATCTTCCTGGCCGTCAAGGGCAAGAACCCCAGACGGCAGTGGATCCTTGACGCGGACCTGGCGGCGGCATTCGACCGCATCGACCATGACCGCCTTCTGGCCGCTCTCGGCCGCTTCCCCGCCAGGGGACTGGTCAAGCAGTGGCTCAAGGCGGGCGTGCTCGATCGCGGGCGGCTGTCCCCGACCGAGGAAGGGGTCCCGCAAGGCGGGATCATTTCCCCCGTGCTGATGAACGTGGCCCTGCACGGAATGGAAGCGGCCGCCGGAGTCCGCTACCAGCTCACCGGTGTTGGTGCCGGAGGGCTGAAGGAGGGCTCGCCGACTCTGGTCAGATACGCCGACGATCTTGTGACGCTCTGCCACAGCCGTGGTGAGGCCGAGCAGGTCAAGGAACGGATTGCCGGGTGGCTGGCACCCAGGGGCCTTGCCTTCAACGAGGACAAGACACGCATCGTGCACCTCGACGAGGGCTGTGACTTCCTGGGATTCACCATCCGCCGCTACCACGGCGTGCTGCTGATCAAGCCGAGCAAGGCGGCCGTGCGACGGATCCGGGCACGGCTCACCGCCGAAGTGCGGGCCCTTCGGGGTCAGAACGCGACGGCAGTGATCGCCAAGCTCAACCCCATCATCCGGGGATGGGCTGCCTACTACCGGGGCGTGGTCTCCAGCGAGATCTTC
>NZ_JBYIVZ010000108.1:0-6859 GCF_057710365.1 Streptomyces sp. bgisy027
CACAGTCGCCCGCATGGGACCCGTGCACGTCGGCCCTGCCCGAAAGGTAGCCGCTCTTCGACTCTGACCCGGTCGCGCCCCGGCCCTGAGCCCCAGGCCTCCCGCCTGGCTGCCGTCCACTCGCCCAGAGGCGCGCCCGATCCGACGACCGTGGCGTGTAGCTGCTCTCGGGTGCCAGAGGCCGACCGTCAATAAGGCCGCGACTCTGCAGGCCTTGGGTGGCCGACACCGTCCAGGTCCTACGTCGCTATTGAGCCATCAGGAGTTGCGAGGGGACGGCCTGTGGCACTTGAGTCGCTCGCTGCGCCGATACGATTTGCCCATCGTTGCGGCCGATGTGCGCCGTTGAACCGCCAGGGGGATCCGTCATGTCCAGCCGCGTCCAACCGGTGCGCCAAGGCGATCCGCGCCAGATAGGCCCCTACCGTGTGGTGGGGCGGCTTGGGTCCGGCGGTATGGGCACGGTGTACGCCGCCCTCACGTCCACCGGTGAACGTGTTGCCGTCAAGGTCGTGCACCCGGCGCAGGCCGCCGACGATGAGTTCCGGGCCCGATTCCGGCGGGAGGTACAGCTCTCCCAGAGGGTCACCGGGCCGTGCCTGGTCCCGGTCCGTGACGCCGACACCGAAGCCGTAGCTCCGTGGCTCGTCACGCCCTTCGTCCCCGGCCCCACCCTCGAAGGGTATGTGACCGCCAACGGGCCGCTGGCAGGAGCGGTCCTGTATGCGCTGGCTGCCGGCACCGCAGCCGCGCTCTCCGCCGTGCACGCCCAGGGCGTCGTGCATCGGGATGTGAAACCGCCCAACGTCATCCTGGCCCCGTCAGGGCCGCAGGTGCTGGACTTCGGCATTGCCCACGCCCTGGACGGCACGTCCGTCACCCGCACCGGAGTGATGACCGGCACCCCGGGCTGGATCAGTCCCGAGCACTACCGCACCGGAGCCGTCGGCCCGCAAGGCGACGTGTTCGCCTGGGGAGCCCTCCTCGCCTACGCCGCGACCGGCCGCCTCCCCTTCGGCGCCGGCGCACCTGATGCGGTGGCCTTCCGCGTCATGCAGGCCGAGCCCGACCTGGACGGCGTGCCGGCCGGCCTGCGGCACCTGATAGAGCAGGCGCTGGCCAAGCAACCCACCGACCGGCCCGATGCTGCTGAACTCGCCGATACGTGCGCCGAGTTGCTCGCCGTCCAGAAGACCGCCGTCCTCACCCCCACCAACCAGCAGCCCACACTGATAGCCGACCTCGTCAGCGCCCACTGGGACCTGACGGCAGAAACCGACAGCGCCTGGCCCGCCCCGCCCCCACGCAGCAGCCGCACCCGCCTGTTTCTAGCCGTCGGCATAGCCGCTGCTGTCCTCGGCAGCCTCGCCGGCGCCCTCGCTGCCACCTCGAAATCATCAGACACCGCCCGCGGCCAAACACCCACACCGAGCAGACACACCAGCAGCGCCCCCGCCGCAGCCCAGCAATCCGTCCCTCGCACAGCCGGACCCGCCGCGACCTCCGGCCCCGCCCCGGCCACGTCGCCCACGCCCAAGCCGCTCGCCGACGCCCCCTCCCCCGCCTACACCCGAAGCGACAACGCCCAACCCAACGTGGACGAATGGGCCAAGGCACGCCTGCCGGCCACACCGGCCGAGCAGACCGCCGCGCAGAACCTGATCACGGACGCCACACCCCTGCTTCAGGACCAGCAGTACATGGACGACACCGTGACCGTGACCTTCAACCCCGCAGCCCAGAGCATGTTCGTCACCTTCGGCCCCGGCATCTATCCGGAAGGACAGGACTACCGCGACGACACAGCCCTCACCGACCTCGTGCGCGGCCTGATGTTCGGCAGCTGCTCCGAAGCCCAGCAGAACTTCACCAACGACACCAACTGGCCCTACGGCCGCGCCGTCCTTGTCTACCGCGAATCCATGGCCAACCCCATCATCACCGACTACCGCGAAGTCACCCACCTCGACAGCTGCCGCGTCTAACCCCTCCGGCCGTGCGGCCTCAGCGAGTGACGGGCGGAGATGCGGCAGCGCCGGTGTCCGTGGAAGCGCAGGGAGGCGGCTACGAAAGCAACGGCCGGGGGCCGTGCACAGCCGCGCTGCTCGAAGACCGTCGACCACCAGCTGTCCGACTAGACGAAGACGTATTTGCCACACGCCTGGCAGCACTCCACCAGCGCGTCCGTGCACGGCCCGCGGCCTACACCGGGTGCTTGATGCGCAGGACCAAGCAGCACAAGAACTTGACGTATGTCAGCGAAGGTCCAGTCCACGATCACGGCGCGCGGCGCCTCTTCGAAGGACTTGCCATACGAAGACACGCCCCCGCTCACGCTGGTCATAGAACTGCCCGGCTGTCAAAGCTTCCCGTTCAAATGCCCGGCTCCTGACTGCTTTCTGACCCGGCACGCGGAGGCGGACCCGATAGCGCGCCGGATTGGCCGTTGGCCCACCCGGCGGCCGGCATGGGCGCTTTACTGTTCAGCGCCGCACCATGACCTCAGCGCGGCGCGCCAGGCCATCGTGACCGGCCTTGACGTCGATGACACGGCGGAGCTCCTGTACCGGGACTGGCTCCGCATCGAGCACGCGGCCGGGAACCGGCAAGGCCTGCATACCGCCATCACCCGCGTCCAGCATGTCAACCAGACACTGGACTGCTCTCTGGAAACAGAAACCCTCCAACTCATCAACCACCTCCTCAACAACCCCACACCCGCAGCACGCAAAGCCCACTGACCAGCATCCGTGCGCGCCTGGAGGGCCAGTTCACCTCCGCTCGCACGGAGAGCAGGATTGCGGCGTCACCCGATACCCGAGGTCGGCCGGGACGCCTCCGCTCGAGCGGAGGTGAGTCGCAGGTCACCCGCCGGGACGCGGTGCTGAAGAAGTGGTCTCCGCGCAGGCGGAGGTGAGTCGATCCCACTACTGTCCGCCGTCTACAGCCTGGCCACCTAGGGACCCCCATGCCGTCGACCTGTACGCGGTCCGCCGTGCACTGGGCCCCGGCAACGCCGGAGCCGCCCTGACCGCCGGGCGGGTCGGCGCGAAGACGCCGGACGGCAAGGCGACCACCAGGGCGTCTGGGTGCTGGAGGAGCAGTGTGGGTCACGAAGCCGAGTTGGATCACCGGTCAGCCCGGAGCGCTCGGACCGTGGAAGGCAGGGCGTGTTACAGGTGTGCCTCGGTATGGAGTACACGCCAGCGCCGCTCGAAGTCGTCTGCCTGCTCGATGATGTAGTCAGCTGTGAGCGGCTTGTTGTGCTGGGCGGTGATCCCGCGGGTTGCGCACTCCTGCGCGATGGCGCCGGGCGGAGGGTTCTCGCTGATCATGCGCTGCTCAGCCCAGAGGGTGTAGACGCGGAACGGCAGGAGGTAGCGGCGCAGGGTGGACGGGCTGACCGGTTTCCCGCTACGGCCTGTCATGTCTTTGCCGGCGAGATAGGCGGAGAGCTGCTCAGCCTTGGGCTCTTCCCCGTGACCGCTCTGGTATTGGGCCCAAGCCAGGTAGTAGCGGTCCACTGTGGTGAGGGCGGCAGGTTCGGCAGATGTACGGCCCTCGTCCTGCTCCGCGTCGCCGATCGCGGCGTTCACCCGAGGATTGCGCCTGTCTTTGGCTGCTTGCGCTCCCAGGCCGGCCGCCTGCGTCACCGAATGTATTTCCTCGGCCGGCAGGGCCTCTTGGGCTCGCTGCTGGGCCTCAGGGGCAGCCGGCGCGGGCGGTTCCGTTTCGTCGAACTCACGTTGCTGAAAGGCCCGGACGAAGTCCGCAAGGTCTGCGCCTGTGATGGGCCGGCCGCCGGCGCCGGTGATCTGATCTCGCTGGTGGACGTAGGCGGCGAGGGTCGTGGCGTCCGGGTATGCGCCGCGCTCCTGCGCGTAGGTGAGCCAGGCGCTGTAGAAGTAGTCGCCCCACCCGTCGTCTGTGTCCTGCTCGGCTTCGGGTTCAGCTTCGGCTGACTGCGTGTAGCGCTGCTGGAGGACGTGCAGCAGGGGCGCCAGTTGCTCGTCGGTCAGCGGCCCGCCGGCCGCAGTGGCGATGCCGTAGTGGTCCTTGAGCCACAGGGCGAACTGTGTGCTGGTGGGCTCCGACCCGAAGGCCGCAGTCCAGGCCCGGTAGGCGTCGGTCAGGCGCTCATCGCTCGGTGCGACGTGCCCGTCCTTGTCGTGCGAGTGGTCGTGACCTGCGAAGCGTGCCGCGGAGGGCGGCGGCTCGGTGCCGAACAGCGTCGACTCAGGCGCTTGCTCGAAGGCTTCCTGGAGTTCGGGGTTTGGGCGTTGCACCGGCAGCCATGTCCGCGTATCAGCGAACTGGATGGGCGGCTCGTCGATGCCGGCTGCGGCCAGACCCGCCGGTGCGGTCTCGGACAGGGGCACTCCGTAGCGGGCGAGGCGAAGAGGCATCAGCGACTGAACGGGGGCCTTGCGGCGCCAGCCGCGGCCGAACCGGGACCGCAGACTCGCCTGGTAGACGAGGCGTTCCTGCTCCAGCCTGATGACCTGCTCGTAGGAGCGCAGTTCCCACAGCTTCATTCTGCGCCACAGCAGGAACGTGGGCAGGGGTGAGAGCATCCAGCGGGTGAGGCGGACGCCTTCCATGTGCCTGTCAGCGGTGATGTCGGCGATCCGGCCGATTGCGTGGCGTGCCGCCTCGACGGCGACCACGAACAGGACGGGGATCACGGCGTGCATGCCGACGCCCAGCGGGTCGGGCCAGGCGGCGGCACCGTTGAAGGCGATCGTCGCGGCCGTCAGCAGCCAGGCAGTCTGACGCAGCAGCGGGAACGGGATACGGGTCCACGTCAGCAGAAGGTCCAGTGCCAGCAGGACGCAGATACCGGCATCGATGCCGATCGGGAAGGCGTAGGAGAAGGTCCCGAAGCCCTTGTCGAGGGCCAGTTCACGGACGGCGGCGTAGGAACCGGCGAACCCGATCCCGGCGATGATCACCGCGCCTGCCACGACAACGCCGATGAGTATCCGATGTGCCCTGGTCAGCCGAGGTGCCTCACCGTTCCCCGCTGCCACGTCCCACTCCCCCCTGTCTCCGTTGCACAACTGACCACCACTCACACTTTCATGTCCGGGTCAGGATGCAAGCGGATCGGTTGCTGCCAGATGCAGCTCCCTCTGCACGCCGACGGGTATCCCTGTCCCGCCCGGCTCGCCGGATCCGGATCGCTCCAGCCGAACCACCGCAAACGGGCAGGCCGCCGTCCGCTGAGGACCGGGTGTGGCCGACGAGCCGGCGGGGCATGGCGGCACGCAAACTCACGGCGCTGGGGCCCGCCTTGGCCAAGGACGCGGTTGCCCGGTCGGTCACCGCCCTCCCCTCACGCCGTTCAGCAGCCCGTCGCGGCGCGATCCTTGACCGGCCGGCACGCAGCCCGTGCCCCACCGGCACAAGACACCCGCCCCAGCGTCCCGCCGGCTTTCGGGTCCTGGCTTCAGGAGACCTCGGAGCCGAGGAGCACGCCGGCCACAGCCCCTGCGAGCAGGAACGGGCCGAAAGGAACCGGGCTCCCACGGTCGGCCCGGCCCGCGAGCACGAGCCCGATCCCGTACAGCGCGCCGAACACGAACCCGGCAAAGGTCCCGGCCAAAACGATCGCCCAGCCGTACCAGCCCAGGACAGCCCCCACAACGAGGGCCAGTTTCACATCACCGAACCCGAAGCCCCTGCTGAGGAGGAAGAAGACGAAGAAGCAGGCGCCCAGAACGAAAGAGCCGAGCACCGCGGACCTCCAGCTGCCTGCGGAACCGGGCAGCACAGCGGCGACCACGAGCAGCAAGAGCACCGCTGCGGCCAGCGGCAGGGTGAGCACGTCAGGCAGCCGGTGCACCGCGAAATCGATGATCGCAAGCAGCACGGCCGCCGGAGCAAGCAGCAGCCAGACCACCAGCTCGGGGCGGGGCCCGACCGCGACCGCCAGCAACGCACAGACCACCGCCACGCAGGAGGCGGCAGAGAGCGTACTCGGGCCGTACCTGTCACCGGCGGCACAACGCGCACGCCCCACCCAGCCGCCACCGACACCGGAAAAGGGATGGCCAGCCGGGCACGCCGACCTCCACGCTTCCTCACCCGGCACGCACAACCGGTACGCAGGACGAGGCAGGAACACACCCGTGCTCCAGCCCCACAACACAGCAGCCGTAACGATCAGGACGGTCTCCACCCCAAGGAAGCCTAGACTCAAACGCCCGGACGCCCGGACGCCGGTGCACGCGCATCCCTGCAAAATCAGGCAGGCCTGCCGCAACAGTGCTCTTCCCGGCTCCGCCATCTGACCTCAACGGCGAACTGAACACCGGAAAACTCCCAACCGTCGGCGCCCTCGCCGACGCCCGAGACGATGACACCGTCGACGAAGCCGGCCAGGACGGCATCGGCCGCGGAGGGCAATGTCGTCGCCACCGGGCACGTCAGGGCCGACGCGGCAGACACACCACCCCTGGTCCAACGGGGCGACGAGGTCGATGACAACGCGGTCCCGCTCCCAGCAGCCGACCATGAGGAGAGTTCCGGAGAGGATCCGCAACCAGGTGACCGATACGGTCCGTGAAATCCGGGGTGAGGATGCCCGGGCAGGCGCGCAAGCATCGACAGCTGTTCCGGACGGGCGGCATCACCATGCCGCTTGAACAAGAACCCGGCGGGGATCACCGCTCCGTACCGGCAGCGGCAGCGGCAGCGGCAGCGGCAGACGGACTCGAGGACGCCAGTGTCCCAGTTCAGCGAAACCACACAATCGACGACACCGGCACGGATCAACGCAGCCAGAGCCCCGCGGGCGGCAGACGGCAGCACACCGCGGCGGCGATCGAGGCAGACCAACCCCTTCCTGGAAGCATTC
>NZ_JBYIVZ010000109.1:0-6479 GCF_057710365.1 Streptomyces sp. bgisy027
ACTCACGGGCTGCGCCCGCTCGCGCAGCGGCCGCCCTCGCCCCCGACCGATCCGGGGCCTCCGCTCCGCTCCAGCCCCAACACTCCCCGCCCGTAGGGCGGCTGAGGGGAAAAGCAGCAGCAAGGAGAGGGGGAGGGCGGGGAAACAGGCCAGGCTGAGCGTGACCTGACGCAGCGACAGGAGAGCGGCAGTGGTGAGAGGGAGGTGAACGCGGGCCGAATTGCGGGAGCCGAAAGGGGGATGACGGAGAATTAGGGACTGGAGCAGACAGGGAAGTGCATGTGGAATGATCCGACTGTTCACGGTGCTTCAAAGGTATTGGCTAGATGAAGACTGGAATGGACACTAGCCGCCGGCACGCACTGGGCGAGAGGTTGCGGATTACTGAAGTAGATTCCGATCACAGAAAAGGGATAGGAGTTGGTACGCCGGAAGAAACGTGGTAGCCGAAGGGCATCCAGAAAAGGTTGGGTAAATGGATGAGAAAGGCGCATGGTTTGAATTCGAAGAGAAGAAGAGGCTGAGTCGCGATCAGAAGGTTGCGGGATACCTGGGTGAGGCGAAGACGGTAGGAGGCTGGTTACGGCGCTGTGCGAGGTAGATGAGGGCCTTCGCGGGCGGGATTGGTCGGTGGCGAGGGTGACGGCCCTGGAGGGATGGAACGAGGTGGGGCGCGCTGTCGGGAGTTGGGACGGGGTGCCGTCGGTCCGCCGTGGGCCCATGGGCGAGGCGACCTAGTGCTCGCCTCGCCCATGGGCGTCTTAAGGAAAAGAGGACCGGTGCAGAAATCCGGTTCTGACCTGCACTTTTGCGGAGGAGGATGTGTTGGCGCTGACACATTGACCTGCGGAAATGTGTCAGCGGTGCCACGCCGACACCCATATTCGCTAAGCCAGCTTGTATAAGTGTGCATCGTTGCTGGTGGGGCGGGGGTTCCATGTAGCAGGGCGAGGTTGGGTGGTGTCGGTGCCGACACCGAAGCGCCACGCCAGCATGTACAAATCTGCCAACCTAGGTTGGCTAACTGCTAGGGTCCGTGTTCAGGACCCCCAAGATCGAGGACAGGAACGCCGATGCCTCGCCAGCCCAAGCGCCCTTCCTCCGGCCGCAGCAAGGGCCGGATTGCCGCCGTACCGCCCGGTGGCGACAGTGCCTTCCGGGAGACCCTGTCGTCTCGGCTCGGGAAGGACATCCAGCCGCCGACGCGCAAGCGGCCGGTGCAGCAGATGGACGTCAGCGTGCGGTACACGTACCGGGCGCCTCACGAGGTGTACGGCCGGTCCGGCTACAGCGTGGTGTCGAACGACTTCCTCGCGGACGTCCTGGCCGTGCTGATTGCCCAGCACGGGATGTCGCCGATCCAGTCCGCGGTCCTGCTGTGGTGTATCGGCCGACAGCGCGAGGGGTGGCTGCGCGCTACGCACAAGAAGATCGCCGATCGGCTGGGCGTGGAGCGGTCGAACGTGACCAGGGCGCTAGGGCGGCTTGAGGAGTGGCACATGCTTCAGCGCGTCGATACCGGCCTGATCTTCGTGAACCCGCTGCTGGGCTTCGAGGGCAACGGCGACCGGCAGCAGGAGATCCTGGAGGCATTGAGGAACGGCGCGGCCGAGGGAGCCTTCCCGGAGGTGAAGCCGCCGCCGGCGCCGCGCAACGTGCAGCTGGAACTCGGGGCCGAAGACGGGGACGATGAAGGTGTCGATGAGGAGGGGCGGGCATGCTGATCCAGGCGAGTGCTGGTTTCGGAATGTTGTACCGGCTGGACCTCACCAAGGCCGCGACAGACCTCCTGAGCGCCCTCATCGAGCGCCAGGAGCCCGGAGGCGAGGTGAACGCCTCCCAGGCCGAGCTGGGGGCCCGCGTGGGCCTGTCACGGAACTCCGCGAACACGGCGATGGCACTGCTGGAGAGCCGGAACCTCGTGCTGCGGCCCAAGGACCGCAAGTACCGCACGTACTACCTTCACCCGTACATCGCCTCCTACGCCTCCCAGGAAGAGCTGGAGGAGGCGATCGAGGACGCTTCCGAGCGGATCGCCACGGGAGAGCTGCCCGAGATCAGCGTGCCGGTGTACCAGACCGCGCCGCCCAAGCGACAGTCCCAGAGCCTCAAGGCCATCCGGGCCGCCGGATAGCAAGGCGTTCCCGACGCCTACGGCGCGGTGCCGTAGGCGTCGGGAACGCAGGTCAGCCGCGCGCAGAGTTGATCTGGTCGCCGATCAATTCTGGTTCACCGGCCAGACCGCCGCTGGATCGCAACGGGCCGGGCAGGCCAGCAGGTAGACCTCGTTGCCGAGGAACAGGTTGTAGGTGTCGATGCCGACGCTGTAGGGCTGCTCCGGTTGGCCGGCGTGAGTGGCGAATTCCATGTCCTCCGGCACCTGGCATACGTACACCAGTTCGGTGCCGCACGCGCACCGGTAGTACTCGGGAAACTGCGCCCAGGACGGTGTACCGCCCACCTTGAACCCCTGGGCTCCCCGCCCTTGCCCGGCGGCAGCATCCGTGGAGGACCGCAACGTCAGTGGCAGGGCGCGCAGAGACTGTTCGACCTCCGCCGCGGGCAGAGCCGCGGCACGCTGGAGCAGCACCCGCCAGAACGGGTGGGGGTAGGGCGGCTGCGGAGCGTCCCAGTACCGCGGCACGAGCCGGCCATCGTCGGCCAGCTGAGGGTCGGAGGCGTCATTGTGGGTGCGGCAGTGGAAAACCATCAGGTGGTCTCCGCCGAACGGCTCCAGGTCCGCAGGCAGGTCGAGCTGGAAGAACAGAACCATCCGCTCGCCGCAGAAGCACTCTGGCCAGTCCTGGCCATCGCCGAGGAAGGGCCAGCCGCCCACCGAGTTCCGTACCGGCCGGTCCAGCAGTTCGGTTCCGACCTCGAGCGCATAGGCGGGCAGCGCCGCTCGCAGTTTCTCCACGTCCGGTTCGATCACCTGTTCACCCTAACCGCGGCAGTACGAAACCGTGATCACTCGCTCGTACCCTGCATAGGAAACTGCAGGTCATTCCAGTTGTCACACCCCTTCGGTTCACTGTTTGCGGACTGAACCAAGGGGTGGGACATGTTTGAGCTGGTACACAACGACCCGCGCGGCTGGCTGCGGCACTACCTCAAAAGGAACCCAGTTCCCGAACAGGCCCCAGAAGCCACCGGATTCGTCTACGTGCTCGCGATCACCGGAACCACGTCATACGTCAAGGTGGGATCAACCACCCGACCCCGCGCCCGCTTCGAGGCGCTGCGCACCGAAGCCCACCACGCCGGGGCCGCTGTAACGCAGGCCTGGCTCTCCCCGGCGCACCCCACCTACCAAAGCAGCGAGGCCCACGCGCTCAAGGCCTGCCGCGCCATCTCTGCGTCATCCACACCGCGCAGCGAGTACTTCCCCTCCCTCGACTTCACGACAGCGCGACGCGAGACGATCAGAGCTGTCCTGGGCTTCCGCAATACCCCTCGGGTGTCGACGACCACACAGGCCGCAGGCCTCCACGAGCCGATCCCTTTGCACGTCGACCTACGTCTGGCCCCCAGCGCGTGGGAGATCGACCTTCGGCAGAGGGAGTACTTCGCTCAAGGCAGCGCCCGCACCCGCTTCCGCAGACGGAATGCCGAATCCTCCGCACGATGCCACCCCGGACCCGGATCGGACTTCGATCGGGCCCTTCGGGAGTTCGCTCGGCCGTCTGCTCCAGTGATCGATCTATCGTCCCGCCGTCGCAGGAGCTCGACGGCGGCAGGACGACCTGTGTGACATGCGCTGCCTGCACAGCAGCACTGTGCAGCAGTTGAACGCGCGTCTGCTGCAGGAGCAGCACCCGTGTGCCGTCCTCCAGCCGTCGGCCTGGCTTCGTCCACGAGTCTCGACAGCACTGCCCGCCCAGTTGGTGGGCCGAACGGGGAGCGCGCAGCGCACTGACGTACGGTCGCCCCATGGCGCACGCGATGGAATCCCTCCCGGTGGCCCCGTGAGTGGCTGGTGGGCTTACCTGGAAGAACGGACCCGCCGGGCGGTCGATGCTGAGGTGCTGCGCGACCGCCGGATGACGGCGGTCAAGTCCGTGTGGAAGGCCCTGCGCCCCCTGGGGTTGAGCCTGAACGAGGCGGAGCAAGTGGTCCACGCGCGCTACGAGGCCCTCGGCGAGCATGTGCAGCGCAGGCCACCCGATCCTCTCGACGTACCTTCACTCGCATCTCGAGCTGCGGTCCTCCCGGGCCGTGTGGCTGCTGTCGAGGCTCTTTGGGACGGCGATACCGTCCACGACTGGTTCGTGCTGCTGGTCGCGGTCCTGGACGACCCGGCCGGGGAAGGCCACCTGGCAACGGTCTTCCACCGTCCTGACGGCTCTCCTCCGGGCATCGCCGCTGCGGAGGCCGGCCGGGCCCTGGCCGACTACCTCAAGGTGCCGTTCCACTTCGCATCCCCGGACGTCCCCGATGACGAAGCCCTTCGCTGGCGGGCAGTCCAGCGTCCGGCCGAAGGGTCGTGATCGAAGCCATGCGTGGATCGCGGCGACGCCCGGAGCGAGGCGGGGCTGCCAAGTGCCTCCCGTTCTCGTGAACATCACCCCGGAGTCGAAACTCGTGAACAGAGCCATCGGCCCGAGTGTCATCGCTCTCCGGCGCCAAGAGCAGCACCCCGGCCACCCACGAACGGCACCCTGCAGAGGAAGCAGCAGCGCCCCGGACCAAGGAAGTCCGGGGCGCTACACAGGTGCTCGGGAGGTCCTACGCCTCGACGTAGGCGACGATCGTGATCGACCCCAGGGCCGTCACGTAGTAGATCACCCGCACGCCGTCGATCTCGTCGACGTAGTCGCGCAGCAGGGTGCCGGGCACCTCGGTGCCGAGCTCGGGGTTGACGCTGATCGCGACGATCGCGCGGTCCAAGCGGTGCGTCTCGGACGCGGTGAGTTTCGCCAGCTGGGTGAGCGCGGGCTCCACCAGGATGACGCGGGAGCGCCGCGCGCCGTGCTCAGGCGACACGAGGCTCCTCGCCAGCGAGGCGGGCGAGGTGGGCGTCGCGGGCGACCTCCCACGGCACGCCGGCCTCCGGCGAGGGGTAGCCGTTCTCGGCGATGTCCTCCAGCACGGAGGCGAGGACGTCGACCCGCGCGCGCTGGTCGGCCGCGTACTTGCGGACCGATTCGGCGGCGGATTCGTCGAGCGGCTGGCGGTCGGGCGCGGCGGCCGGCTCCTGGCTCATCGAAGGCTCCCGGGGCGTGATCTGGGGTGGGTTCTCACGGTATCGCCGGGGCGTGGCACCGGTCTGCGGTACGGACGAAACCCGCCCGATGACACAGATGAACAGTGACACAGATGCCCACGGCGACCTGGGAAAACAGGGAGCTGATGACACAGATCGGCGCCGATGGCACAGGTGCGGGGACCCAGTGGACCCAGGACCCCAAGCGGACCCAGGTGCGTACGGCGCTGCTGGGTCCCGTCGGGCGGGTCAGGCCGGGGTCATTGGCCGGCCTGAGACAGGCCCTCCGCGAGCTGGGTGACGACGTCCAGGATCGTCTGCCCGAAGGCGGTCGGCGCGATCAGCACCCCGAAGGTGAGGCAGATGACCACGGTCATCTTCTCGTCGAACCGGCTCCGGGCGTGCGTACGTCGGCGCAGCCGCACGACGATGATGATGGCGAGCAGCACCGCCACGTTGATGGTCACGATCACGTGCCCGGACCTCCCGTCAGGCCACAACTGCCTTGCGAACACCGCACGTTCACTCCGGTGTTCTTGTGTAGCGCGAAAGGACCAAGACCGCGCCGGGGTTGACGGGGGTTGGCGGCAAAGCGGCCCTCCTGGCTTGATTGCGCAGGTCAGGGATGTGGCGGGTGTGGGTGAGCGAGGCCTGCGGTAGCGGGTGCGGACCGTGACGTCGCGGGCGGCGGGGAGCACCCTGGGCCCATGCGCACCAAGGACGTCAGGGTGGGGCAGACGTACCGTTGCGAGGTGCTGTTCGCTGCCGTACCGGCGGTACCGGCCGGAGACGATGGGCGACTTCTGGTGGGCGCTGAGCTGGCTGCGGGGGACGTACTTCCCGCTGTCCGTCACGGACGTCAGCCGGCGCACTCCATACAGAACTGCTTCGGCATCCGCTGACCTGCGGCCTTCAGTAGGACAAAGCATGGTGGTTGTCACCGATGCGGCGCGCTACCTGTCACCAGCAGCAAGCGAAGCAGGGGCGATGTCACCGCGTTCGGCTTCTGGTGGGCAGGGGCGGCCCTCGGCGATCACGGGCCATATTTCACGCGCCCTACGCGAACCCCGCACCTACGATCACCTGGTACGACTGCTGGAGGGGCGGGAATGCTTGAGGACATCGAGGACGGGACAGCGGCAGCGACGCGGCTCGCGGGAGGTGCGCCGCTTCAAAGCACGCTTGATGTCGCCGACCCCGGTGGCTGGCTCGCGCTGGACGCAGGAGTGCGTGAGGTGGCCTGGCACCGCACGCAGTTCCTGCCGGGGTGGGAGCG
>NZ_JBYIVZ010000110.1:0-5362 GCF_057710365.1 Streptomyces sp. bgisy027
TAGCCACCGACCGGCCTCGGGCCAGAGGGCCGGACCGCGAAAGCGGTCCGGCCCTCTGGCGTCAGACCAGTTCGGGTTGGGGCTTCGGTTGTGGGGTGAGGGCGGGTTTCGGGTCCCACTGGGTCGTGGTGCGGACGAAGGCCGCGATGACCGAGGTCATCGCCAGGATGAGGAGGGGGCCGGCGAGCCAGGGGTGGTCGGCCATCCGGGTCGGCAGGTAGCGGTAGGACGTCAGAAGGGCCGCGAAGACCACGGCGCCGTGGGCCACGAGGCGGGTGGCCTGGCGGTCCCAGCCGCGGGCCTGGGCGCGCAGGGCCGTTTCTATGGTGAGGGTGAAGACGACACCGGCGACGAGGTCGACGCCGTAGTGGTAGCCGAAGCCCAGGGTGGCGCCGATGGTGGCGAGCAGCCAGAAGGTGCCGGCGAAGCGCAGGAAGCGTGGGCCCGTGCGGGTGTGGATGAAGATCGCGGTCGCCCAGGCCGTGTGCAGGCTGGGCATGCAGTTGCGGGGGGTGATCCCGTCGAACGGCATCGCCTGCGGGGTGATCAGCGGAGGTGCCGTCTCCGGCCACAGGTTGGCCGCGGCCCACTGGCCGCCGTCGGCGCCGTAGGCGAAGATCGGGCCGACGACCGGGAAGATCATGTAGAACGCCGGGCCGAGCAGGCCGATCATCAGGAAGGTGCGCACCAGGTGGTGGCGGGGGAAGCGGCGCTCGGAGGCCACGTTGCGGAGCTGGTACAGGGCGGCGCACACCGCGGCCACGGCCAGCTGTACATAGACCCAGTCCAGGACGTGGGCGCCGACCGGGCCGGTGGCCCTGACGAGCCGGCCGACCAGCCAGGACGGGTTGCCGAGCGCGTGGTCGGCGGTCGCCACGTACTGGTCGAGCACCGTGTAGCGGGTCTTCGACGTGATCAGCAGCCAGGTGTCGCCGGTCTTGCGGCCGGCCACCAGCAGCAGGGCCAGGCCCACGCCCTTCAGCAGCAGAATGCGTTCCCGGCCGGTGCGGCGGGTGACGGCGAGGACGGCGCAGCCCAGGACGACCAGCAGTGCGCCGTTGCCGAAGGGGTGGCCGTCGGGGACTCGGACGCCGGTGCCGGAGATCCAGCGCACGAGCACGATGACGAGGTCGATGCCTATCGCGGTGCCGGCCGCGATGAAACGCTCGCGCCAGGTGAGGACCACCATCATCAGCGCCATGCCCGCATAGAGCAGGAAGCCTGATTTAGGCGGGAATATCACCTCGCGCATTTGATTGGTGATCGGTCCCGGTACGCCGTAGCATCGCGCGGCGATCTCCAGCGCGATGAGGAATCCGAGGCCCACCAGGGCCGCCGTGCCCCACAGCACCGCCCGCGGCCGGAGCCACGTGGCGAACGTAGTCCTGCGTCTTATTCGCGAGAGCACCCGCGACGCTATAGATATCAATTGATTTGGCCGTTTTGTCGGATAGATCAGGATATTGAATCGTCAATCAGTTCGATCATGCTATCCGAGTTGCGCACAAGAAATCCCCTGGTTACGGCGAGGAAAATTCCGGTCAGCGCCTCTTGAATTCCACCGGGCCCGCGTTCATCTCGATGGTGCCGTCGGTGTGGAGGACCGGACGGCGTTCGGTCATGCGGGCGCTGTAGGCCTCGATGTGCAGCGCGGCCGGGTCCACCTCGATGCGCTCGCCGCCCGCCGCGTCGGCGGCGACATGCCGTACCGCGTCGGACTCGGCGGACGGCTGGTTGTAGAAGACCAGGTCGTCATCGGAGCGGACCTTGCCGTCCGCCGCCACCAGCAGGGCGCTGAGGTCGACCGTGCCGCCCACGGCGTGCAGTTCGGCGACGACGGGCCCCAGGGCCCATCGCCATGTTCGCGCCCTTGCTCAGTTCCGGCATGCCGCCCCCGCCCACCCCTCGAAAAATCCCCCACGCGTTCACGCCACCCTGTCACACCGGGCCCGGAACGAAAGAGTGTTCGCGTGCGAGGGGCAGGCGTGCCCTCAGCGTGGCTCGCGCACCACCGCCGTCTCCCCCGCGGGCACCCCGACCGAGCCCGGCGCCGGCTTGCCGGTCAGCAGTTCCGTGGCGTTCGCGGCCACCGTGACCTCGGCGGGGCGGTCGGTGTGGTTGATGAGGAACAGGTAGTCGGCGTCCGGACCGCGCCGCAGGACCGCCTCCACACCGGGAGCGGTCTCGCGCACCGGCCGCACCCCGGCCTCGGTGCGGATGCGGGCCAGGAGCGCGGCGAGGGTCGACTCGTCGGGGAGCGTGGCCAGATACCAGCTCGTTCCGGTGCCGACGCTGTGCCGCGTCACCGCCGGGACTCCGGCCAGCGGGCCGCTCGTGTACGACTCGACCGGCTCGGCGCCGGACAGCCGTACCCGTTCCGACCACAGCGTTCCCGTGCCGCCGCCGCTCAGGCCCACCGACTCGCCGGGCAGCAGCGGGAACAGCTCGTCGGTCCGCACGCCGAGCGCCTCGCGGAACGCGCCCGGGTAACCGCCCAGCCGGACATGACAGTTCGCGTCGACCGCGCCGCTGTGGAAGCCGACGGCGAGGGTGCCGCCGCGCTCCGCGAAGCCGGTGAGGTTGGCCGCGCCCGCGTCGTCCACCAGGTACAGGGTCGGGGCCAGGACCAGGCGGTACGGCGAGAGGTCCGCGTCCGGGCGTACGAAGTCCACCGCCACGCCGGCCCGCCAAAGCGGCTCGTACCAGGCGCGGACCAGGTCCTGGAAGCGCAGTTCGGCGCTCGGCTGGGAGGGGAGTTCCAGGGCCCAGCGGGCGTTCCAGTCCCAGACGACGGCCACTTCGGCCGTGCCGACGCTGCCGCGCACCTCCGCGAGCGCCTTCAGATCCGCCCCGAGCCGGACCACGTCCCGCCAGATCCGGCTGTCCGTGCCGGCGTGCGGCAGCATCGCCGAGTGCCACTGCTCGGCGCCCGCCTTCGCCGCCCGCCACTGGAAGTACGCGATGCCGTCCGCGCCCCGGGCGACATGGGCGAGCGCGTTGCGCCGCAGCTCGCCGGGGCCCTTCGCCCTGTTCACCGGCTGCCAGTTGACCGCGCCCGTCGAGTGCTCCATCAGCAGCCACGGGCCGCCCGCGAGGGAGCGGACCAGGTCGCCGCTGAGCGCGATGTCGATCTCGGACTCGGGGTCGGCGGACTGGAGGTAGTGGTCGTTGGAGACGACGTCCAGCTTCGGGGCCCAGCGCCAGTAGTCGAGGGCGTCGAAGTTGTACATCACCATGAAGTTGGTGGTGGCGGGGACCTGCGGGGCCGCCTCCAGCAGCACCTGGCGCTCCGCCTCGTACAGTGAGAGCAGTTCGTCGCTGGAGAAGCGGCGCCAGTCGAGCTGCTGGGTGGGGTTCGGGACGGCGCCGGTGGGGCGGGGCGGCAGGATCTCGTCCCAGTCGTAGTACCACTGGCTCCAGAAGCGGGTGCCCCAGGCGTCGTTGAGGGCGTCCAGGTCGTCCGCGTAGCGCCCGCGCAGCCAGCGCCGGAACGCGGCCGCGCTCTCGTCGCAGTAGCACTCGGCGTTGTGGCAGCCGTACTCGTTGTGGACGTGCCACATCGCCAGCGCCGGGTGGTCCGCGTAGCGCCGGGCGAGCTCGCCCGCCATCCGCAGGGCCGCCTCCCGGTAGGCCGGGCTGGACGGGCAGAACGTCTGGCGGCTGCCGTACGACAGTCCCCTGCCGTCCTTGTCGACGGGCAGCGCCTCGGGGTGGGCGCGGAAGAACCACGCCGGGGGCGCCGCCGTCGGGGTCGCGAGGTCGGCCGCGATGCCGTGGCCGTGCAGCAGGTCCAGGACACGGTCCAGGAGGGAGAAGTCGTAGGTGCCCTCGCTCGGTTCCAGCAGGGCCCAGGAGAAGATGCCGACGCTGACCATGGTCACCCCGGCCTCGCGCATCAGGCGCATGTCCTCGGCCCAGATCTCCTCGGGCCACTGCTCGGGGTTGTAGTCGCCGCCATAGGCGATGCCGGGGACGGACAGTTCGCGCTTCATCGGGCGGCTCCTCCGAGGAGTCGGCGGGTGGTGGTCACGCCCCACTCGTCGAGGGAGAGCAGGCGGTCGCTGGACGCCATCAGGCCGCCGGTCGCCTCGACATGCGCGGCCCACCGCTCCCGGGTCTCGACGGCCGGTCGGGCCATCAGGCAGTCGGGGTCGTTGATCCAGAGACGGCCGTGCTGCCACTGCCGGCCGGCGCCGGTGAACTCGGCCGGGTCCTGGCCGGGCTGGCTGTGGTCGTCGGCCTCGGGGCGGCGGTGCGGGGCCGTGTCGGGGCTGACCCGCATCGCGTCGAACAGGCCGAGGGAGGGCAGCATCGGCGCTCCGCAGCCCAGCAGGTAGGCGTCCGCGCCGATCGCCTCACGGATCAGCCGGATGCCGTCGCGGTACGCCGTCAGCGCGTCGGTCTCCGTGTCGTGCCGGACGCCGTCCAGGGCGCCCGCGTACAGGAAGTCGACCTTGAAGTAGTCGTAGCCCTCGGCGCGCAGCGTACGGAACACGTCCGTCAGATACGCCGCCGCCCCGGGGTGGGTGGTGTCCAGGACGCGCAGGTCGTGGCCCCAGTTGCGGCCGGCGTGCGTGAAGTCGCCGTCCTCGTCCCGGACCAGCCACTGCGGGTGCTCGGCGGCCAGGTCGCTCGCCGGGTCGACCAGGAAGGGGGCCGTCCAGATGCCGGCGCGGCGGCCGCGGGCGCGGATGGCGTCGGCGATGCCGGCGCGGGAGCGGAAGCGGCCGGAGAGGGTGAGCCAGTCGCCGAGGGCCTTCTGGTAGCCGTCGTCGATCTGGACGACGTCGACGGGCAGGTCGAGGGTGTCCATCGCACGGAGGTTCTCGTGGATGTCGTCCTCGGTGACGGCGGTGAAGTACTCGTACCAGGAGCACCAGACCGTCGGTGCCGGGCGGGGAGCGGGCAGCTTCAGGCTGTCGGCCCAGTCGCCCAGCACCGACTGGATGCCGGTCCCCGTCCACTCCTTCACCGGGCCGTCGGCGCTGACCTCGGCGACGCCGCCGTCCGTCATGACCAGCCGGACGGACGGGACCGCGCTGAGAGGATCCGCCGCCGCCCACAGCCGGACCGGGGAGCCGTCTCCGGGGTCGAGCGCCAGCAGGCCCTCGCCCTGGAAGGTGCCCTCGGGGACGGTGACGCCGGGGCGGTAACAGACGGTCGCCCAGTTGTCGTCGGTCGGGCGGTACGGGCTGTCGCCGAGCGCGTAGGTGCCGCTCGGGCTCCAGGACTGCCAGCCCTCCTCGTGAACCCGGGCGCGGGCCGGGTCCACGGGCACGGAGGCGACGGGGGTGAAGGGGTGGTGCACGGGTGTCTCTTTCAAGAAAGGGGCCGTCAGCCCTTGTTGGCGCCCAGCGTCAGT
>NZ_JBYIVZ010000111.1:0-4580 GCF_057710365.1 Streptomyces sp. bgisy027
CACAGACGGCCCGCGTGCCATGGCACTGGACGCAGGGTGCGGTGCAGGGGCTGGTTTGCAGGGGCCCCATGTGTCTTGCGACGGGGCCCCTGCGTGTCTGCCAGCGGCGGCTTTCGATCCACAGGATCAGTACGGTGACGATCCCGCTGCCGGCCCGGTAGGCGGCTCCATGCAGCGCATGACGGCCGAGTTCCCGCCCGCGCACCGCTCGGCGTTCGCGTAGCCGGCGGCGAAGTCGCGTGGCGAGACCGGCCTCCCTGCCCATACGATCCTTCATATCGCTCCCGTTCTGTCCTCTGTGTCACGAATGGGAATGTGTGGGAGCCCCTCTCGGACAGTGGCGTCGGAACCGTGACCGAGAGAGGGCTCCTCTTCGTGTCCCGGGTTCGAAGCAGCACTGCCTCGCACCCGGTCGCGCCCCTTACGGGGCATCAAAATTGTGCCATCTGGGGCGAGTTGTCGCCTTCCTGAGGGGTAACCGCCGCCTCCGGAGAACACCAGCTCCGTGGGTCTGGCCAGCCAAGGCGCCCATCCGGAGACGGACAGAGCAGACCCCCACCGGTGCGCGATCGGGGGTACGCGGGATGCTCTGGCTGGAATCGCACAGGCTGGGACCGGGCGGACCGGCTGCGGCCCGCCCGGGGCGCGGGCGCGCCCGAGTTTCACGGCCTGCCGGGCGGGGGCTTCGGCCCCGGCCCGGTCAGCGGCCCTCCAGGCACCTCGCCGGGAGAGCTGAGAAGCGGCTCGCGGCCCGCTGCTCACTCTGGACAGCCCGTATATGGGCTATGTAGAGTACGAGTATGGGTAGTCCGCGTATGACCCTGCAGACCCAACTGGTGCTGCGGGCCTTGCTGGAGGACCCCGCCAAAGAGCGCTACGGCCTCGAGCTGTGCGAGCTGGCGGGACTGCCGTCGGGCACGATCTATCCGATCCTCGCCCGCCTGGAACAAGTCGGCTGGGTGGACAGCACCTGGGAAGACCCCGCCGTACACGAGGAAGCCGGCCGACCGCGCCGCCGCTTCTACCGGATCACCGAGGACGGTGCCGAGCACGCGCGGGATGCTCTCGCCCGCGCCTACCGCTCCCGCAAGCAACCCCTGCCTGGATGGGCCGCCCGCCCGGCCGCCGACGGGGGAGTGTCATGACGGCCGCGCGGCGCCGGTTAACGATGCGACCGGACAGGCGCCGTCCCGCCGCCCCGTCCCTGGGTAACCTCTTAGACCTTGCGCGTACGCACCGCCCCGACGCCGACACCGCGCCCATCGCGCACGCCCACGACGAAGCCGCTCTGTGGCATGCGGGCCAGACCCGCCGCAGCGGAGACCCGTTGCTCACCCACTGCCTGGCCGTCGCCGCCATCGTCGCCGAGGTCGGCATGCCGCCGTCCGTGATCTGCGCCGCCCTGCTGCACGACATCGTCGATACCCACTGCCCGCCCGACCGCGTCAGCACATACTTCGGATCCGAGGTAGCCGGCCTGATCCACACCGTGCGCACCGCCGAACTCAGCGCCCTCCCGCTGGAAAGCCTCACCTGCGACCACGCGGGGCCTGCTGCCCGGCCGACACGTGAGGAAGCCGTGCTGGCGATCCGGCTCGCCGACCGGCTGCACAACATGCGCACCATCGCCTTCGTGGCCCCGGCCAAGCAGCACCGCAAGGCACGCGAAACCATCGACATACTGGCGCCCCTGGCCCGAGCCGCAGGCCTGACAGAGGTAAGCCGTGAACTGCACGATCTCTCCACCGCCGTCCTGCAGCCCACGACCTCATCTTCCGGCGTCAACCCACGCCTGCTGACCCTGCTCACCTGGCTGCTTCCCGCCCCGCACCGAGCGCGATGGCAGGAGGAATGGCACGCCGAACTGGCCACCCTGCCCACCCGCCGTACCCGTATCCGTTTCACCCTCCGAGTCCTGCTCGGCACACCCGGCCTGTCCCTGACGCTGCGTCGCCCGCCGTGGCGGGAACGACGATGGTGAACGCGATGGCCCGCATCGGCGGCCTGCTGGGCGCGGCAGCCGCATTCGTCATCGCCATGGCACGCGGAGGCCTCTCCGCCTGGACGACAGCAGCACTCACCGCAGGCGCCCTTGCCCTGCTCGCAGTCGTCCTGTTCATCCCCAGCGAGACACCGGCCCGCCGCCTGGGCAGTCTGATCCAGGCATGGCGCCTGCCGGCCCAAGCACCCACGCGGCCCGAGCCGGCTTTGCTGCCTGCGCCGCCCCCACCCTCGCCCGACTCGGACGGCAGATGACAGCCGCCCGGCTGCCGCCGGCCAAGCCTGCACCGACATCGCCTCCACCAGCATCTCGCTGACGGGGACACCACGCAGGCCTGTCGCGGTGTGTGACCTGCCCGGCATGGAGCTGCCGCCTGCCATGCGGTGTCTGCTTCGATGTCGGTGTCCCGGTCCCTGCGGGAGACTCTCGCCAACTTCTCAAGTACCCGCCGGTGGTCTGCGGTTGGGTTGGTTCGCTGTGCTGTGGGCCCGGTGAAGGTCGGGGTCCGGCATCCCGGCGGGCGCCGTGTTCTGAGTTGAGGGGGTTGTTGTGGCGCGGCTTGTGCGGCGGCAGCGTGTGAGTGCGTTGGTGGGGTATCACGCGTTTGGTCTGCAGGAGTCCGACGACGCGGAGCTGCCCGTGCCCTTCCCCGACGACTTTCACCGCCGCTCTTTCCTCGGCGCCCATCCGGGGCGTCTGGACATCACCAGCGGCGGGCACACCCACACCGCCACCGTCGATGTCGAGGTGTGGGACGCGGCGCCGCCCCCGCACGATCCGGGAGGCTGGGACGAGCAGGCCGAGGCCGCTTTTGAGTCTTCGAGCGGGCAGGTCGCGGTGTGGTCCATGCACACGGGCCGGACGGACGAGGTCTTCAGGCTGGCTGACGTGGGTGGCTCCTGGCGCGTGCGCGTCAGCTGCGTTGGCAGAGCCGCGGCTGCGGCGCTTTCGGAGGGCGAAGGCACCGGCGCCGGGGTGGAGCGCTACCTCGTGCAGTTCTGGCCCGCCGACGCGTAGAACACGAGTCTGTCAGCGGCCGGCGTGCGCGGGCTGCGTCTCGGCTTCGGGTGCATCGGCGGGCTTCGATCCGGGGGCGGTGTAGAAGACGGACCTTCCTTGTTTGGTGCGTTCTGCCTGGCTCTTGGCGACGAGGTTTTCGAGGGTGACTCGTACGACCTTGTCCGCGAACTGGCGTTCGGGGTGGGCCTGGTGGAGCGCGGCGGAGATTTCCGCGGCCGAGCGGGGGTCTGTCAGTTCGAGGAGGTGGCGTCGGATGAGCTCGACCAGGGTGGGCTGAGCTGGTTTTGCGGTGTCCGCCGGCTTGGCCTGGGGCTTCTTGGCTGCGGTCTTCTTCGGCGGGGCGGTGGCCTTGCGGGTCTTCTGCTTCCGGCCGGGCGGGGCGGGAGTCTTCTGCCGCGGGGAGGGCACCGTGGCGCTCTCGGTGTCTGCCGTGGGCTGGGCCGGCGGCTGGGGGAGGCCGAGTGCCTGCTGCACGTTCATCAGCACGGTGTGGTCGTGCTGCACGGCGGCGAGTTGCTCTTGGAGGGACGCGATCTCCGCGCTGATACGTTCCTGCTCTTTCGTATTGCGTTCGAGGTCTCCGGTTACCTGGGCGAGGTACTGGGTTGTCAGTTCGGTGGCGGGGTTGGCTGTCTCGGGCATGGGGTGGGCCTTTCCTCGGCGCATGGGTGTTGTGTGGGGCTGTGCCGCATGTGTGGCGCGCCTTGTGGGTGAGGGATCGGGCGGCCCGGCAGGGCGCCGCGAGTGCCGCTGGATGCCTCGGTGTGCAGATGGTACGGGCGAACAGCGCTGGTTGTTCGTACCGGGCGGTGTCTTCTTACTCTTGAGACAGTCTCACGATGCCCGTGCACAGGTGTCCGCGAGGCAGTACGACAGCACACGGCTGGGCCTGACGCGCCGGCGCAGGGCTGTCGCCGGCCGTGGGATGTGCAGCCACCGGCTTCGCGGCCTCCCGACGGTTACGTGGCCGGTTCGGTCAGGGCTGTGCGGATGCTTTCCAGCGAAGCGCCGAGGAGTTCGGAGCCGACCACTGGCCGCAGGCCGCAGTCGGCGAAGAAGGCCATGCGTTCTTCGGGCTCTCGGGGGTCGGGAAACAGCGCCAGGCTGTCCAGGTGCATGGCCTGGGCTTCGGCGGCGAATCGTTGCACGAGGCCGCTGCCGACCCTGTTGCGGCGATGGGCTGAGGAGACCAGCAGGTTCATGATGCGTGCCCTGGGTCGCGGGAATTCTCCGGAGGTGAATGCGCTCATGTCGCTGAACGTGCCTTCCACAAAGCCCGCGGCTTCACCATCCAGGAGGGCGACATAGATCCTTTCCCAGGGACGATGCCGGTCGTCGATCAGGCTTGCTGCGTGGGTGTGCCAGTTCTCGCTGATGAGTAGGGCGCGCAGGCTGCTGTCGTGGATGTCCGTCAACTCGACGATCTTCAGGGTCATGGCCTTCAGGGTAAAGGCACATGATGGGGCAGCCGTGCATGCTGTTTACCGGCCTCATGGCGGGCCAACCAGCTGCTGACCAGGGTCGTTTCTGCCACCCGTCCTGGCCGCGGAGCGAGAGG
>NZ_JBYIVZ010000112.1:0-4349 GCF_057710365.1 Streptomyces sp. bgisy027
GGCGGTTCAGTCGCTCTGCTGGAGCTGTCGATACTTTCTGTGCACCCTGGGAACTCTGCGTGACCGCTGGTCCGTTGTCGTGGCAGAGGATGTGCGACAGGTGGGGCCGCACACACAGTTGACACGCGAGGGGTGCGGGGTTGACGTCATGGGGTTCATGTCGGTGCCGGGCGTGTGGCTCGTCGCGGCGGCTGCCGTTTGGGGCGGGCTCTGGCTTGCCCGCCCCCTTGCGACTCGCCCCGCGGCGGTAGCTGCGGCGGTGGTGGTGGTGCGGATCGCGGTACCCGTGACCGTGGTGCGGATCGCGGCAGCCGCGACAGTGGTGCGGATGGCCGGATCGTCGCCCTCGTCTTCGGTCCCCCGGACCCGATCCGGCCATCCGCGGCCCTTCGCGGGCCCGGCCGGATCAGCCGGCCATCGGGCCCGCCGTCCCGGAGAGCGCGTCCAGGTCGCTCTTGCGGACACGGATCACCAACCATGCGGTGGCCAGGGCGATGACGGCCATCGAGGCGGCGGCCACGAAGCCCGTCGAGATGCCCTGCGTGAGTACTTCGTGGCCCCAAGGGCCGGGCAATTGGTGCGTCTTGGCGAACTCCGCCTTCTGCTCGGCCGACCCTTCCGCCATGAACTTCGGCAGTTGCTTCTCCGCCTCGTCCTTGCTGGCGGTGCCGAAGACCGTAGTCAGGATGGACAGGCCGAGCGAACCGCCGACTTGCTGCGTGGCGTTGAGAAGCCCGGACGCGGCACCGGCCTCGTGCTGGGCGACACCGGACACCGCGGTGATCGTCAGGGTCACGAAGTTCAGACCCATGCCGAAGCCGAACACCAGCATCGGGCCGAGCACTCCGCCGACGTACGAGCTGTCCGCGGTGATGAGGGTCTGCCAGGCAAGTCCGATCGCCGCGAGCCCGGAGCCGGCGAGCATGAACGGCTTGGGGCCGAGCACCGGAAGGAAGCGCTGCGACAGGCCCGCTCCCAGCGCGATCACGACCGTCACGGGCAGGAAGGCGAGGCCGGCCTCGATCGGGCTGTACTGGAGCACGTTCTGCACGAACAGGACGATGTAGAAGAACATGCCGAACATCGCCGCGGCGAGGCTGAGCATGATCACGTACGTGCCCGAGCGGTTGCGGTCGGCGAACATCTTCAGCGGGGTGATGGGTTCCTTGGCCCGCGATTCGATGAACGCGAAGGCCAGCAGCAGGACCACCGCCGCGCCGAAGGACCCGATGGTCAGGCTGTCCCGCCAGCCCTCGTCCGCCGCGCGGATGAAGCCGTAGACCAGGGAGGCCATGCCGGCCGTCGAGGTCACCGCGCCCGCTATGTCGAAGCGGCCGTTGTGCCGTTCGGACTCGTTGATGTACAGCGGCGCGAGCACGGCTATCACGATGCCTATGGGCACGTTGACGAACAGCACCCAGCGCCAGTCGAGCCACTCGGTGAGCATGCCGCCCGCGAGCAGACCGATGGCTCCACCACCCGCGGATACGGCGGCGAAGACGCCGAAGGCCCGGTTGCGTTCCGGGCCCTCGGGAAACGTGGTGGTGATGAGCGCCAACGAGGTGGGCGACGCGATCGCGCCACCCATGCCCTGGAGCACGCGCGCCGCCAGCAACTGCCAGGGCTCCTGGGCCAGTCCGCCGAGCAGCGAGGCGAGTGTGAACAGCAGGATGCCGGTCATGAAGACCCGGCGGCGGCCCAGGATGTCACCGGCGCGGCCGCCCAGAAGCAGTAGGCCACCGAAGGTGAGCGTGTAGGAGCTGACGACCCAGGTGAGGTCGGTCGTGCTGAACTTGAGAGCGTCTTGAATGTGCGGGAGCGCGATGTTCACAATCGTCGCGTCCGGTGGCGTTCCAACGCGCGTTATCAGATTCCGAATTCAGGCTGGGGCGTGACAGCGAGAGCTGCCGTCAGGGGCACCGCACGGCGTCCGTAGGCCGACGTACTCCGTGGTGGGTGGAGCGAGCGGTTACGGACGCCGTGGTCCGGGGGACGCGCGGAGCTTACGCGGCCGGGGCGCCGCCGCCCGCGCCGCTGAGGGCTTCCAAGTCGCTCTTGCGGACCCGTACGACGACCGTAGCGACGACGAACGCGAGGAGGGCCATGGCGGCGGCCGGGATGAAGGCCGTGGAGATCCCCTGGGCGAGGACTTCGTGGCTCCACGGGGCGGGCAACTGGTGGGTCTCGGCGAACGTGGCCTTCTGCTCCGGCGTGGCCTGGGCCATGAACGACGCGACTTGCTTGGTTGCCTCGTCGCGGCTGGCCGAGCCGAAGACGGTGGTGAGGATGGACAGACCGAGTGCACCGCCCACCTGCTGTGTCGTGTTGAGAAGGGCGGAGGCCGCCCCCGCCTCGTGCGAGGCGACGCCGGATACGGCGGTCACGGTGAGGGTGACGAAGTTGAGTCCCATGCCGAAGCCGAAGACCAGCATCGGTCCGAGCACCCCGCCGACATAGGAGCTGCCCGAGTCGACCAAGGACTGCCAGGCCAGGCCGATGGCGACGAGGGTGGTTCCGGCTATCAGGAACGGCTTGGGGCCGAGCACCGGCAGCAGCCGCTGCGATATCCCCGCGCCCACCGCAATGACCACGGTGACGGGCAGGAAGGCCAGGCCGGCGCTGATGGGGGAGTAGCCCAGCACGTTCTGCACGAACAGCACGATGTAGAAGAACATGCCGAACATCGCCGCCGCGAGGCTGATCATGATCACGTACGTGCCCGAGCGATTGCGGTCGGCGAACATCCGCAGGGGGGTGATCGGTTCCTTGGCGCGGCTTTCGACGAACATGAAGGCGACGAGCAATACCACGGCCGCGCCGAACGCGCCTAGCGTCAGCGAGTCCCGCCAGCCGTCGGATGCCGCCCTGATGAACCCATAGACCAGTGCGACCATGCCGAGCGTCGAGGTGAGCGCGCCGGTCAGGTCGAAGCGGCCGGGGTGGCGCTCGGACTCGTTGATGTAGCGCGGTGCGAGTGCCGCGATGAGGATGCCGATGGGTACGTTGACGAAGAGCACCCAGCGCCAGTCGAGCCAGTCGGTGAGCAGTCCGCCGGCCAGGAGTCCGATGGCGCCACCGCCCGCGGAGACGGCCGCGAAGATGCCGAATGCCCGGTTGCGTTCGGGGCCTTCGGGGAACGTGGTGGTGATGAGTGCGAGGGAGGTGGGTGATGCGATGGCGCCGCCCATTCCCTGCAGGACTCGTGCGGCCAGCAACTGCCAGGGCTCCTGGGCGAGTCCGCCGAGCAGCGAGGCGAAGGTGAACAGCAGGATGCCGGCGATGAAGACCCTGCGGCGCCCGAGGATGTCCCCGGCTCGCCCGCCGAGCAGCAGCAGTCCGCCGAAAGTGAGGGTGTAGGCGCTGACCACCCATGTCAGGTTGGTCGTGGAGAAGTTCAGCGCGGTCTGGATGTCGGGCAGGGCAATGTTCACGATCGTGGCATCGAGCACCACCATCAGCTGGCACGCAGCGATGACCGTGAGTGCGATGCCCGGGTGTGATGGGCGTGAGGCCGGACCCGGTGGCGCGGGCACGGGTGACTGCGTCTGTATCTGATCGTGCGTCACGGAATGTCCCCCAGAGACGAAGTAGTGAACGTATGCGTTCACTACTTGGGACGATAGTGAGTCGGCCTTTGTGAACGCAAGTGTTCTCTAAGGCGGTTGCCCGAGAAGTGGCGTCGTGAGTTGAGAAGGCCAGTGGGTCCGGCGGTAGCGCCGCGGACCGAACAGATGTGATAGCGGGGAGGTGGGCCTGGAGAAGGCTGGAGGGGCCGCCACGCTGTCGCACGGGGTTTGTGTGATTGGGTAATGCTTGTGAACGGTAGCGGCTGGCGGGACGCGACTTGGCTCGTCATCTGGGGTGCCGAGGGAGTGCTGCGCGAGTCGAGTCCTCGGGGGCTGCGAACGGGGAACGCCGTCGGCTTGTCCCGGGAGCTCGTGATTCAAGCGTTTGTCGTCCGTTTGGGCCAGTAGCTGGCGATGCTGGCCGCAGGTTCGAGTCTCGGCGGGAGTCGCAATCAAGGGCTGGTTGCACCACGCCTCGCGTGACCTGCAGAGGTTCCCTCGTTGTCGCTATGTGGGTGCATGTACCGAAAAACGAGGGGCGGGTGACACGGTGATCGTGTTTCGGTGAATCGTGTGTGCTGAGGGTTTGCATGGTCTCGTGTGAGCGCTGGGCGGGATCTTTCGGCGGTCGCGCGAGTAATCGCGTCGGCGTGATCTTGGTCGCCGGGAGACCTCGGCGCTCGTCATGGACCTTCCGGGTGACGTACTGGCCGCCGAGTTCGGTCGATGGCGCGCGTGTCAACCCTGGTGCGGGTGGCGATGAAGCCGTCGGCCGCTGAGAGC
>NZ_JBYIVZ010000113.1:0-4280 GCF_057710365.1 Streptomyces sp. bgisy027
TAGGAGGCGGTAGGGGGCGGGGTGTGTCGTGGGGTGTGGTGAGGGAAGCGGCTGGAAGCCGCTGCTGTGCTCTCGACATCGGCGTGCTCTCCATGAAGATGCCCTGTAGTGGGGGATATCAGGGAGGCCGCATGCCTGGGCTTTTGCGGCGGGGTGAGCAGCCGTGGCAGGGGTTGGCCGGGTTCATCGCGGTGGTGGTCGCGGGCTGTGTGGCGATCGCTGCCGCCATCACGTGGCTGTCGGGTCCGTGGGCGGCCGGGGTGGGGGCCGCGGTGACTGCCGTGTACGGGCTGACGGCCGAGCTCTTTCGGCCACGGCGGCGCAGCCGGGAGGAGACGGACCTGCTGCGCGATGTGCGGGGGCGTATTCCCCGGGCGCGTCAGGTGACCCGGCCGGAAGCGGCGGGGGTGCGTGCCGCTGAGGGGGCAACGGCACCGCCTTATGTGCCACGCGACGCCGAGCAGGAGGTGGTGCTCCGGCTGCAGCGGTCGGGCTTTGTGCTGCTGGTGGGTGAATCCGCCGCGGGCAAGTCCCGGCTCGGCTACGAGGTGGCACGCTCCCGGTTCGGGCAGTACCGCTTCGTCGCCCCGCGCACGAGGGCGGCCGTCCCGCAGGCGGTGGCCTGTGCCCGCAGCTGCCGCCGCGCCGTTGTGTGGCTGGACGACCTGGAGAACTACTTCGGCAGAGACGGCATCACGGCGACCATGCTGCGCTCGCTGTCCGACAGCGGCCCAGGGCACCGGGTGGTGCTGGGCACCATGCGCGTGGAGGAATACCGCCGCTTCGAGGCCCGTGAGGAGAGCCGCCTGACCGGCTCCGACCGGGATGCCTGGCGCACGCAGCGCGAGGTCCTCCAAGAAGCGCACGTGATCCGGCTGCCCCGGCGCTGGTCCGAGCACGAATGCAGGCGCGCCGCCGCCCACGCCGACGACGCACGCATCGCGGCCGCCCTGCACACGTGCGACCGGTTCGGCATCGCAGAAACGATCGCGGCAGGACCCGAACTGATGGCCGCATGGCAAAACGCCTGGGCGCCGGGCACCAACCCGCGCGCCGCCGCCCTGGTGACCGCAGCCGTCGACTGCCGCCGCGCCGGCCTGCGCAGCGCCGTGACCGGCGACCTGCTCCGGCGGCTCCACGAGCCGTATCTGACCGAGCGCGGCGGCAGCGACCTGCGCCCCGAGCCCCTCACCACCGCCTTCCAGTGGGCCTGCACACCGGCCCTGGCCACCAGCGGTCTGCTCCTGCACGACGGCGACGGCCGCTACCAGGCCTTCGACTACCTGATCAACACCCCCCGCCTCGAACCCATCCCCGACCACCTGTGGAACACGCTCCTTGCGGCCGTCGGCCCGGAGGACGCATACGACCTCGGCCTCGTGGCCCACCAACAGGCCCGGCTGCAGCGGGCGATCACCGCCCTGACCAAGGCACACGAGGGATCCGTGGCCGAAGCGGAATTCCCGCTCGCCCTCGCCCTGGGCGACGGCGGCCACCCCCGCCAGGCCGCTGCCCGCCTGCGCCGCATCGCCGGGAGGCCCGGCAACGATCCGCTCTTCACGCTCGCCGCCCGCCACCAGGCCGCCTTCTTCACCGGAGAGTCCGGAGCAGCACAGCAGGCCGTGCACCTGTTCGGCCACATCGTCACCAGCGCCCGCACGCTGCTGGACGCGCCGCACCCCGACGTCCTCGACGCCCGCCACCAACTGGCCTACTTCACCGGCGAGAGCGGCAACACGCACGCCGCCGCCCACCAGTTCCGGGCACTGCTCAACGACCGCGAGCGCCACCACCCCGACGACCACCAGCAGATCATCGCCACCCGACGCAGCTGCATCTGGTTCGCCACCCGCCCCGGCACCCTCGCCGAGTCCGAACACGCCATGCACGCCCTGCTGGACGAAGCCACCGCCCTGATCGGCGCCGATGCACCGCACACGCTGGCCATCCGCAGCAGCCTGGCCACCTTCGCCGCCCGCGCCGGCCGCCACGACGAAGCCCTGGAACGGTTCGCCGCCCTCATCGACGACCGCATCCGCCTGCTCGAACCGGAACACCCCCACGTCCTGCGCAGCCGCCTGGACTGGGTGCACGCACTCGCCGGCGCAGGACACACCGCACAGGCCCGCACCGAGGTCCTGAGCACCCTGCACACCGCCGAGACCGTCCTCGAAACAGACCACCGCCACCTGCGCTACGCCAGGACTCTCCTTGAGCAGCTCTCCTGAGGACGCCTCCCGCGCGGACCGGGGCAGGATCGGCCCGCCCGGGCCGGCATCAGGAGGACGACGGTGGCCGGCCCGGTACGGCGTGCCGCGTGCCTGCGCAGCGCGGCGCCGCGTCGTCCGGCGCGGCGGCGTGGGGCATGTGGGGTGCCGTGCTGTACGGGCCGCCGGCCGGCAGGGTGTGCCGGACGGGGCATGCTTCCGGTACGTCCGGGCCGGGGCCGCTGTGTTCGCCCCTGGGGAGAGCGTCTGCGGCGGACGCAGGGGGCTGGAGTGTGGGGGAGAGGGGGTGGGGTCTTCCTCGGCTATGGAAGACCCCACCGTTGCGACGGCCACCCAGATCCACGAGAGGTCGTCCGCGGCGAGGGGCAAGTGCTCCTGCTTTTCCGCTCGCTTAACTATGAGTGCGCACCAGGCCCTGGCAGATGAGTGCATACACTCAAACCCGGGATGAATCTGCGGGTTGATTCCGTCTGGTCTGGCATCAACTTCCTGCAGCCGCACCGCAGGTGGACTGCGAGACTGAACACGGCGCGTGGTCCGGCCCGTTGAGCGGCTACTCGACGGGCAATGCCTGGGCTGCGGGCCGTGATGCATTCACCCAGATCTCCGGTCGGCTCGTCACGTCGGTGGTGCGCCGTTCCAGAGAGGTCGGCATGTGACCGCCGTGTCTCCCCCCGACGGCGACAATGTCCAGCCCCAGCAGGGCAGGACATCCGCGTCCGCCGTCGCCGCATTGATCATTGTTCTGCTGTTGCTGATGGGTTTCTCCGTGTGCGCCGCACTGCTGCATGAGGCGACGCTGGCGGTCATGGCCGGTACCACGGCCATCGGCCTGGCCGGAGAAACAGCGCGCCGGGCGTTGGCGAACTCACCCTGGCACGACGGCCGCGACGCACCGGCTGCGCGCACGGTCGAAGACACGCCCCCGCAGACGGGGTGAAGCACCGTGCCCCGCAGTGAGAAGCCCCTCGATCCGGCGGGCGGCGAGCAGGCGCGTTTCGCGGCTTCGCTCCGAGCCCTGCGCCGGTCCGCGGGCCGGCCCACCTATCGCGAGATGGCCAGGACAGCACACTACTCCGCACCCGCCCTGTCGAAGGCGGCAGCCGGCCGAACCGTGCCGACCTGGCCTTGCGTGCAGGCCTATCTGCGCGCATGCCACGTGACCGACGACGAAATGGCGCAGACGTGGCGGCGCCGCTGGGAAGCCGTGCGGCAACCGGCACCACCCGAAGCCGACAGCCCGGGCCCCGTGGTGGCCGTGCCGCCCGCTGCCCTCGCCACCGGAGACCAGTCACCGGCCGCTCTTGCGCCCGACGAAGCACGCCCTCATGCCATCACCGGCCACCAGCACAGCGACGTGCGGGAGGCAACAACCACGCGGCCCGCCACCCTCGGCCACCAGGCTGCCCCTGCCCCCGCACCTGTGGCGCCGGCGGCCGGCATGCCGATCCGCATCATGCTGGTGGCGCCGGAGAAGCTGACGCGGCACGGACTTGAGGCGGTCCTCACCTCCGCGGACGGGCTGAAGGTCGTTGCCGAGGCCGCCAGCCTCAAGGAAGCGCTCCCCCGAGCCCAGGCGACCCGCCCCTCGGTGATCGTCATCGAGCTACTTGCGCAAGACGACCTGAGGACACTGTCCTCACGCAGGAAGCGCTGCCCGGCTGTGCCCTGCTGACGATCATCGCCGCCGATGCCTCTCCACAGGCTCATGCGAACCTCCTCGCCGGCGGGGTCACGGCAAGTCTGTCCAAGGACATCGACCCCGGCCGGCTATGTGATACGGTCCGGCAACTCGCCAACGGCGACCCCGTCGTTGACCCCGCCCTTGCCACCTCCCTGCACCGCCTCGCCGGCCGGCGCAGCATGCTCACTCCCCGGCAGCGGCAGATCCTCTCCCTTGCGGCGGAAGGCCGCTCCAACCTCGCCATTGCCGAGGAACTGGTGCTGTCGATAAGGACCGTGGAACGGCACATGTCGTCGATCCTGAACCGGCTAGGTGCCGGCAACCGGATACAGGCCGTCGTCCGGGCGAAGCAGGCACGCTGGATCTAG
>NZ_JBYIVZ010000114.1:0-4269 GCF_057710365.1 Streptomyces sp. bgisy027
GACGAACCCACGCCATGGAGCGGAACTGTTCTCGAAACTCTGTCCCGTCCGCTTCAAGAAGCGTGAAGGTCTCCGCTGGTGCGCGGTCGGCCGTATCGTTCGACGAGCGCGCTGCCGATCGAGGCCAGGTGGTCCCGGACACCCGGAGGGCCGGTCACCTCGAGCCATTCGACCAGCCCGGCGAGCTCGCCGGCGAGCATGTACTCGCTGTGGCCGCGGATCACGACCTCGACGCGGCCGTCGGTCGTGGCACCTCCCACGTCGAGCCGGCCGCCGAACGCCATCCGGAGTATGCCTATCCCGTGGGGGGTGCATACCGCCTGGATCTCCAGCGGCGTTCGTTTGCGGTCGACCTCGTCGGCGATCTCGGACCAGCTCTCGGCAAGGTCGAAGTCCTCGGGCCGGTGCACGGGATCGTCGGTCGGGTCGGCGGACGACACGCGGTCGATCCGGAAGACCCGTCGGCCCCTCCCGGTGTCGGAGACGAGGTACCACGCCGGACCTTTGGCGACGATGCCCAGCGGGTGGACGGTTCTGCAGGTGTCGACGCCTTTGCTGTCGACGTAGCCGAGCCGCACCTGGACGCCGCGGATCACCGCGTCCTGGAGTTGGTCGAGGAAGCGGGGCGGCCGGTGCTCGACCCGGCTCGCCCCCCATCGTTGCGGGTCTGTGACCAGCGACGACGCTGCTGCCTCGGCCTGCACCCGGAAGGGCTCCGGCAGAGCATGGACGAGCTTGCGCAGAGCTGCTTTCACGGCCGGCGTCGCAGCCGAGGCCGGGCCTACAGCCAGGAACAGGGCGCGGGCCTCACTGGCGGTCAACCCGGACAGGTCGGTACGGGCGCCGCCCACGAGGCGCCAGCCGCCGCCTCGGCCCTGCACGGAATACACGGGCACCCCGGCCATGGCCAGGGCGTCGAGGTCGCGGCGGGCGGTGCGCTCGGAGACCTCCAGCTCTCGGGACACCTCTGCCGCCGTCACCTGCTCGCGCCGTTGCAGCATGAGGAGGATGGCCACCAGCCGGTCGGTTCGCACACCGACAAAACTCTCACATAAACCGGTCATGACGTGACCGGTTTCGGCAGCAGGATGGCGACATGACCTCACCGAGGAGGTCGACCGCCAGCGAACGCCGCCGGAGAGGAAATGCAAATGTTCGATCCAGCCGATTTTCCCGAGCCCACCCTCATTCCGGTCAACGGTGTGGAACTCGAAGTCTTCGAAGCAGGCCGAGAGAACGCGGGAAAGCCCATCGTGCTCTGCCACGGCTGGCCGGAGCACGCCTTCTCCTGGCGCCACCAGATGCCCGCCCTCGCCGCAGCCGGCTACCACGTCATCGCACCGAACCAGCGGGGTTACGGCAATTCGTCCCGCCCGGTCGAAGTGGCGGACTATGACATCGAGCACCTGTCGGGTGACCTCGTCGCGCTCCTCGACCACTACGGATACGAAGACGCCACTTTCGTCGGCCATGACTGGGGCGCGTTCGTCGTCTGGGGACTGACCCTGTTGCATCCGAACCGTGTAAACAAGGTGATCAATCTGAGCCTGCCTTACCAGGAGCGCGGAGAGAAGCCCTGGATCGAGTTCATGGAGGACATGTTTGGTGGTGACTTCTACTTCGTCCACTTCAATCGGCAACCAGGTGTCGCGGACGCCGTGTTCGACGACAACACCTTCCAGTTCCTTCGCAACCTGTACCGGAAGAACGAGCCCCCCAGGGAGCCTCAGCCGGGTATGGCGCTGATCGATCTCGCCAGAGCGGAAACGCCACTCGGTGATCCCGTCATGAGCGACAGTGAACTGGCTGTTCTCGTCTCCGCTTTCGAATCATCAGGGTTCACGGCCAGTGTGAACTGGTACAGAAACCTGGACCGTAACTGGTGGCTGTTGGCGGACGTCGACCCGATCATCCAACAGCCCACCCTCATGATCTACGGCGACCGCGATCTGGTCTCGAGGTCTGAAAGACTGACAGAGTTCGTGCCGAATGTGGAAGTGGTCAGTCTGGATTGCGGTCATTGGATCCAGCAGGAGAAGCCGGAAGAAACGAACCAGGCCATTCTCAAGTGGCTGGACCAGCGGGACGCCGTCCAGCCGTCCAGTGTCTCGTGATCCTGCTTCGAGGAACCTGAGGCTGGTCGGCTCGTTGGCCCCGGTCTCCTCTCTGCGGCGGGGTCACGCTCCGCGACGTGCCGGGCGACCGCGTCGACGCCGGGGCGGGCGTACCGCTCCAGGGAGCGGACGGAGGCGTGGCGGGAACGGGCCAGCAGCATCGGGGGAGGTGCCGCCCTCGGCGTCGTGCGTCAGGGCACTGTGGCGAAACCGGTGGAGTGTGAAGCCGTCCAGGTCCTCGATGTCCTCGATCTCCTCGGCCCGGCGGTGGGAGAGCCGAGCACGGCCTGTCTCCGGGCACACGTCCAGCGTCGGCGTTCCGGCCGGGGCCTTGCCCGGCGCCTCCGGCGGCGCCGGGTCGTCGATCGCGGCGAGGGGAAGACGGGCGGCTTCGCGCCTCGGCGGGCGGGTCCGGTCGGTGCCGGTTCGCCGGCGAGCATCAGGGCGGCGCGGCCGCCCATGTCGGGCGCGTCGCAGGCGAGGGCGTAGCCGGTGCGGCCGTGGTCCTTCTCCCGGACCGGTACGACGCTCCACTCGTCCGGGCCGGCCCACCCTCGTTGCCGACCCGGCGCACATCGGGTCCGGACACGGCGTTCGCCGCGTCGGGCGCGAGGGACCGGACGAGGGTGTACCAGCTGTCCCAGTCCTACTTCTCCACCTTGTCCGGCGGGATGCGGACCTGTACGCCGTCGAACCACACCTCCGACAACAGCTACGCGAATATCCAAGCCCGGCGGGCCCGGCCTCTCGACGCCGGGCCCGCCGAGGGGCAGAGTTCCTCCTACATACTCGCGAGTAACCCCTGAGGAGCGCCCGTGACCAGCTGGGTCGGCCGGACCGCCACCGAGATCGCCGCCGCCGTACGCGAGAAGCGGGCCACCCCCCGGGAGGTGGTGGCCGAGCACCTGGCCCGGATCGAGCGCCTCGACGGCGGCATCGGCGCGTTCCGGGTGGTGCGGGCCGAGGCCGCGCTCGCCGAGGCCGACGAGGTCGCCTCGCGCGGCGACCTCGCCGAACTGCCGCTGGCGGGCGTGCCGGTGGCCGTGAAGGACAACCTCGCGGTGCGCGGCGAGTCCAAGCGTGTCGGCTCCGCGGCCACGCCGGACATTCCGTCCGCCGAGGACCATGTCACCGTGGCCCGGCTGCGGGCTGCCGGCGCGGTGGTCGTGGGGCTGACCAACGTGCCGGAGCTGTGTGTCTTCGGCACCACCGAGGGTGTGCACGGCACCGCCCGCAACCCGTGGGACACCTCGCGCACGGCGGGCGGCTCGTCCGGCGGCAGCGCGGCGGCCGTCGCCGCGGGCATGGTGCCGATCGCCCTCGGCAACGACGGCATGGGCTCGCTGCGGATACCCGCGGCCAACTGCGGCCTGGTCACGATAAAGCCCGGCACCGGCGTGGTCCCGGCCGGCATCAGCGACGGCGACTGGTTCGGCATGTCGGAGAACGGCCCGCTGGCCACCACCGTCGAGGACGCCCGCCTGATGCTGTCGGTCCTCGCCGGCACCGAGGTGGTACGCCCGGCCACGCCCGGCACGTACCGGATAGCCGTCTCCCTGCGCAGCCCGATGGCCGGGGTCGCCGTCAGCAAGCCGTACGCGAGTGCCGCGCGCGAGGCCGCCGGGCTGCTCATCAAGGCCGGCCACCAGGTACGCCGGGCCGACCCGCCGTACCCGATGTCGCTGGGCGTCACCTCGCTCACCCACTGGACCGCGGGCACGGCCGTGGACGCCCAGGGCCTCGACGCACGGCAGCTCACGCGCCGGACGCGGGTGCACGCCGCTGTCGGGAGGCGCTTCGTCGACCGGGTACGCGTCAGTGCGAGCCGGGCGGAACTGCGCCGGAGGCTGGAGCCGTTCTTCGACGAGTACGACGTGCTGCTCACCCCGGCGCTCGCCCGCCGCTCCCCCAGGTCCGAGCCCTGGCACGAGCGGGGCTGGCTGCGCAACATCATGGCCAACACGAACTACTCGCCGCTGACCCCGCCGTGGAACCTCACCGGCTGGCCCGCGATGGCGGTCCCGCTCGGCACGCTGCCGTCCGGCGCCCCCACCGCCGTGCAGCTGGTCGGGCGGCCCGGCTCGGAGGCTCAGCTGCTGGCGCTGGCGGAGCGGATGGAGGAGCTGCGGCCCTGGCGGCGGACGGCGCCGCTGGA
>NZ_JBYIVZ010000115.1:0-3893 GCF_057710365.1 Streptomyces sp. bgisy027
TGGTGGCTGCGGCGTCGGTGTCGGGTTGTTTGTGTTGCGGTGCTGGTGTGGGGTTGTGGTGGCCGCGGCGCCGGCGCCAGGTTGTCAGTGCTGCGGTGTGCGGTGCGGGCGTCAGGCAGGCAGGTGCCAGTTCGGGGCGACCGGAACCGGGGCGCGCCCGCGCCGCCGTACGACCCGGGCCCCGATCCCCAGCCCGACCCCGACCAGCGTCAGTACGACGCCGAGCGGGAACGCCGTCCCGATGACGGTGGGCAGGGCGTAGCCGTCGGTCGCGCGCCCGCGGATCTCGGACTCGGCGAAGGTGCCGCCCCGGTCGTCGAGAAAGGCCCGCGAATCACGGGCGTTCGCCCGGTTGTCACCCAGCAGGAACAGCCTCCCCTCGGGAACCCGGACGTCGTAGGCGGGAATCCCGGACCCGCCGCCCGCCTCCCCGCCCTTCAGATACGGCTCCTCGATCGGCTTTCCGTTCACGGTGACGCGCCCGGCCGTCCCCGTCCCGGTGCAGCAGGCCACTCGGTCGCCGCCCACGCCGATGACCCGCTTGACCACCAGCACGTCGAAGCCGTACCGGTCCGGCGCCGAGAGCAGCACGACGTCCCCGCGCCGCACCCCGCTCCCGTCGGTCCGCTCGTAGAAGATCCGGTCACCCGGCCCGTACGTCGGTCTCATGCTCTCGCTCGACACCACGGCGCCACCGAGACCGACCCGCGCATACGCGAGCCCGCCGACCCCCAACACCAGCCCCAGCAGACCCACTACGACGGCCGCGACCCCAAGTCTTCGCCCTGCCCCGGACATTGCGCCCCTCCCCACACGACCTCTCCTCACCGGGCCGATTGGCCGATCCCCTTACGCCCGCGCGGTGAGCGGGAGCGTAGCTGGCCGCTGTGACGCGGCGGTCCGGGCCCGCGTCCGTCCCGTGGACGCGGACCCGTTCGACGCGGTCAACCGACCTCGCGCAGCACCCCGAGCACGGCCGACTCGTCCGGCGCCGCAAGCAGCCGCTCCCGGAACTCCGCGTCCATCAACTTCCGCGACAGCAGCGCCAGAATCCGCAGATGCTCGTCACCCGCGGCCGCCTCCGGTACGGCGATCATGAACACGAGCCTCGCCTTCGTACCGTCCGGCGAACCCCACTCGACGCCCTCCGCGGACCTCGCGAAACCGACGACCGGCGCGCTCACCGCATCCGTCTTGGCATGCGGAATCGCGATCTCCTCACCGAGTCCGGTCGTCCCCTGCGCCTCCCGCCGCAGTGCCGTCGCGACCAACCCCTCCGGATCCACGACCTTCCCGGTCCGCCCCAGCAGCTCCGCCATCTCACGGATCGCGGCCTCCTTGCCGCCGGCACCGAGCCGAACCTTCACGGTCTGCTCGGTGAGATAGCCGGAGAGGACGCCGCCCGAGTCACCGCCGGCTTCGGCCGGTTCAGCCTCATCGACCGGTTCAGCCTCATCGACCGGTTCAGCCGGTTCAGCCGGTTCAGCCGGTTCGGCTGCGCCGGCTCCCCCGGTCGTGCCGACCCCATCCGCCGTGTCGGCTCCCTCGGCCGTGCTGGCCCCCTCGGCCGTGCTGGCCCCATCGGCCGTGCTGGCCCCATCGGCCGTGCTGGCTCCCTCGGCCGTGTCGGCTCCCTCCGCCCTGCTGGCTCCCTCGGCCGTGCTGGCTCCCTCGGCTGCGTCGGCTCCTTCGGAACGGTCGCCCGGCACACCGGTGCCGGCAGGCTCAGCCGGGCCGGTCTGCTTCGGCACGCCCCCTTGCTCCACGCCCCCTTGCTCCACGCCCCCTACGCCGGCACCACTGGCGCCCGCTCCAGCTTCAGTGCCGGCACCAGCGCCGGTCACCCCGACCCCGGCCCCCACCAGCACGGCCTCACGCGCACCCACACCCAAACCGGCGCCCGCTTCCCCGCGCCGCCTGCGCTCGCCCAGGTCGACGAGGGCGACCGTGGTCAGCGCGGTGACGGCCGCCCCGATCAGCACGGCCACGAAGAACATCGGGACCCCGCTCACCGCACCCAGCACGGCCACGATCGGCCCGCCGTGCGGCACCGCGTCCTCGACGCCGGCGACCCCGGCGATCGCACCGGCGACCGCGCCGCCCAGCATGTTGGCGGGGATGACCTGCGCGGGCCGCGCCGCCGCGAACGGAATCGCGCCCTCGGAGATGCCGAAGCAGCCCATGAACAGCGAGGCGAGCCCGGTCTCCCGCTCCTGCTCGGTGTACAGCCGTTTCCGTATCAGCGTGGCCAGGCCCTGGCCGAGCGGCATGACCGGGATCGCGGCCGCGCACATGCCCATGACCGTCTGGTTGCCGGTAGCGATGAGCCCGGCGCCGAACAGGAACGCCGTCTTGTTGACCGGCCCGCCCATGTCGAACGCGATCATGAGGCCCAGAATCGCCCCGAGCAGGATCGCGCTCGTGCCGGTCATCCCGCTGAGCCAGTCGGTCAGGTTCTCGAACACCCAGGAGATCGGCTTACCGATGACGTAGATGAAGAACATGCCGAGCGCGGTGGTCGCCACGATCGGGATCACGATGATCGGCATGATCGGCCGCGCGAACTTCGGGACCTTGACCTTCTTGATCCACAACACCAGATACCCGGCGAGGAACCCGGTCACGATCGCGCCGATGAACCCGGCGCCCGCCTTGGAGTCGTACAGCTCACCGGTGTTGGCGATCCAGCCACCGACCATGCCGGGCACGAGGGCCGGCCGATCGCCGATGGCGTACGCGATGTAACCGGACAGGATCGGCACCATCAACGTGAAGCCGATGACGCCGATGTTGTTGATGTCCATCCAGAAGGAGTCCTTCGGGATGACCAGACCGCCGGACGGGTCCGTGTGCCCGCCGAGCGACAGCGAGATCGCGATCAGCAGCCCGCCGACCACGACGAACGGGATCATGTAACTGACCCCGTTCATCAGCGCCTTGTACCCGACGCTCCGTTCCTTGCCGCCGCCGGGCGCGGGGGCCGTCGGGGCGCTCCCGGGTGTGTGCACCGGCGCCGACAGCACACGCTCGATCAGCTGCTCCGGGTGACGAATACCCTCGGCCACGCCGACGGTCAGCACCCGCTTGCCCGCGAAACGGCTCAGGTCCACGTCCTTGTCCGCGGCGACGATGACGCCGTCGGCATGCCTGACATCGTTGTCATCCAGAACGTTTTCAGCCCCGATGGACCCCTGCGTCTCCACCTTCATGTCGATGCCGCGGCTCTCGGCGGCCTGCGCGAGCTTTTCAGCCGCCATGTACGTGTGGGCGATGCCGGTCGGGCACGCGGTCACCGCGAGCAGCCTCAACCGCTGCTGCTCGCCACCGCCGCTGCCCGTGGGGGGAGGGCCGGCCGGAATGGTCACGTCGATCTCCTAACGCCGTCGTCGTGCGGAAGCGCCGTCCCGGACGCCCCGCAAGATCGATCAGATGTTCCGATCTCGAGGCATCCTGCCCCACCTCACCGCAGGCTCAAAGGGGTACGGCTTCCGGAACGTCCCGGTCTGCCTCCACCTGCGAACCCTTCGTTGGTGTCCTGTTATCGCTCCCGCACCCGACCGTCACCTGACCTGCCGCCAACGCCCGAGCGGCCTCTCTCCTTGCCCACCCCTGGCCCCCTTGATGGCTCGATCTGTTCGGAGGTGGACTGGGGACGGCCGGGCGTCCCGGTGTAGCTTGGGACAGAGCCAGACGTCGCTGCTGATGGCGGTCGGGCGGTCCCGACAAGGACCGGCCGAGGGAGAGAGGGCCTCCGACGGACTGCGCTGCGCGTACGCGGGCATGCCTGTGTCCTCTTCGGGCACCCCGGTGTCCGCCGCCGCGCAGACCAGCCGTACCCACCCTCGACCCAACCCCGAGGAGCAGCTCGTAATGACGACTGTCGAGAACCGACA
>NZ_JBYIVZ010000116.1:0-3367 GCF_057710365.1 Streptomyces sp. bgisy027
TCCTCGGTGCTTTCCGGGTTCCCGCTTTCGCGTTTCCCTTTCCGGCGGTTCCGACTTTATCAGAAGTTCCGGGCCGGACTGACCGGCCGTTCAATTCCGAAATCATCGGGAGGGGGCTTCTTGGGAATCAAAGTTCCACTGAAGCAGACAGACACTCACTCTGCCCGATGGGAATATATCCACTTCCAGGCAACTGTTCGAATCTACCTCCCCGCTCGCTCCGTGTCAACGGCTCTTGTGGGGCGAAGAGGACACTAGCAGCTCAAAGGCTGTGCACGCACATCAGGCGGCCGTCGGAACGGCGGCGCTGCGTTCGGCTGCGTCGAGGTCGCCTGTGTCGCCGGCACGGGCGGCACGGCCGCCGAGGACAAAGACGTACGCGAGAAAGGCCAGTTCAGCGACGACGCCGATGGTGATGCGTGCCCAAGTGGGCAGGCCCGACGGGGTGACGAAACCTTCGATGGCGCCTGAGACGAAGAGGACGAGGGCTAGGCCAATTGCCATGCCGATCGCGGCGCGGCCCTCCTCTGCCAGGGCCGCGCGTCGGGTGCGAGGGCCCGGGTCGATGAGGGTCCAGCCGAGGCGCAGGCCGGTGCCGGCCGCTACGAAGACCGCGGTCAGTTCGAGGAGGCCATGCGGGAGGACGAGGCCGAGGAAGGTGTCCAGGCGTCCTGCTGAGGACATGAGACCGAAGCCGACACCGAGGTTCAGCATGTTCTGGAAGAGGATCCAGAGGACCGGGAGGCCCAGAAAGACGCCGAGGATCAGGCAGAGGGCGGCTGCCCAGGCGTTGTTCGTCCAGACCTGGGCCGCGAAGGAGGCCGCGGGGTGGCTGGAGTAATACGTCTCGTACTGGCCACCGGGGCGGGTGAGCTCACGTAGTTCGCTGGGGGCCGCGATGGTGGCCTGTACCTCGGGATGGGTGCCTATCCACCAGCCCAGGAGGGCCGCTACGAGGGTGGACAGGAGCGCCGTGGGTATCCACCAGTGGCGCGCGCGGTAGACCGCGGCGGGGAAGCCGTACGTCAGGAAGCGCGTGACGTCGCGCCAGGAGGCGCGTCGGGTGCCCGTGACCGCGCTACGCGCGCGTGCGACGAGTTGGCTGAGCCGGCCCGTCAGCTGGGGGTCGGGCGCGCTGGACTGGATCAGGGACAGGTGGGTGGCGGTGCGCTGGTAGAGGGCGACGAGTTCGTCGGCCTCGGCACCGGTCAGGCGGCGCCGGCGACCGAGCAGGGCGTCGAGGCGGTCCCACTCGGCGCGGTGGGCGGTGACGAAGACGTCGAGGTCCATCTGCTTTCCTGCTCCCCGGCTGTTCGTCGGCGACTCGTCGTTGGACGTCAGCTTGTCGTACTGCGGCGCGATGCGCCCTCAGCTTGGCAGACTGGCCAGTCCGAGGGCAGGTCAGGGGAAGGACGGTCGGCGTGAGTGAGCTGGTGACGGGCGAGGCGGTGGCGCTGGAGTTGCGCCCTGCGAAGCTGCCCAGCAGGGCTCTGGCGGTGCTGCTCGATCTGGCCGTGGCCTTGATCGCCTACCTCGTCGTGGCGACGGGTGTCGTGATCGCCACCGCGTCTCTGGACGAGGCGGCGCAGACCGCGCTGTCCATCGCCATGTTCGTATTGTTGCTGGTCGGCGGGCCGATCGCGGTCGAGACGCTCAGTCATGGGCGTTCGCTCGGGAAGTTGGCCTGCGGGCTGCGGGTGGTGCGGGACGACGGCGGACCGATCCGGTTCCGGCACGCGCTGGTGCGGGGTCTCATCGGTGTGATCGAGATTCTGATGACGCTCGGGGTCGTCGCCGTCATCGCCTCGCTCGTGTCCGCGCGCGGGCGGCGGCTCGGTGACGTGTTCGCCGGGACTCTCGTCGTTCGGGAGCGCGTGCCCGTCACGCGGACGGGCTTCGTTCCGCCGCCTCCGCCGTGGCTGGCCGGGAGGTTCGCGGGGCTCGACCTGTCGGCGGTGCCCGATGGTTTGTGGCTGGCCGTTCGCCAGTACCTGGCGCGGATGCAGCAGCTCGACCCGCAGGTCGCCTGGAGCATGGCGGAGCGGCTCGCGACGGACCTCGCGGGGCGCACGGGCGCTCCGGCGCCGCACGACGTGCCGCCGGCCGCCTATCTGGCCGCGGTTCTTCAGGAGCGGCAGGCTCGGGAGGCTCGGCGCGCCTTCGGCAACGGGGCGGCTGTGGCTGCGCCGCCGCCACCGGCGCCTGGCGCGAACGGCGGAAGCTCTGCTCCTGTCGGAGTTCCGTACGTGCCGCCGGCCGGTGCGGGGCATTCGCCCGTCGCGCCCGACGTCGTACGGCAGCCGGCTCCTCCGGCATCGCGCGACGAGCCGCCTGCCACGGGCTTCGCTCCCCCCGCCTGAACGGATCAGGCGGGCGGCGACGGTGGGGACTCCAGGTCCTCCAGCTCGATGCCGGGGGCCGCGAGGACCACGTCGCCGGCGATGTGCACGGCGTGCTGCTCGCCCGTGTCCAGGGCTGTGACCTGGTATTCGTCCACGGTCAGGGGGCCGTTGTCAGTGGCGTGTGTTTGTCTTTCCACCAAGGCCCAGGACTGGTCCACGGTGCGCGGGGCGAGGACCGGATCGGTGAAGGCCACGAGGCGGACGCGGGTTGCCGAGCCGGAAGGGGTGAGGCGGAGGAGACGGGTGGTGGCGATGAGGAACGCGGGGGACGTGCCGGTGAAGGCATGGGCGCGCACATTGCCTTCTGTGGCGTGGATGCCGGTGGGGTCGGTGCGGACCCAGGTGACGCCGTCGAGGGCGGCGCCACGTACCTGCCAGCCGCCGGCGTGGAGTTCGAGGCGGATGGGGCGGCCGAGTTCGTCCAGGGCAAGGTCGACGGAGCCGCTGTGATCGCCTGCAGGGGTGGTCAGTTGGGCGACGTAGCGCCAGCCGGACGGGCCGGGGGCGCAGTGGAAGTGTTCTTCTGCGAGGGGGGTGTGATCGTGCGGATCGTGGAGCGAATAACGGCCGCGGGGCATCGGGGTCCTGGGGCTTGACGGACGGGCTGGTCCCGGCCACTTCGGCAGATGAGGCTACGTGGATCGGCCGTACAGGCCAAAGAGGCAGGCCCCCGGCACGGGGGTGCGGGGGCCTGCCTCGGAGGAAACTGCCGCTGATGCGGGGTCGCGTCGAGCCGGACCACTGTCGCCGATGGTTGCCGTACGAGCGTCGTCGTACGGCAACCCGGTTCAAGCGGTTCGGCTCGGCGGCACCGAGGTCCGCGCGGAGCCGGCTCGGCTCGTAGCGGCTCGGTTCAGTAGCGGTAGTGGTCCGACTTGTACGGTCCCTCGACCTCGACGCCGATGTAGGCGGCCTGCTCGGGGCGGAGCGTGGTCAGCTTCACGCCGAGCGAGTCGAGGTGGAGG
>NZ_JBYIVZ010000117.1:0-3094 GCF_057710365.1 Streptomyces sp. bgisy027
AACAGCAGCTCAGCTCCCCTGCGGTCCAGTTCCATATGTTGGGTCGGGGACGGGACGCCGTGCACCGTTTCCAGTGCCGGTCTTCCCGTCCCCGCCCGCCGAACCCGCCGTGCGAGTTGGCCCCGCAGCGGGCTCTCCACGTGATCCGATGTGTCAGGCGAGGTATTCACTGACCTGGCCGACGAAGGCCACATCGTCGTGGCTGGTCCGGCGAAAGCGAGCCTTCTCCGGATCGACCTCGTCGATGTTGTATGGCGTGCTGATCTGCGCTCCGCGGAAGCGGTATCGCTCGACCTTCAGCTTCGCCGGGTTGTAGAGGACGAGACCGCCCTCGCTGATGCGGTCCGCTCCGAAGTAGCGGCGCCGCAGTTGTTTCCAGGTCATGTGGGGGCGCTTGTAGCGAATCCAGCGGAGTACTCGCCACCACGCATACCAGCCGAGGTAGGCGAATGTCCGCTTCGAGACGCCGTAGCGGAAGTAGGCTGCCCAGCCCCGCAGGACCGGGTTGACCGTCCGCAGCACCTCCTCCAACGAGAGCGATGTCGTACTTCGCCCCGTCAGTTTCTTGATCTTGTGTATCACCGACGCCAAGGCTTGCTTGGACGGGATGGTGAGCACGACGCGGCGGTCGCCCCAGGTTCTCCGCTGGATGTGGAAGCCCAGGAAGACGAAGCCGTCGTCGATGTGGGTGATGTGGGTCTTCTCGTCCGAGAGGGTCATCTTCAGCTTGCCGGCCAGCAGTTCGGCGATCTTCGCTTTGAGTGCTTCGGCCTCGGACTTCGTGCCGTGCACGAGCACGACGAAATCGTCGGCGTACCGCACCAGACGGAAGTTCGGCCGTCCCATCCGGCGTCGATACTGCCGACGCCATGGCGGGGTCATCTCCTGGTCCCAGATCCGCGAGAAATATCGGTCCAGTACCGAGAGATAGATGTTGGCCAGCAGCGGAGAGACGATCCCTCCTTGCGGAGTCCCGGTCAGGGTCTCGATGGTGTCCCACGACGTGGTGTAACAGCGATCTCTGCATAGCCCCTGGTCATGGGGCGGCCATCGCGCAACTCTCCGAGTAGCGAAGCTCGTTGAAGTGAGAGGTGACGCGATGGCCTTGTCCCAGCATGACTTACTCCGCCTGATGGAGTCACTGCGTACGGCGGACGGAATCGAGTTGATCAGGGTTCTGGCCCAGCGGATCCTTCAGGAACTCATCGAGGCCGAAGCCACCGCCCACATCGGTGCGGAACCCGGTGAGCACACCGAGACGCGCACGACGATGCGCAACGGGCACCGGGCGAAACTGCTGACCACGCAGGCCGGGGACCTGGACCTGGCGATCCCCAAGGTCCGCACCGGGTCGTTCTTCCCCAGCCTGCTGGAACGCCGGCGGCGTATCGACCAGGCTCTCTACCCGGTCGTCATGGAGGCATACGTGCAGGGCGTGTCCACTCGCAGCGTGGACGACCTGGTCAAGGCCCTCGGCGGTGACACCGGGATCTCCAAGAGCGAGGTCTCCAGGATCTGCGGCGACCTCGACGTCGAGCTGAACGTGTTCCGCACCCGGCCCCTGGACCACACCCGCTTCCCTTACATCTACCTCGACGCGACCTACTGCAAGGCCCGGGTGAACCACCAGATCGTCTCGCAGGCCGTGGTCATCGCCACCGGCATCACCGAGGACGGCGGACGCGAGGTGCTCGGTCTGATGGTCGGCGACAGCGAGAGCGAGGTGTTCTGGAGCGAGTTCCTGCGCTCCCTGCGCGAGCGGGGCCTGGCCGGGGTCCGCCTGGTCATCGGCGACCACCACTCCGGCCTGGTCAAGGCGGTCCGCAAGGTCATGCTCGGAGCCGCCTACCAGCGCTGTCGCGTTCATTTCCTGCGCAACGTCTTCGCGGTGATCCCCAAGGACGCCGCGGAGATGGTGGCCGCGACCATCCGCACGATCTTCGCCCAGCCCACCGCCGAGGCCGTCCGCGCCCAGCTCGACACCGTCGCCGACATGCTCGGACGGCAGTTCCCCAAGGTGAAGGCGATGCTCCTGGAGGCCAAGGTGGACCTGACCGCCTTCGCGGACTTCCCCGAGCGGCACTGGAAGAAGATCCAGTCGACCAATCCTCTGGAGCGGGTCAACCGCGAGATCAAGCGCCGCGTCGACGTTGTCCAGATCTTCCCCAACCCCGACGCTCTCGAACGCCTCACCACCGCCGTCCTCATCGAGATGCACGACGAATGGATCGCCTTCCCCCGCCGCTACCTCCCCGAAGACAGCATGGACAAGATCTACCCGCCTGACGATCAACCCGGCACGGCTACACCACTACAGGGGGCATGACCCTGCGCCGGCACAGCAGAGCGTCGCCGGAACACCTTCGACGACATCGACAGCCAACCCAACCGCTGCAACCGACAGACCAAACCCATACCAAGCATCACGCACATGTACGACACATAAAACGCCATGTCAGCCCCCATACGCTCAGCTCAGCGTCCGGTAAAACGGACGAGGCGCACATCGCAGCCAGCGCCTCGTATCAGCGGCTGTTTGCGCACTTCCAGAGGCGAGCCGGCCGCCAACGCGGCACCACAGCCGAGGCCGAACGGCTCCGGGCGGTTTTCCGTGCCGACTGGGCACACCAGCCGTCGCGGGTCGAGGACGCGCTCGGCAAGCAGATGCTCGCGCTCCTGGTCCAGTTCCAGGCAGCCTGCACCGCCGCCGACGACCTGGCCAAGGCGGTCGAAGAGGCTTTTCCTCAGCATCCGGACGCTGAGATCATCCTCAGCTTTCCCGGCCTCGGCGTCCAGATCGGTGCCCAGGGTGCTCGCCGAGATCGGAGACGACCGCACCCGGTTCGCCGACGCTCGCGGCCTGAAGGCATACGCCGGTGCCTCACCCATCACCAGGGCTTCCGGCAAGAAGCCGGGCATCACCCGCCGGTGGGTGAAGAACGACCGCCTCAACCACGCCGGCTCCTTATGGGCCTTCTCCGCCATCACCACCTCACCAGGCGCCAAGACCCACTACCGCAGGCGCCGCGACAACCACGGAGACTGGCACGCTGCCGCGCAGAGAAACCTCTTCAACCGCATGCTCGCACAGCTG
>NZ_JBYIVZ010000118.1:0-2639 GCF_057710365.1 Streptomyces sp. bgisy027
CTACTACTTGCTCCCAGACTAGTAGGAGGAAGCCAGCAAGGCGCCCGCAGCAACGTCAGCAAGAAATGCGCCCGCCACCCAGTCCAGGGGTCCAAACAGGGGGCCAAACGTGGCAGCCACGCCGAGACTGTCTCGGACGGTAATGGACAAGCCCGGAACCGAACAGCGCAGGTCAGTGCCCCAACACCAAGGTCACAAAGGGGCCTGATCGCGTTCGGGACGAAGAGGTCGTGGGTTCAAATCCCGCCACCCCGACAGTGAAGTACCAGGTCAGGGGCCTGATCCAGTGAATGGGTCGGGCCCCTGAGTGGTTCCTGGAGATCGTTTGGGAGAAATCTGGGACAAGATCTTGTTCGGGGTCGCCCAAGGGTTACTCGCTGGGGCCACCCAGCGTCGGGCAGCCGATCGCCCTGAGGGCTGCACGTTCGCGATTCCGGGATCGACGGATCACCGTAATCACCATGCGAGGCGCCCCACGTTCCTCCGGATCATCGCTCAGGCCGGCCATGCTCGGTTCGTCTCGACGACCACGCCCGTGTCCCGTCCGACAGATGCACAGCCACCCTTCGTGGCATGGGACCGGGCTTGCTCCGGTAGGTCACAGTCCCGGCATTGTGTCTCGCCCAGCGGCAGGTTTGACGGGCTTACTCGTCCAGTACGTTCATCCCGGAGACCTGATACTCCCTGGTGGATGGCAGCGCCGGCGCGATGCATCCCGAGCCGATCCACAGGCGCTGCTCCTCTGGCTCGTATCGGAGGGCCTGCGGCATTCCCTCCTCCGTGTCTGGTCTTTCCACGACACAGCGAGGACGGCCTGAGGGAAGCCGCAAACATCTCACGCGTACGTCCTTCTGCCTGGTCCGAGAAGCGGTCTCCGTACGTGTGCAGCCACAGCACGCGGCGGCCTATTCGAGCCGCGCGGTCCCAGAGACGAACGTCTCCGGTCAGTGGCACTCGGACACCGGGGTCTTCGAGGTTTTCGCGGAAGCGCTCCGTGTAGGCGGGATGGGAGACCACCCCGGCGATGTAGGCCAGGAAGTCTTCGGGCGAGTTGGCTGTGGGCCAACTCGTTGCGCTCGCGTTCAGTTTCCGAGGCTTCCGCGTCGGGTGGTGGGCGGGAGCCGTTCGCCAAGGCCGCGTCGTGCTCCGGGAGGTAGACGCGCTTGAACTCCAATCCCTTGGCGCTACGGTAGCTGCCGAGTTTGACGGCATCGACGGGGCGGCCGTCGTAGTGCTCCAGCAGGCATACCGAGATGCCCGCCCGTTCGAGGAGCCGCTGGTAGTGGCCGATGGCGCGCATGGACGGGCACAGCACCGCGGCGTCCGGGCGGGCTCCGGGCGGCAGGTCGCGCAGGGCCTCCAGGAGCGCCTGGTCGTGCTCGGCCGGTGTCGGCTTCGAAACACGGGTCACGTTGCCATCGTGATACGTGAGATCGACGTCTCGGCGGCCTGGCGCTCGGAGCCCGTCGATGTCCTCGAAGGAGTCCTCGGCGACGACCGCGAGTGCAGCGTCAAGGATCTCCTCGCTGTCGCGGTAGTTGGTGCGTAGCACTTACCCGCGGTCGCCTCGGATGTCGATGCCGGCGTCGGACAGGCGGAAGCCGCCGGGGTGGACGGCCTGTTGGCCGTCGCCGACCAGCAGCAGTCCGTTGGGCGCATCGCCGACAAGAGCGTGTAGGAGCTGCACCCCGATCAAGGTCAGGTCTTGGACCTCGTCGACGATCACTGCCGCATAGCGGTGTTGTCCGGTGCTGTGCCGCGCTTCTGCAAGGGCGAGGGAGAGGACGTCGTTGAAGTCATGCACGCCGCGCTCGCTGCGGAGCGCTTCGTACGCTTCGTACAGAGCCCAGACGGCCTGGCGATGCGGACGCCGCAGACTCGCGCGACGGCGTCGGCGGAGCACTGTGGCGTATTCCTCGAAGGATGTGATGCCGCGTCCCTTGATGACGTGGTCGATCTCCTCCTTCCAGTATCCCGGGGCCGGGTCGATCTCGGTCAGGCAGCTGTCGCGGCCGACGTGCTTCCAGGCGAGGCTGAAAGCGGTCTGTGCCTTGTCTCCGTGCAACCGGACAGGGACACCGCTGTCGTGCAGGAACTCCTGGGCCCTGAGTGCAGGCTTCGGAAGTCGACCCCGCTGACCGACTCGCCGTCACGCAACAAGGTTTGTCATGTCCCTTACCTGACGGCAGGGTGGGTATCCCCGTGGCGGTCAGGACGTCGCGGGGCCGCCGGGCCGTCACCGGGCGGCCCGGTCACAAGGAGGGGATTCCGTGCCGGTACTTCGCGGTCACCCGCGCACGCCCACGCATGCCCCGGCGTACAGCCGGGCCCGCCGACGTCTGTCATCCGCCGTACTCGCCCTGCTCCTGGGCCTGCTGGGTGCCCTCGTCGCGCCCGCCACCGCAACCGCCGACCCCGGCGACCCGAATCCGAACCTGATCGACTGGACGGTCGTCGACACCTTCCAGGGCGCGTTGGGCAACGACATTCCGTTACGTGAAGGTCAGAGCGACTGCAAGACGCCGCAGTGCAACCCTCCCGTGGACGGTTTCGGCCGGCGTCACATCCTGGAACACGGTGTGGTGCCAGACCACGAGGACATCCAGGAGACCGTCGGCACCGAGGGCTTCTGTGTCCCC
>NZ_JBYIVZ010000119.1:0-1974 GCF_057710365.1 Streptomyces sp. bgisy027
TTGTTGCGATCGACGCACAGATCAGGAGGCCAGGGATGACCGCGCTCATACAAGCCGACCGAACGGATTTCTCCCGGATCGTGGTGAACGAACCGGATCTCTTCGAGTGCACGGTGCCCCGTACGCTCGTCCATCGGGCGGCGATCTCGGAAGTACTGTTGACCGGAATCAGTCGCTCCGGCGAGGACACCTACCGCATCGGAGCCCAGTGGTCACGCGGCCACAGCTACTACGGAGCGGTCGCCGGCCGCTGGCACGACCCCATGCTGTTCGCCGAGACGGTCCGGCAGGCGGGTCTGCTGCTCGCCCACCAAGTGCTGGAGATACCGCTGGGCTTCAGCTTCCTCACCGAGGCGACATCGTTCGAAGTCGCCGAGAGCGGTGCCAGATTGGGGCGCGGACCCGCTCATGTGGTCCTGGAGGTGACGCTGCACGACGTGGTGCGCCGTCGGGGGGTCGTCTCCTCGTACGCGTACGACATCGTCGCTCAGCGCGACGGCCGGCGCATCGGTTCCGGGAGGCTGACGGCGAACTGCGTCAGTTCGGCTGTGTACCGCAGGCTGCGGGGCGATCGTGCGGAGGCGACCGCGCCGCGTGAGGTACCGAACGGAATCAACCCCGAACTCGTAGGGCGCACCTGTGAGTTCGACGTCGTACTGAGCGCGGAGTGCGGTAGCGGGGCTCATCGGCTGCGTGCCGAGCCGGACCACCCCGTGTTGTTCGACCACCCCGTCGACCATCTGCCCGGCATGGTCCTGATGGAGGCTGCACGGCAGGCGGCGCTCGCCGCGCTCGGGCTGCCGGAAGGGCTGCTTGTCGCCTGCGACGCCGAGTTCCACAAGTACGTGGAGTTCGATTCACCGTGCCTGGTGATGACATCAGGGGATGTCATGGACGCGTCAGTGCCGCCCTCTGGCTCCCGTCATCTCCGCGTCGAGTTCCACCAAGCCGGCGACGTCGCAGCGGTCTGCCGGGTGACCGTTCATGACGGCTCGGAGACGTGAGCCGCGGTCATGACGCCTGCTGAGGGCACCTACCGGGCGGGGTACCCCATGTGGCTGGTGATCTGTCCGACCCGCTCTCATTGCGCGGTGTGTGCTTCGGAGTGGACACCGTGGTGCATGCGGCCAGCTACGTGGGACGCGATCCCCGGCGGTGCTGCGACGTCAACCTCAAGGGAACCCGGGCGCTGCTGGAGGAAGCGCACCGCAGCAGGGTGCGGCGCTTCGGCTGCATCAGCACGGCCTCCGTCTACGGCACAGGTCTCCACCGCGGCCTTGCCGAAGGGCACTTGGAGCCTCGCCGACCTCACCCGCGAGCGCCTCGCGGTTGCGCGCCGAGCGGGAGGCACACCCCTGGGGTGGCATCGTTCTGCGACCCCACCTGGTCTGCGGCGAGGACGATCGGTGGTTCGTGCCCGACGTGTTCCGACTGCTCCACCTCGTGCCCGCATGGCCCGTCGAGGAGGCGCGCAGCTCGGTCATCGCGGTGGAGGACCTGGCCCGTGTGGTGTCAGCCGTGGCCGACAGGCAGGTGCCCTTGGGTAGCGGCACGCCATGTGGCGAGTCACCGGGCTGGATTCCTGCCCTGGCTTCGAGCGACGGTTCGCTACCTGCTCCAGCTCGTATCGGAGCACGTGGCGCACGGTCTGAGCATCTGAGCGGTGGGGCGGTGCCGGTCCGTGGCCGGCGCCGCCCCATCCCGTCAGTCGATGCTCCTGATGACGTGGGAATCAGCGGGTTCGTCGTCCACGCCGGCGAGCAGCAGAACCGGTGCTCGCTTGGGCTCGTCGTAGTCCCTGTCGAGCTCCTGTTCTTCCTCGTGGTGCATGCGGCCTCCCGGATACTCGGTAGCGGCTCGGTTCAGTAGCGGTAGTGGTCCGACTTGTACGGGCCCTCGACCTCGACGCCGATGTAGGCGGCCTGCTCGGGGCGGAGCGTGGTCAGCTTCACGCCGAGCGAGTCGAGGTGGAGA
>NZ_JBYIVZ010000120.1:0-1856 GCF_057710365.1 Streptomyces sp. bgisy027
CTCTACCAGTCGGTTCCGTTCCGTCAGGACACCTCTTACCTGGCGATCGGTGAGCGGACCAACGCCAATGGTTCCAGGAAGTTTCGTGAGGCCATGCTGGAGGCCCGCTGGGACGACTGTGTGGAGTTGGCGCGCGAGCAGATCCGTGAGGGCGCGCACATGCTGGATCTGTGTGTGGACTATGTCGGCCGTGACGGCGTGGCCGACATGGAGGAGCTGGCCGGGCGCTTCGCGACCGCCTCGACCCTGCCGGTCGTGCTGGACTCCACCGAGGTCGACGTGATCCGGGCCGGTCTGGAGAAGCTCGGCGGGCGCGCGGTCATCAACTCCGTGAACTACGAGGACGGCGACGGCCCGGGGTCCCGGTTCGCGAAGGTCACCGAGCTGGCGCGGGAGCACGGCGCGGCGCTGATCGCGCTGACCATCGACGAGGAGGGCCAGGCCCGCACGCCCGAGAAGAAGGTCGAGATCGCCGAGCGGCTGATCGGGGACCTGACGGGCCATTGGGGCATCCACGAGTCGGACATCCTCATCGACACGCTGACCTTCACCATCTGTACCGGTCAGGAGGAGTCCCGCAGGGACGGTATCGCCACCATCGAGGCGATCCGTGAACTCAAGCGCCGCCATCCGGACGTCCAGACCACGCTGGGTCTGTCGAACATCTCCTTCGGTCTCAACCCGGCCGCCCGTATCCTGCTGAACTCCGTCTTCCTGGACGAGTGCGTCAGGGCGGGCCTGGACTCGGCGATCGTGCACGCCTCGAAGATCCTGCCGATCGCCCGCTTCAGCGAGGAGGAGGTCAGCACGGCCCTCGACCTCATCCACGACCGCCGCAGTGAGGGCTACGACCCCCTGCAGAAGCTGATGCAGCTCTTCGAGGGCGCCACCGCCAGGTCCCTGAAGGCGGGCAAGGCCGAGGAGCTGGCCGCGCTCCCGCTCCAGGAGCGCCTGGGGCGCCGCATCATCGACGGCGAGAAGAACGGCCTGGAGGCCGACCTCGACGAAGCCCTCCAGGACCGCCCCGCCCTCGACATCGTCAACGACACCCTCCTGGACGGCATGAAGGTCGTGGGCGAGCTGTTCGGTTCCGGTCAGATGCAGCTGCCGTTCGTCCTGCAGTCCGCCGAGGTGATGAAGGCCGCGGTCGCCTATCTCGAACCGCACATGGAGAAGACCGACGCCGACGGCAAGGGCACCATCGTGCTGGCCACGGTGCGCGGTGACGTGCACGACATCGGCAAGAACCTCGTGGACATCATCCTGTCCAACAACGGCTACAACGTGGTGAACCTGGGCATCAAGCAGCCCGTCTCCGCGATCCTGGAGGCCGCCGAGGAGCACCGGGCCGACGTCATCGGCATGTCGGGGCTGCTGGTGAAGTCCACGGTGATCATGAAGGAGAACCTGGAGGAGCTCAACCAGCGCGGCCTGGCGGCGCGCTACCCCGTCATCCTCGGCGGTGCCGCCCTGACCCGTGCCTACGTCGAGCAGGACCTGCACGAGATCTACGGGGGCGAGGTCCGCTACGCCCGGGACGCGTTCGAGGGCCTGCGTCTGATGGACGCCCTGATCGGCGTCAAGCGCGGCGTGCCGGGCGTGAAGCTGCCCGAGCTCAAGCAGCGCCGGGTCCGCACCGCCGCCGCGGCGGCGGTGGTGGACGAGCGGCCCGAGGAGGGCCACGTCCGCTCCGACGTCGCCACCGACAACCCGGTCCCCGCCCCGCCGTTCTGGGGCACCCGCGTCATCAAGGGCATCCAGCTCAAGGAGTACGCCTCCTGGCTCGACGAGGGCGCCCTGTTCAAGGGCCAGTGGGGCCTGAAGGAGGTCCGCAGCGGCCAGGGAGCCTCGTACCA
>NZ_JBYIVZ010000121.1:0-1752 GCF_057710365.1 Streptomyces sp. bgisy027
CGAACCGGGCGCCTGCCGCTTCGCCGGATCCTCATTCCCACGTAGACGATGTCGGCGATCGCCACGAGTATGCCGATGAACAGCAGGTAGAGCAGTCCCTCGGCGAGCACTCCGATGAAACCGAGTACCACCGCCACGAGCAGCAGGAACAGGAACAGAGCCATGCCCGCCTCCCGGGATCGTCGTCGTTCGTCAGCGGCGCGCCAGACGCCGTTCGCCCTCCGCGCCGGGCTTGTAGGCCATGTCGTAGTGAGCGAAGATCGCTTCTTCGTCCCCGGCGGGCAGGACACCGTCGATCTCGATGAACGGCGCCTCCTTGACCAGGCGTTTCGAGTGGACGACCTTCAGGTATCCCGGACCGACCGTCGCTCCGGCGAGCGGCACGAACACCAGGCGGTGCCGGGTCGGCATGCCGACCGTGACGGTCGCGAAGGACGGCCCGTCGGTGACGGTGTCCACATAGATCGACTCCAGTTTGCCGATCTTGCGCGCGTTGCCGTCGACCACATCGTGACCGCGCCACTCCCGGATGTCACCGGCCTCGAACATCGTCATCCTCCGCTCTTCGTCCCCCTTTCGGCCGCGTACCCCCTTTTCGGCTTCTCTGCACGGTGCGCCCGGCAGGACCGCGTCGACGGATCAGGGGTCCGTCCCCGTCAGTTGACCTCGCGCACCGGCCCCAGGAGGTCCTGGAGCACCCCTTCCGATCCGATGGCCACGGACCGGGCCATCAGCTCCTCGTGGCGTTCCTCGCCCGGCACCGCGTGAGCCGCGCGTTCGTATCGGGCCTGCATGTGGCGGGCGTCCGGGATGCCCCGCTCGGGCTGGCCGACCGCGCTCCAGAGGACCTCCGCTGCGGCACGCGCGGCCGCCGCCTGCTCGATGGCGCCTTGCGCGGCGAGCGCCGCCGCCAGCAGGTCGAGGCCGAGTGCCAGGCCGTTACGGTCACCGATGCTGCGCTTGCCCCGGAGCATCGACCGGGCGTGCCTGCTCGCGGCCGCGGCTCGCTCCTGCAGCAGGGCGATGACGGCCAGTTGACAGTCGGTGTACGAGCGAGCCCACCGCTCCCCTCTCGCGACGCACTCGGCGCGCAGTTCCTGCGCGTCGGCGCGGGCCCGGTCCAGGTGCCCCTGTCCGGTCGGCGCGAACACGCGGGCGGTGCGGCACAGCAGCCTGCCCGCCTCGGACTTCGGCGTACGCGGCGATCGCGCCAGCGCCGCGTCCACGACGGCCTGAGCGGCTCGGGGCCGGCCGGCCAGCAGATGGATGAGGCTGCTCAGGTAGGCGGAGCGGAGCCGTCGGCGTCCTCACTGCGTTGCGCCTGTCGGGCCGCGAGTTCCGCGAGGGCGTGCGCCCGGCGCTGTCCCCGATCAGCACCCGGGTGATCCCCAGCGCCCACAGGGCCCTGGCCCGGATGTGTGCGGGTGCGGTGCATCGCGCCAGAGCGACCTCCAGGTACTCGCCGGCCACCTGTAGGTATCCGCAGCAGGTCCAGAAGAAGCCGAGGAGCCCGCACATCTGCACGGCCGCCCCGGAAGAGGTCGACAGCCAGTGGTCCAGCGCGGCCCGCAGGTCGGCATGGGCGTCGTCCAGTAGCCGGTACCACCTCGTCTGGTCCGGGCCCCACCAGCCCGCGTCGGCCCGGCGCGCCTGCTCCAGGAAGTAGTGGGCGTGCCGGTGCGACAGGGTCGAGGCTTCACCCAGTTCGTCCAGCCAGGTGCTGCCGTACTCGCGCAGGGTGTCCAGGAGCCG
>NZ_JBYIVZ010000122.1:0-1713 GCF_057710365.1 Streptomyces sp. bgisy027
GCCTAGAAGGCTGCTGAAAATCTCGGGTTCTGGCCCCGGCTCGGTGGAGTCGGGGCCAGTCTTGTGGGCATGCAGGGCGAATGGGCCGGGGAGATGGTCGGGCCGGATGTGTGGGAGACCTGCCGGGAGTTGATCCCGGCCGGGAGTGTGTTCGCTTTCCTGGCCGAGCATCGCGATGTGCTGTTCCCGCCGGGGATGTTCGCGGACATGTATCCGTCGTCCAACGGCCGTCCAAGTCTGCCGCCGCAGGTCCTGGCCGCGACGGTGGTGCTGCAGAGCCTGCAGGGGCTGTCGGACTTTGAGACGGTCCAGGAACTGCGGTGTGACCTGCGGTGGAAGGCCGCTTGCGGGCTCGGCTTGTACGACACCGCATTTGATCCGTCGTTGCTGACGTACTTCCGGCGCCGACTGCGTCACTCGGCCGATCCGATGCGGATCTTCACCAGGGTGAAGGAAGTCGTGGCAGCGACGGGCGTGCTCAAGGGCAAGCAGCGGCGCGCTTTGGACTCCACGGTGCTTGATGACGCGGTGGCCACCCAGGACACCGTTACTCAGGTCATCTCCGCCATCCGCCGGGTGATCCGCGAGGTCCCCGGCGCCGGGGAGACGGCCGCGGAGCGCTGCCGGGCGCACGACTACGCCGACCCGGGCAAACCGAAGATCGCCTGGGACGACGAGGCCGCCCGCGCCACGCTGGTCGATGCGCTGGTTGCTGACGCCCTCAACCTGCTCGGGCACCTGCCCGAGCAGAACCTGGGCGAGAAGGCTGCGAACGCGGTCGGCCTGCTTGCCCTGGTCGCGGGCCAGGACGTGGAACCCGCCGAGGATTCCGACGGACGCGACGGCCGCTGGCGCATCGCCAAGCGCACGGTGGCGGACCGGACCGTGTCGACCGTCGATCCCGACGCACGGCACATCCACAAGAACCGCACTCGCCACCAGGACGGCTTCAAAGGGCATGCGTCCTTCGAACCGGAGAGCGGCCTGTTCACCGCCGTAGCTCTGACCAGCGGCTACGGTCCCGGCAACCACGAGGCCGCCGTTGCCTGTGATCTGCTGGCCGACGAGGAGGGCGAGTTAACCGTGCTCGGCGACTCCGCCTACGGCACAGGCGACCTGCGGGCACAATTACAGGCCGACGGCCACAGCCTGGTCATCAAGCCGCCGCCGCTGCGGCAGGTGATCCCCGGCGGGTTCACCATCGACGACTTCCGCATCGACCCAGCAGCCGGCACCGCCACCTGCCCGGCCGGAAACACCGCCAACCTCGGTCAGATCAAAGCGGACGGCACCCGCACCGCCCAGTTCAAGCGCCTGTGTGCCGGCTGCCCGCTGCGAGAACGGTGCACCACCTCCAGGACCGGACGCACCCTCAACGTCCACCCCCAGCACGAACTGCTGACCGCCGCCCGCGCCCAGGCCGCCACCGATGCTGAATGGCAGGACGAGTACCGCCGATGGCGGCCGCCGGTCGAACGGGCCATCGCCTGGCTCGTCGCCAAGGGCAACCGCCGGGTTCCCTACCGCGGCGTCTTCGCCAACAGCATCTGGCTCCACCACCGCGCCGCCGCCCTCAACCTCCGCCGACTGATCAACCTCGGACTCACCCGGACGAGCAACACCTGGCATCTCGCCAGGACCACCGCATAACGAAGAGGGCCGCCCGGCCCACGGCCGGACAGCCCCACAACAAGATTTTCAGCAGCCTTCTAG
>NZ_JBYIVZ010000123.1:0-1691 GCF_057710365.1 Streptomyces sp. bgisy027
CTAGTGCTGTGACCGGATTGGTTCACCGGGTTGGCGGTACTGTCCGCGCATGCATCAGCTCCCGTGCACTTTGGAAGCCCTCGTTGTGCGTACTGACTTCTCGGCAGACGATGCTTGGGACGCTCTGCGCGCGGCGCTGGGCTTGCCCAGCAGGGACGGCTTCTTGGCCAACGTCGCACTCGTCGATGATCGGAGATACGAGGGTTTGACGGCCGAGTCGGCCCTCGACCTCATCCCTGCGGATTATCGGCATCCACTTCTTGTCCTTGCGGACTCTGTAGCTATCGCCTCGACTGAACTGCCGCTTCTCGTAGTGGACCTGCGGGGTGAGCGTGGGCGGTGTGTCCGCGTTGTGGCAGCCGAGCTGTGGAGCATCGAGAACAACCTCGCGGAGGCGAACATGGACTTCGAGGAGTTCGCCGACGCCGTCGGCGACGACGGCGTTTTCCGAGGCTTCTGAGTCACTGGCCGCCAGGCGGTGTCAGGCTGCGGGTGCGAGGGGGCGTCCGCCCCAGCGGATGCCCTTCTCGCTGCGGATGCGGGCGCGTTCTCTGCGTTGTGCGGCGAGTACGTCGGGGTGGCGGGCATTGGTGTTGCGCCAGCGCAGGTAGCGGTGCAGGGCCCGGGTCTGCGCGGGGTGGCTGCGGTGGTTCGAGTTGGCCAGGGTGAACTGCCGCAGTGGGCCGAAGTGGGCCTCGATCGGGTTGGCCCAGGAGGCGTAGGTCGGTGTGAAGCACAGCTCGACCTTGTTCTTCTTCGCCCAGCGGCGGATGCCCTGGCCGGTATGGGCGGAGAGGTTGTCCAGGATGATGTAGATCGGGGCGCCGTCGGGCCGGGCGGCGCGGATCGACTTCAGCGCGGCCAGGGTGTTGGCGGTGCCCTTGCGGCGGCGGTTGACGCCCCACAGCCGGTCGTCGCCGACGGAGTAGCAGCCGTGGAAGTAGGTGACGCCGTGGGTGCGATGGTAGGTCGCCGGAAGGCGGTCGGGCTTGCCCTGCTTGGCCCAGCAGGAACCTGCAGTCGGGCGGATGCCCAGGGGCCCGAACTCGTCGAAGGCGAAGACCCGGTCCGGGAAGTGCTCCAGCACGTGCTCGATGCGGTCGAGCTTGGCGTCGCGTTCGGGATCGGGCGACTCCTTCCAGGTCTTCGTCCGCTGGAAGGTGATCCCGCGGCGCCGGAGCAGGCACCGTAACGCTTCCCGGCCGATCCGTATGACGCGTCCGTGTACTTTCCGCAGGTAGGCGGCGAGTTTACGGATCGACCAGCGGGTGAAGGGCTGGCCGAGCTTGGCCGGGCGGGTGGTGGCCGTCTGGATGATGAAGTCCTCGTCGTCATCGCTGAGCAGGCGGGGACGGCCTCCCGCCCACTGAGGGTTCAGGCAGGCCAGGCCGATCTCGTTGAACCGGTGGATCACCTCACGCACCGTGTCCTTGTCGGCCTGGACCAGCTGCGCGATCACCGGGACGCGGTTCCCGCCGGCCGAGGCCAGCAGCATCATCGCGCGTCGGTAGCGCACCGAGCTGGTACTGCCCCGGCGCACGATCTGCTGCAGCTTCTGTCCTTCCTGGTCGGTAAGTCGGCGCACACGGACAGGCTCGGCCACTCGCACCTCCAGCGATTGAAACGAACGTGACCGCCCATCCAACCGCCCCAGCTACCAACCCCGCGAACCTTCCCGGTCACAGCACTAG
>NZ_JBYIVZ010000124.1:0-1677 GCF_057710365.1 Streptomyces sp. bgisy027
TCTAGCCTCGATCTTGCGTGAGGGTCCGTCAGCTTGCTGACGGACCCTTTCGGATCGTTCGGGGTGGTTATTTCTGCAGGTGGGCAGGTTGGTGGCCCGGCTGTCGCGTCGGGTGGGCGCCGGGTTCCACGGCTCCGGTCGGGTGGTGCTGCTCGTAGGGACGGGAAGTTGCTGGTCAGCCGGGGTTCGGCAAGGCTGCGAGCCGTTGCAGGGCTTCGGTGATCAGGCCGGTCCAGGGCCAGTGCCTGGCGAGGCGGAGGCTGCGGCGTCGTCCGGTGGTGACGAGCTGAGCGGCCGCGGAGAACAGCCGCAGCCGTAGGCGGCGGGGCTCCCACCGGCGGGCTTGGCCGGTGAGGGCGAGCATCGGCATCCAGGCCAGCAGGTCCAGGGCGATCTGGACGATCTCCAGCCAGATCCGGTTCTGTGCGGCGTCGTGCAGGGGGAGGTTGCGCAGGCCGGTGGCGCGGGCGGCGCGGATGCGGTCCTCGGCCCTCGCGCGCTGGCGGTGCCGCAGCTCCAGCTCGGCGATCGGGGTGTGCCGCGTGTTGGTGGCGAAGCAGGTCAGGCGCATGCCGTCGGCGTCGGTGAGACGCAACTGGGCGCCGGGGTGCGGCCGTTCCTTCCGAACGATCAGCCGCATTCCCCTGGGCCAGCCCTTGAGGCAGTCGCCCCCGATCTCGGCCACCCAGGCGCCGTCGCGGATCTCGCCGTCGGGCTCGACGGCCGGCGTCCAGGCCGATGCCGGGACCTTCAGGGCCGCGGCGTGGATGGCATCGGTGATGGTCATGCCGACCGAGTAGGACAGCCACCGGCCGCGGACGGACAGCCAGTCGACGAACTCGTGAGTGCCCCCGCCCGAGTCGGTGCGGATCAGCGTCCGCCGTCCGCGCCGGTACTTCTTCGGCAGCTGCGTCAGCGCGAGCCGGGCGGCTTCGATGTGGTCGGCGGCGGTGTTGCTGCCCGCGTTCCCGGGCCGCAGCAGGGCGGCCACCGGCTCCCCGGACCCGCCCCGGCCGTGGTCGACGAACCCCATCAGCGGATGGTGGCCGAAGGTCTTCTTCCAGGTCGCGGCCGCGTCCTGCTTCTCGGAATGCGCGATCACCAGCACCCCGTCCAGGTCCACGACCACCTGACCGGACGCGTCCGGCGCCACGTCACCGGCCAACGTCCACACATATTCACGGACTTGAGCGCGGGCCTGGCGCAGTGCGGTCAGCGCACGCTTCCCGTCGGCTGCCAGCGTGTCGATCAGCCGGGACACCGTCGGGTCGGAGGCCACCGGCCCGAACACCGCCGGCTCGGCCCGCAGCAGACCGACGTCTGCCAGGCAGTCTCCGCCCAGCGCGACCGCGAGCGCCACATCCAGCAGGATCTTGCCCGGATCATGCACCGCCCGCGGCTTGCGCCACGGCGCCAGCGCCGCCGATATCGCCTGATCCAGACCGGTCTTGCGGACCGTCTCCACCAGCAGCACCCCGCCGGCCTGGGAAACCACCCCGCGACCACCGCCTTCGGTACGGACACGCGGGTAGAACCCGATACGCTTCTTCACCTGGAGAGTGCTTCTTTCCTGCGACGACCTGGACCCTAGACAAGTCCCATCGTTGCAGGTCAGGAGCACTCTCTGCGTTTCGGATCACCCACCGGACGCCCTGCCGCGTGAAAGCGCGAGGCTAG
>NZ_JBYIVZ010000125.1:0-1577 GCF_057710365.1 Streptomyces sp. bgisy027
CTAGCTACTTGCCCCTGAAGAAGTCTGGGCTTCCGCTGGGGTGACCTGTGTGGAGTGCTGGTGTGAGTCGTCCGAGGCCGTCACAGTGGGGGTGGGCCTTGGCGGCCGGGGGTGGTGGCGATGTTGCGTGTGTCCGGGCCACAGGACGCATGGTGGGAGGTGCTGCCGGAGCAAGCGCGGCAGCTGCCCGTCGAGCTGGCCGAGATCGACGCGTACCTGGATGACGAGCGGTTCATCGCCCCGTGGCGTGCGGTGTTCGCCGAACGGCTGGGGCGGCCGTCGGTCCCGGTGGAGACGCTGCTGCGGCTGCTGTATCTCAAGCACCGCTACCAGCTCGGCTACGAGACGCTGTGCCGTGAGGTGGCGGACTCGCTGAGCTGGCGGCGGTTCTGCCGCATACCGCTGGCCTCCCCGGTGCCGCACCCGACCACGCTGGTCAAACTCGTGCGTCGCAGCGGCCCCCAGATCATCGAGCAGCTCAACGCCGCGCTGCTGGGCAAACTGGTCGAGGAGAAACTGCTGCGGTGCCGCAAACTGCGCATCGACACCACCGTGATCGAGGCCGACATCGACCACCCCACGGACGCCGACCTGCTGGAGCACGGAGTGCGCAAGCTGGGCAGACTGGTGCACCGGATCAAGGCCGTCGGCGCCGCCGGGCGCACTCCTTTCCGGGATCGCAGCCGGTCAGCAGGCCGCCGCCTGAAGCAGATCTCCCGCACTCTGCGGCGGCGCACCGGCCGGGCCCTGGGCGAGATCGACCGGCTCACCGGCGAGGTCGCCGCCATCGCCCGTGCGACGCTGCGGGACGTGGCCTGCGTGGAGCGCAACGCGCGGCGCGCGCTGCGCGGGCGGCCCTCGGGGCGGCTGGCGCATCTGGTCGGTGAGCTGGCCGGGACCGTGACGGGCACCCGGCGTCTGCTGGAGCAGACCGCGTTACGGCTGGCGGGGATCCGCACGATCCCCGACCGGCTGGTGTCGTTGGCCGACCCCGATGCCCGGCCGATCCGCAAGGGCAAGCCCCAGCACCCCACCCAGTTCGGCTACACCGCGCTGGTGGCCGAAGACGAAAACGGCTTCGTCGTCGACCACCAGGTCAACCGCGGAAACCCGGCCGATGCCCCGCAGTTGGTGCCCTCGGTCGAGCGGGTGACCGCTCTGACCGGCCGCGTTCCGGCAACTGTGGTCGCCGACCGCGGCTTCGGCACCGCGGGCAACGACCGGGCCCTGGCTGAACTCGGTGTCCGAAGGATCGGTCTCCAACGCACCGGAACCCCGGGAAAAGCCCGACGGGAGTACGAACGCAGCCGCCCGTTCCGGCGGATGCGCAACTGGAGAGTCGGCATCGAAGCCCGCATCAGCCACCTCAAGCGCACCTTCGGATTCCGCCGCACCCGCCTCCGCCGCCTCGCCGGCGCTCAGACCTGGACCGGACTCGGGATCTTCGCCTACAACCTCCACCGGATGACCGTCCTCAGTCGCTGAACAAGGAAGGGCAACCCAGCCCCGCCCGGGACCAGGTGTCAGCAACAGCCCGCCCACCAGGCCAAATCCTTTTTCAGGGGCAAGTAGCTAGG
>NZ_JBYIVZ010000126.1:0-1409 GCF_057710365.1 Streptomyces sp. bgisy027
CTGAGCTCCTGCTCTCTCGTTCTCGGTTGTCGGCCGGGTGCCGTGGGTCAGGACCGGTCCAGCCGCGGCCAGGTCAGCACCGCCGACCCCCAGGTCAGCCCGCCGCCGAAGGCGGTGAGCAGCACCCGCTGCGTCGGTTGCAGCACCCCCCGGGTGTGCGCCTGGTCGAGCGCGAGGGGGATGGAAGCGGCCGCCGTGTTCCCCACCTCGGCGATGTTGTTGAAGCACCGCTTTCTGGGAAGCCCGATCCCCTCAGCGACGTGATGGGTGATCCGGAGGTTGGCCTGATGGCTCACCAGGTGGTCGACGTCCCCGGCGTTCCAGCCCGCGCGGGCGAGCACGGCCTGCGCCGAGCCCGTCATACGGCGTACCGCGTGGCGGAACACGTCCTTGCCCGACATCGCGAAGTACGCATCGCTCGCGCTCGGTGCCACCCCGGAGAGGCGCTGCCTGGAGCCGCCCGCGGGCACGGTGATGAGGCTCTCGCCCTCTCCGTCGCTGCCCAGGTCGAACGGTCCGAGCGCGCCGGGTTCGGTGCCGGTGCCGGCGCGCAGGACCACGGCGCCGGCACCGTCTCCGAAGATGACGGAGGTGGACCGGTCGTCCGGGTCGAGAAGGGTGGAGAAGGTCTCCGCCCCGATCACCAGGACCCGGTCGGCCACCTCCGCGAGGATCAGGCCCGCCGCGGTCGCCAGCCCGTACACGAAGCCCGTGCACACGGCGGACACGTCGTAGGCCGCCGTCCCCGTCATGCCGAGGCGGGCGGCCACGACCGGAGCGGTCGCCGGACAGGGGCGGTCCGGCGTGGTCGTGGCCACGATCACGGCGTCCACGGCGGGCTCGCCCGAGCTCTTGAGGGCCTTCGCGCCCGCACCGACGGCGAGGTCCGAGGTCGCCGTGCCCGGTGCCGCGAAGTAGCGCTGTTCGATGCCGGTCCGCGACCGTATCCACGCGTCGGAGGTGTCGAGCCGGGCGGCCAGCTCGTCGTTGGACACGGCCCGGGTCGGCAGGCAGCTGCCGACGCCGGCCATGACCGCGGCCCGGTTCACCGGAGTCCGCCACAAGGGTCTTCGACGGTGCCCGGCTTCGGCCCCTCCGCACGACGTGCCACCACGTGAGCTCCTCGTCTTCCGGGTCCACGACTGCTGTCCGAGCCGAGTGTCGTCCGGTGGCCTTACCGATGGCTTACCGCGCACTGACCGATTACTGACGCGGCGTGTCACCGCGGTTCCGGCGCCGTCCGTGCCGTCTTGATCCCGCATCGCCGGTCAGCGAGCCGTAAGCCATCGGTCAGCGGTCGGTAAGCACCCGGTCCCAGACTCGGTACGGCGAACACCCGGCACGCGAAGGCGCGTTCGCCCTGCTCCCCACGGAGCGTGAGACGGGCCTCCGGAAAGGTAGGGCGCATC
>NZ_JBYIVZ010000127.1:0-1341 GCF_057710365.1 Streptomyces sp. bgisy027
CTACACCCTTACCCCGGGACAACCACCGCCCGGGATGGACTACCTTCCTGCGTCACCCCATCACTCACCTACTACCAGCTCGGGTCACCGGCTCCACCACTCCGGCCTCGTCCGAAGACTCAGCCGGCGGCTTCACGGGCTTAGCATCACTGGATTCGATGTCTGTCGCTTCACAGCGGGTACCGGAATATCAACCGGTTATCCATCGACTACGCCTGTCGGCCTCGCCTTAGGTCCCGACTTACCCTGGGCAGATCAGCTTGACCCAGGAACCCTTAGTCAATCGGCGCACACGTTTCTCACGTGTGAATCGCTACTCATGCCTGCATTCTCACTCGTGAACCGTCCACCACTGCCTTCCGGCGCGGCTTCACCCGGCACACGACGCTCCCCTACCCATCCACACACCCGTTGGGGCTTCTGTATGAATGACACGACTTCGGCGGTACGCTTGAGCCCCGCTACATTGTCGGCGCGGAATCACTAGACCAGTGAGCTATTACGCACTCTTTCAAGGGTGGCTGCTTCTAAGCCAACCTCCTGGTTGTCTCTGCGACTCCACATCCTTTCCCACTTAGCGTACGCTTAGGGGCCTTAGTCGATGCTCTGGGCTGTTTCCCTCTCGACCATGGAGCTTATCCCCCACAGTCTCACTGCCGCGCTCTCACTTACCGGCATTCGGAGTTTGGCTAAGGTCAGTAACCCGGTAGGGCCCATCGCCTATCCAGTGCTCTACCTCCGGCAAGAAACACACGACGCTGCACCTAAATGCATTTCGGGGAGAACCAGCTATCACGGAGTTTGATTGGCCTTTCACCCCTAACCACAGGTCATCCCCCAGGTTTTCAACCCTGGTGGGTTCGGTCCTCCACGAAGTCTTACCTCCGCTTCAACCTGCCCATGGCTAGATCACTCCGCTTCGGGTCTTGAGCGCGCTACTACACCGCCCTGTTCGGACTCGCTTTCGCTACGGCTTCCCCACACGGGTTAACCTCGCAACACACCGCAAACTCGCAGGCTCATTCTTCAAAAGGCACGCAGTCACGAGAACGTGCAAGCACGTTCCGACGCTCCCACGGCTTGTAGGCACACGGTTTCAGGTACTATTTCACTCCCCTCCCGGGGTACTTTTCACCATTCCCTCACGGTACTATCCGCTATCGGTCACCAGGGAATATTTAGGCTTAGCGGGTGGTCCCGCCAGATTCACACGGGATTTCTCGGGCCCCGTGCTACTTGGGTGTCTCTCAAACGAGCCGCTGACGTTTCGACTACGGGGGTCTTACCCTCTACGCCGGACCTTTCGCATGTCCTTCGCCTACATCAACGGTTTCTGACTCG
>NZ_JBYIVZ010000128.1:0-1328 GCF_057710365.1 Streptomyces sp. bgisy027
CAGGGCTGATTCAAAGTGCTGGTGATCTTGAGGCGTCGCTGGTCACAGGGTGTGAAGGGGTGGCGGCAGGCCGTCACGAAGACAACGAGGCTCCGGTTGACGGGGTGACCTGCCAAGTCGCCCTGCACCACCGGAGCCTCGATGTGCCGCCAGTCTGCCACCGTCTGTCTGACCAAGTCGCCGTTGCCGCGCCAGCGTGAACTGCCCGACATCGCCGAGCGGTTGGCGACACTGTCGGACCCGCGTGACCGTCGCGGCCGTCGGCACTCGCTGGTGTCGGTGCTGCTGACCGCGGCCTGCGCGGTGCTGTCCGGGGCCCGCTCCTACCTGGCCATCGGCCAGTGGGCGCGCAACGCTCCGCAGGATGCCCTCGCCCGCTTGGGCATCCGTCCCCGCGGTCCGCTCGACATCCGGCGTGCTCCTGCCACCTCCACGATCCGCCGTGTGCTCACCCTGGTGTGCCCCGGCGCTCTGGCCGACCTGCTCGGCTCCGCCCCGGCCAACGCCGGGCAGGTGGCCGTGGACGGCAAGAGCGCCCGCGGCTCGCGTACCGACACCGACGACGCCGTTCACCTGCTGTCAGCCGTCACCGGCTGCGGACGCGTCATCTCCCAGCTCCCGGTGCCGGGCAAGACCACCGAGGTCACCGCCCTGCCTGCGCTGCTGGCGCCCTTCGACCTCACCGGCGCAACGGTCACCGCCGACGCGTTGCACACCACCCGCGAGCAGGCCCGTTACCTGGTCGAGGAGAAGAACGCCCATTTCGTACTCGTGGTCAAGCGCAATCAGCCGCGCCTGCACGCCGCGCTGCGCGCTCTGCCATGGAAGGAATGCACTGCGGTGCGCTACGACCGTGAGCAGGGGCACGGCCGACGCGAGACCCGCTCGGTGCGCGTGCTGACCGTCACCGGCCTCGGCCTGGACTTCCCGCACGTCGCGCAGGCCGTGAAGATCCACCGCTACCGCACCGACGTCAAGAGCGGGAAGACCACCCGGCAGACCGTCTACGCGATCACCGATATGACCTCCTGTCAGGCATCTCCGCAGCGTCTCGGGCAACTCGCCCGGCCACTGGGGCATCGAGTCCGTACACCACGTGAGGGACACGACTTTTGCTGAGGACGCCTCCAAGGTGCGCACCGGGCACGGGCCGGCGAACATGGCCACTCTGCGCAACCTCGCAGTCAACACACTCCGCGACGCCGGTCACCGCAGCATCGCCGCCGGGCTACGACAGGTCTCCTACGGGCCCTTCACGCACCCGCTCGACCTGATCGGCCTCGCTTGACCTGCACCACATGATCACCAGGACTTTGAATCAGCCCTGG
>NZ_JBYIVZ010000129.1:0-1293 GCF_057710365.1 Streptomyces sp. bgisy027
TGGGGTGCCCCGAAGTTTCCGGACAGGGACCCAATAGGGTTGCCCTGAACAGGAAACGAGGAAGCAGAAGTGGCGCCACCCAGCAAGTACTCACCGGAGTTCCGCGAGGAAGCCGTCCAGATCGCGCTCCGGTCCAGCAAGACCATCTCCGAGACAGCTCGCGAGCTTGAGTTGAACCCGGAGACACTCCGGGGCTGGGTGAAGAAGCATCAGAAACAGCACGAGCCGCCCGACGATGCCGATCTGTCGGTCAGTGAACGCGCCAGGCTGAAGGAGCTCGAGCGCCGCAACCGTGAGCTGGAGATGGAGAACGCTTTCCTGAAAAAAGCCGCGGCGTACTTCGCGAAGGATCCCCGGTAGCGAGCAAGTACGAGTTCATCGATGAGATGCGGCTCGACACGGTGGAGTACGCGTACAGCGTCGAGTTCATGTGCGTCCGGCTCGGCGTTTCCAAATCCGGCTACTACAACTGGCGCGGCCGGCCGGAATCCATGACGGCCCAGCGGCGCGAGGAACTGAAGCTCCTCATACAGAAGGCATTCGAGGATTCCGACAGCACCTACGGCCATCGGCGCATCCACGCCCAGCTGCACCGCTGGGGCATCGCCGCGGGCCTGGAACTGGTCCGCCGGCTCATGCGCGAGCTGGGGCTGGAGCCCTGCCAGCCAAAGCCGAAACGCTTCGGCCTCACCCGGCATGCGCCCGGCCCCGTGCCGGACCTGGTCGGCCGGAACTTCACCGCCGAGACCCCGGGCGAAAAACTCGTCGGCGACCTCACCTATATACCCACCGGCGAGGGGTGGCTGTATCTGGCGACCGTCATCGACTGCTGCACGAAGGAAGTCATCGGGTACGCGATGGACGACCACTACCAGACCCCTCTGATAACCCGGGCTATACGCAACGCGGCACGGAACAGGAAGCTCGCGAACGGTGCTATATTTCATACCGACCGCGGAAGTAACTACATGTCAGCCGAGTTCGGGAAGGAGTTGAAGCGTCTCGGTCTCCGCAGATCGGCTGGGCGCACCGGAATCTGTTTCGACAACGCTATGGCCGAATCATTCTTCGGCGCTCTGAAGAACGAGCGCGTATCACGGATGACTTACCTGACCCGCGAGGCGGCTGTGCGGGACATCATCCGGTACATCGAGTTCTGGTACAATCGCAAACGCCTCCACTCGGCGGTGGGTTACCGCCCTCCGCTCGAAGTCCACGCCGAACACCAGCAGTTGCCAATCGCCGCGTGAAATCAGCGGTCAGATGCCTGTCCGGAAAACGCGAGGCCCCTCA
>NZ_JBYIVZ010000130.1:0-1278 GCF_057710365.1 Streptomyces sp. bgisy027
CTAGTGGACAACGGGATCAAGTGGCGGGCGATGCCCGCCGACTTCCCGCCGTGGGACCGCATTTACGCATTCTTCCGCCGCTGGCGCGACAACTTGCTGGTCAAGGAGTTCCACGACCGGTTGCGCGGACAGGTCCGCGAGGAGCTGGGGCGCGACGCGCAGCCGACGGCCGCGGTGATCGACTCGCAGTCCGTCAAGGCGGACGCCGTCGTCGGAACGGACAGCCGCGGCTTCGACGGCGGCAAGCTGGTCAACGGCCGCAAGCGGCATGTCGTGGTCGACACCCTCGGCCTGCTGCTGGGAGTGATGGTCACCGCCGCGGACACCGGCGACCGCTCCGCCGCCCAGGTGCTGCTCGGCCAGGTCGCCGACGTGCACCACCGGCTGGAACTGGTCTGGGCCGACGGCGGCTACACCGGCAGCCTCGTCGAGTACTGCCTGGCCACGTTAGCGCTGGTCCTGGCGATCGTGAAACGCAGCGACGACATGCGCGGCTTCGTAGTGCTGCCCAAGCGGTGGATCGTCGAGCGCCTCTTCGCCCATCTGATGCGAAGCCGCCGCCTGGTGCGCGACTTCGAGCGGCGGACCACCAGCGCGGAGGCGATGGTCTACTGGTCGATGACCTTGCTCATGACCCGTCGCCTGGCCCGCTCACGCCTGCCGCGAGAGTGAACCGGCCCGGCTGCCGCTCGGCCAGCCAGCCGCGGGCCACCAGGCGTTTCGCTTTCGACCGCAGCGCCTCCACCCGCGCCGGCACCACATCCATGCCGAACACGGAGGCCATCTCCTGACAGGTCAACGGCCCTTGACGGAGCCGGGCCCGGTCCTCGAGCGCCATGAGAATTCGCTGGTAGTCCACCGACAGCACCGACCAGGCCAGCCCCTGGCGCCACACCGGCACCTGCGACTTCGGCTTCGCCGCATCCCCAGACGTCGACTGCACCTGCGCATCCCGCGGATCCGCGGTGACCTCCGCCTCGGCGGTGGCACCGGCGTCCGGAGCCAGCACCGTATCGACCCGCCTGCGAGCGATCGTCCACTCCTGCCATTCCAGCTCGGCCGCGGCAAGCTCGGCCTGGATACGGTCGGCCTCCTCCCGCAGTCCGTCGACTCGACGCCGAGCGGCGAGCTCGTGCTGTTCCAGCAGCCCAACAACCGACGGCATCCGCGACCTCCCGGGGAACGACGACCCGACAGGCCACCACTCCCACGGAACCGCCACTCCTATCCCCGACCAGCAAAAACGTGTCGATCACGTCCGGAAAGACAACACCTTCT
>NZ_JBYIVZ010000131.1:0-1172 GCF_057710365.1 Streptomyces sp. bgisy027
TACTGACTTCGGCTCGTCAGGGTGATCTTTCCTGAGATCCGTGCTGGGCCTGGTGCGGTCGCTGTATCCACTGGGGTGTGAGGTATGCGGATGGGGGCGGGCTGACTCCTGCGGGACGTCAGCGCCGGGAGACGGTTCGAATGCAGGCGGCCGAGTTGTTCGGGCAGAGGATCAAGCCGCCGGAGGTGGCACGGCGGCTGCGGGTGAGTCTGAAGTCGGCCTACGAGTGGCACCGGTTGTGGCGGGAGGGTGGTGTGCGGGCTCTGGCCTCCCGTGGTCCCAGTGGATCGCGGTGCCGGCTGTCCCCGCGCTGTCTGGAGAAGCTGGCCGTATACCTCGAGGAGGGGCCTGCCGCGCATGGCTGGGTGGAGGACCAGGTGTGGACCGCGGCCAGGGTGGCCACGCTGATCGGCAGGAAGTTCCACGTCTCCTACAGCGTCTCCGGCGCCACCCGGTTGATGCACCGGCTCGGTTTCAGCCCGCAGGTCCCCGCGCGGCGGGTCGCCGAGCGCGACGAGCAGGCGGTGGCCGCGTGGAAGGAGGCGACCTGGACCGAGGTAAAAGAGCGCGGGCGGCCTGCGGCGGCTACATCTGCTTCGAGGACGAAGCCGGGTTCACCCGCCGGCCGCCCAGAGGCCGCACCTGGGGCCGACGCGGCCACACTCCGGTCGTGACCGTCAGCGGCCGCCGCTCGGGACGCCTGTCGGTGGCCGGACTGATCGCGATGCGGCCAGGCTCCCGCACCCGGCTGTGCCACCGCCTGCGCACCCACCCCGCGGGCAAGGGCAAGCGCCGCAGCATGGGCGAGCGCGACTTCATCGCACTGATCGACGGCGTCCACCACCTCGTCAGGGCACCGATCGTGCTGGTCTGGGACCGGCTCAACACCCACGTCTCCCACGCCATGCGTGAGCTGATCGCCGAACGCGAGTGGCTGACGGTCTTCCTGCTGCCCGCGTACTCGCCGGACCTGAACCCCGTCGAGTGGGTATGGGCACACGTCAAGCGCAGCCTGGCCAACCTCGCCGTGGTCGCCCTCGACCGGCTCGAAGCCCTCGTACGCAACCGGCTCAAACGCCTCCAGTACCGGCCCGACACCCTCGACGGCTTCATAGCCGGCACCGGCCTGACCCTGGACGACCCTGTCTCACCCTGACGAGCCGAAGTCAGTA
>NZ_JBYIVZ010000132.1:0-1100 GCF_057710365.1 Streptomyces sp. bgisy027
CTAGGGCGCGTATCGAGTCGTGATCAATGGGTGGTCCGGGTGAGGTCTTTGATCCAGATCATCGAGGCCCGTAGGTGGAGTCCGGCGAGGTAGCTGTCTGGGGTCTTGTCGTATCGGGTGGCGATGCCTCGCCAGGCCTTGAGCTTGTTGATCAGGCGCTCGACGATGTTCCTCTCCTTGTAGAGGGCGGCGTCGTGACTGACGGGCCGACCGCCCGCGGAGCCTTTCTTCTTCCGGTTGGCGGCCTGGTCCTTCTTCTCCGGGATCACTGCCTTGATACGGCGTTTGCGCAGGTGGGTCCGGTTGCCGCGGGAGGAGTAGGCCTTGTCGGCGGCGACCGCGTCCGGCCGGGTGCGGGGACGGCCGACGGGGCCGCGAACCCGTAACTTCCCCAGCACCGGGATGAACTGCGGACTGTCCGCGGCCTGGCCCGCGGTCAGCACGAACGCCAGCGGGCGGCACTTGCGGTCGGCGGCCAGGTGGACCTTGCTGGTCTGCCCGCCCCTGGAGCGTCCCAGGAGGGCGGCCTTCAGGCGGACTCGTCGCCGACGCCGGATGCGCCGTCGCTCCTCCCGCTCGGGATCTGCTTCGGGGTCCTGCCCGCTTTGTTCTTCGAGGCTGCCCCCTTTGACCTGGCCTTCTCTGCCTCGGCCGTGGCCTTCTCCAGTGTGCTGAGGACGTCTTCGCCCACGTGCATCCCGGCGGCATCGTGGTGGGCCCGCGCAGTCGTGGAGTCGATACTGACCAGGGACAGGTCCACCTCACCCCGCTTCGCCGCTTCCGCGATCAGGCCCTCCAGCAGCGCCTCAAAGACGCCGGCGTCACGCCACTGCCGGAAGCGGTTGTGCACAGTCGACCAGGCACCGAACTCCTGCGGCATCTCCCGCCACTGTCCGCCGGTCTTGAACCGCCAGATCACACCCTCGAACTGCTGCCGCAGTCGCTCCGGGTACGGGCCGTACTCGCCGATCGGCAGGTACGGCTCGATGAACTCCCATTCTGTGTCAGTCAGTTGCACTCGCGTCACAGAAGAAGATCTACCGGACCAGACTCCGCCGCGAGAGCGAATCCAGCAACTTGATCATGACTCGATACGCGCC
>NZ_JBYIVZ010000133.1:0-1043 GCF_057710365.1 Streptomyces sp. bgisy027
GTAGTTGACGGGCGACACCGTTTATCACCGAGTTTGGACAGCACTTGGTGATCACGGGGCATGAAAATGTCGATGAGAACTGACACCGGCCGTAGGCGCACTGTGGCGCGACGCTGATGTGGATCTCCGAAACCTCCACCGCAACTCGGTTGATCCACCAGACTTGCTCTTGTTTCCCAACGGAGAAGGGACGGGCAAGTATGGCGAAGAGCGCACTTCTGGTGATGGACGTCCAACGGGACGTCCTGGCCATCGCCGACGATGGTTCCGGATATCTGCCGCGCTTGCGCGGGGCGATCGACGGTGCCCGGGCTGCCGGCATCCCCGTGATCTACGTGGTGATGGGATTACGGCCGGGCGATCCGGAAGTCAGCCCTCGCAACAAGGCGATGACAAACGTCGTGCGGGCCGGCCTGTTCACCGAGGGGGCCGCTGGCACCGAGATTCATCACGATGTTGCGCCCCAGCAGGGCGACGTGGTGGTTACCAAGAGGAGAGGGAGCGCGTTCTCGGGCAGCGACCTCGACTTGGTACTCAGGGCTCGCGACATCGACAGCCTTGTTCTCACCGGCATCGCCACCAGCGCTGTAGTGCTGTCCACCCTGTGGCACGCCATCGACCTGGACTTCGGCCTCACCGTCCTGGCGGATGCCTGTCTCGACACCGACCCCGAGGTGCACCGGATGCTCACCGAAAAGCTGTTCCCGCAGTGGGCAGATGTCGTCGCCGTTGGGGACTGGCTCAAAGCCATCGCACCGCAATAGCGGTGACCGTCCGGACTCTCGCGTGCGGGGCAATACGGCATCGCCTCCCGCCGGTCCGGGTGAGGTCAGTCGGCGGCGTTCTGAGCAACGGCGCGGGCCTGGGTGATGGCGAGGCGGTAGGAGTCGGTGCCGGTCTGGATCAGATTGCCGCCGAAGGTGAGGCGGTCGACGATGGCCGCGCAGAGGCGGGGATCGGTGAAGGTCTTGGTCCAGCCGCTGAAACTCTCGTTCGAGGCGATGGCGACGCTGTTCTTCTCCTCCCGCTCCGTCAGAACCTGG
>NZ_JBYIVZ010000134.1:0-1013 GCF_057710365.1 Streptomyces sp. bgisy027
TGATGTAGTAGTGCAGGACCGCCGGAATGATGCCGGCCGCGCCGTTCGTGGGGGCGGTGACCACCCGGCCGCCGGCGGCGTTCTCCTCGTTCACGGCCATCGCGTAGAGCGTGATCCACTCCATGGCGAGCGCCTTCGGGTCGCCCTCGGAGCGCAGCTTGCGGGCGGTGTTCGCAGCCCTGCGGCGGACCTTCAGGCCGCCCGGCAGGATGCCCTCGCGCGCCATGCCACGGGACACGCACTCGCGCATCACCCGCCAGATCTCCAGCAGGCCCTCGCGGATCTCCTCCTCGGTGCGCCAGGCCCGCTCGTTCTCCAGCATCAGCGACGAGATCGACAGACCCGTCTCCTGCGTCAGGCGCAGCAGCTCGTCGCCCGTGCGGAAGGGGTACTTCAGCACCGTGTCGTCGAGCTTGATGCGGTCGGCGCCGACCGCGTCCTCGTCGACGACGAAGCCGCCGCCCACCGAGTAGTACGTCTTGGAGAGCAGCTCCTCGCCCGAGGCGTCGAACGCCCACAGCGTCATGCCGTTCGCGTGGTAGGGCAGGGCTTTGCGGCGGTGCAGCACGAGATCCTTGTCGAAGTCGAAGGGGACCTCGTGCTCGTCGAGGAGCCTCAGACGGCCCGACGACTTGATCTTCTCCACCCGCTCGTCGGCGGTCTCCACGTCGACGGTGCGGGGCGAGTCGCCCTCCAGGCCGAGCAGCACGGCCTTGGGGGTGCCGTGGCCGTGGCCGGTGGCGCCGAGGGAGCCGTAGAGCTCGGAGCGTATGGAGGCCACGGAGGGCAGGACGCCCTCGTTGTGCAGGCGGCGGGCGAACATGCGTGCCGCGCGCATCGGGCCGACCGTGTGGGAGCTGGACGGGCCGATGCCGATCGAGAACAGGTCGAAGACCGAGATGGCCACGGGGACTCCTCAATACGGGGTGGTGCAGAAGGCTTCCGCGGGGTGCCCCGCCCGCTCACTGACCAGTGTGCGGGACACCCCACGGAAAGGAACTACTTGTTCAGAG
>NZ_JBYIVZ010000135.1:0-1012 GCF_057710365.1 Streptomyces sp. bgisy027
GCGGCCTCGGTCAGCTCGTGCGGCAGCGTGCGCATGTAGTTGCTGAGCACGAAGGCGCAGAAGCCGGACTGGAAGGCGACATGAATCAGCACCAGGCCGAGCGCGGAGTCGTAGAGCTTGCCGCTCATGGTGATGCCGGGCAGGTCGATCAGCAGGTACAGCCGGTACAGCGGGGTGATGATGACCTGCTGCGGCAGCAGGTTGCCGGCCGTGAAGACCAGCAGCAGCGCCAGGTTGAGGCGGAAGTCGAAGCGGCTGACGTAGAAGGCGACCATCGAGGACAGGAACAGCGTCAACAGCACCGCCGGCACGGCGATGATCATGGTGTTGACGAAGTAGTGGCTCATGTCCGACTGCGTGAACGCGTTCGTGAAGTTGTCGAAGTTCAGCGTGTCCGGCCAGGACACGTATCCCTTCTCGCTCGTCTCCGAGTACGGCCGCAGCGCCGCGTAGACCGCCCAGAGCAGCGGCGCGAGCCAGGCCAGGGCGGCGCCCGCGAGGAAGAGGTGCAGCAGGATCCGGGCGGGGCGCAGGGGCGTACGGGCCTTGGTCAGTGCGGTGGTGCTCATGCGCGCCGCTCCTTCCGGAAGGTGGCCACCAGGTAGGGGATGATCACGACGAGGGAGATCAGCAGCAGCACGACCGCGATCGCGGAGCCGTATCCGATGCGGCTGGACTCGCCGATGATGTTGTTGGTGACCAGGATCGAGAGCAGCTCGGTGCCCTCGGCGCCCTTGTTGAAGACGAAGACCAGATCGAAGGCGCGCAGCGCCTCGATGATGGTGACGACCAGGACGACGGTGTTGGTGGGGCGCAGCGTCGGGAAGATGACGTTCTTGAACGTCTGCCACTCGCCTGCCCCGTCGAGCGCGGACGCCTCCCGCAGCGAGGGGTCGACGCCCTTCAGGCCCGCCAGGTACAGGATCATCATGTAGCCGGTGTGGCGCCAGGACGCGGCGACGAGGATCGCCCAGAGGTTGAGGTCCGGGTCGCCGATCCAGTCGATGTACTT
>NZ_JBYIVZ010000136.1:0-998 GCF_057710365.1 Streptomyces sp. bgisy027
GCCTCTGACGGACAACCTCCCGCAGGGGCGTGCCCGTCACCGACCGGCGCGCCCCGCCCCTCCCACGGAGCACGGCGTGGCAATCAGCGTCTTCGACCTGTTCTCGATCGGCATCGGCCCCTCCAGTTCGCACACCGTCGGCCCGATGCGTGCCGCCGGGATGTTCGTGACCCGGCTGAAGCAGGACGGTGTGCTCGCCCGGACCACCGCCGTACGGGCCGAGTTGTTCGGCTCCCTCGGCGCCACCGGCCACGGCCACGGCACCCCCAAGGCGGTCCTGCTCGGTCTGGAGGGCAACGAGCCGCACACCGTCGACGTCACCGAGGCCGACCTCGACGTCGAGCGGATCCTGGCCACCGGTCGCCTTCGCCTCCTCGGCGCCGAGATCGGCCCGGCCCACGAGATCGACTTCGACGTCCCGACCCAACTGGTCCTGCACCGCAGGCGTTCACTGCCGTACCACGCCAACGGCATGATCCTCTTCGCGTACGGCGCCGATGGTGTTCCCTTGGCGGAGAGGACGTACTACTCCGTCGGCGGTGGCTTCGTCGTCGACGAGGACGCGGTCGGCGCGGACCGCGTCAAGCCCGACGAGACGGTGCTGCCCCACCCGTTCCGCACGGGCGACGAACTGCTGCGGCTCGCCCGGGAGACCGGCCTGTCGATCTCCGCGCTGATGCTGGAGAACGAGAGGGCCTGGCGCACCGAGGAGGAGATCCGCGGGGGCCTGCTGGAGATCTGGCGAGTGATGGACGCCTGTGTCGCACGGGGGCTGGGCCGGGAGGGCATTCTCCCGGGCGGCCTGAAGGTCCGTCGGCGCGCGGCCGCGGCGGCGCGGGCACTGCGCGGCGAGGGCGACGCGAGAGGCCGCGCGATGGAGTGGGTGACCCTCTACGCGATGGCCGTGAACGAGGAGAACGCCGCCGGCGGCCGGGTGGTCACCGCCCCGACGAACGGCGCGGCCGGCATCATCCCGGCGGTCCTGCGCTACTACCTCG
>NZ_JBYIVZ010000137.1:0-953 GCF_057710365.1 Streptomyces sp. bgisy027
GAAGCCAAGCGAGCGACTCAGCTGCTACGGACGGCTGGCTTTCACCCGGCTGAGACCTACCGCGGCTTCACCGTGCCGTGGACCGTTCGATGCCTAGCCTGTGATGGGGTGCAACGCCTGCGGCTTTCCGATGTTGCTCAGAGGCAAAGACGGTGCCCGGTCTGCCCAAGCGGGAAATCGGGCGCCACTCGAAAGGAGCAGCCCAACTGACCGGAGTGTCTGGATCGCCGGTGTCGATTGCTGGTTGTGGGTTCATTCTCGTTGTCAGGGTTGCAGTTGCGTGTTCGGGGTGGCGCGGGCTGTGTGGGCCGGGCGTGTATGCGGGGCTTGCACGGCCGGCGTGCACGGTCGGTGCGATGGGGATGCGATGGGTCGGTGCCTGCGGTCTGCTGGCGAAAGGGGGGGAAGCTGGTTCACGGGCCTGGTTTCGCCGTGTGTACCTGGCGGGCCGGTTTGGTGCGGTACGGGCGGTGGAGGGGCCGTGCCGCTCACCGGCTTCCGCGTGTGCGCGGGACATGCCGGTTTCGACGGTACGACGGCGACCGGTCTTTGTGGGCGCGGCCCGGGGTGGCTGCGGCGCGTGTTGTCAGTGCCGTGGGCGGTGGTGAGTGTGTGTGGGCTGTCCTGTTCCGTGCCAGGCCGGTGTGCTGGACGTCGGGGTCCGTGGTGGGTTGGTGAGCGCGGGGCATGTGGACTGCATCGGACAGTTGCGCGGCTGGTTCGGGCTTGGTGTTGCCGTCGTTGGTGCCGGGTTGTCGGTCTCGGCCCGATGCCCGGTCAGTCGCGGCCTGATCGCTCTGTTGTGGGACGTTCTGGGGTCCGTCGCTGCCGCTCGCGGCGGCCTTGCCGCCGGACTTGTTCTCGTTGGGTGCGGTGGCGCAGCTGCTTGTCGGGGACGATGCCGGCCATGGGGATGCCGCGTGGGTGCCGTGGGGAGTTTCCGCGCCGGTCGG
>NZ_JBYIVZ010000138.1:0-947 GCF_057710365.1 Streptomyces sp. bgisy027
TAGGGCGTGTATCGAAAGTGGATCTTGCGCATGGAATGATCTTGGTTCGTGGCGCGTGGAGACCTGACGGACGAGCAGTGGGCGGTGCTCGAGCCGCTGCTGCCGAGGGGCAAGAAGCCCGGACGGCCGCCGACATGGACCCGGCGGCAGCTGATCGACGGCATACGCTTCCGGGTCCGCACCGGCATCCCGTGGCGGGACATGCCCGAGCAGTACGGGCCGTGGGGCCGGGCGTACGACTTGTTCCGCCGGTGGCAACGCGACGGCACCTGGCAGCGCATCTTCACCCAGCTCCAGGCCCGGGCCGACGCCAAGGACCTGATCACGTGGGACATCAACGTCGACTCCACCGTGTGCCGGGCCCACCAGCACGCCGCCGGGGCGCGGAAAAGGGGGAACTGCAGAAGGAGCCGCCCGGCGGCATCGCCACCGAGCCGGCCGACCACGGGCTGGGGCGCTCGCGCGGCGGCCTGACCACCAAGCTGCATCTGGCCGTCGAGCAGGGGCAGAAGCCCATGTCCATCGTGGTCACCGCCGGACAGCGCGGGGACTCCCCGCAGTTCGAGGCCGTCCTGGGCCGGATCCGGGTGCCCCGACCGGGGCCGGGCAGGCCGCGCACCAGGCCGCGGCGGGTGCGCGCCGACAAGGCATACGCCTCCCGCAAGAATCGCGCCTACCTGCGGCGGCGCGGCATCCGCTGCACCATCCCGGACAAGGCCGACCAGGCCCGCAACCGCAAGAAACGCGGCTCGCGCGGCGGCCGGCCGCCGAAGTTCGATCCCGAGGATTACAAGGCCCGGCACGCGGTCGAGTGCGGCATCAACCGCCTCAAAAGACACCGCGCCGTGGCCACGCGGTACGACAAGCTCGCGGTCCGCTACGAGGCAACCGTCCTGGTTGCGGCCATCAACGAGTGGCTGTGACCAGATGTTTCGCTCACTTCCTGG
>NZ_JBYIVZ010000139.1:0-914 GCF_057710365.1 Streptomyces sp. bgisy027
ACTGATCGACCGGGAGCTCTACCTGCCCAAGGATTCCTGGGCCGTCGACTTCGAACGCCGTCGGGAGGCCGGGATCCCGGACGAGGTGGTCTTCCGCACCCGTCCGCAGCAGGTCCAGGACATGATCGACCGTGCCATGGCGGCCGGGGTGCCGTTTTCATGGTTCGTCGCGGACGAGGAGTTCGGCCAGAACAGGATCCTGCGCAGGCACCTGGAAGCAGAGGGCATTGCCTACTGCATGGCTGTCCCGAAATCCACCGACGTGAACACCGCGGGCATCTCCACCAACCCCGACACCCCGACCCGCTTGGACAACCTGGCATCACAGCTGCGACCGGGGGACTTCTCCCGGCGCGCCTGCGGGATCGGAGCGAAAGGATTCCGTACCTACGACTGGGCCGTAATCGCCCGGCGGGACGGGCACCAGTACGTCGTCCGCCGCTCCATCACGGATGGGGAGATCGCCTACTTCCACTGCTACAACCCGCGCGGGGAATCACTGTCGGAACTCGTGACGGTCATCGGATTGCGCTGGCCGATCGAGGAGTGTTTCGAGGCGGCCAAGCAGCAGGCCGGGCTGGACAACTACCAGGTACGCAAATACGACGCCTGGTATCGCCATATCACCATGGCCATGCTGGCGTTGGCGTTCCTGGCCGCGATGGCCCGAACCCCGCAAAAGGGGGCTCTTCAGACCTGGGCAGTGACCGCGGACCGCGAACCCGGCGGCTCGCGGCCCTGACCGTCGCCGAGGTCCGGCGGCTGTTCAACCTGATCGGCTTGACTCACATCGCCATAGATCAGGGACTTCGCTGGTCGACCTGGCGTCGCGCGCACCAGGCGGACGCACGACGACACCATTTCCGAAGACGGCTACGACTCCAGATGGTCAAGATCTAGCCCTGTAGTACTAG
>NZ_JBYIVZ010000140.1:0-903 GCF_057710365.1 Streptomyces sp. bgisy027
GGGTCCTTGCAGAAAGATCCTCTTGTGGCACGGTGGTAGGTGTATGTGACTCCGTGTTTGTGTGGGGTGTGTCCATGGCACGGCGGAAGCCGTGGGAAGTCAGTGACGAGTTGTGGGCGGTGATCGAGCCGCTGCTGCCGAAGCATGAGCGGCGGTTCCGGTATCCGGGGCGCAGGCGGATCGATGACCGCAAGACGCTGCAGGGTGTGCTGTTCGTCCTGTACACCGGGGTCCAGTGGGAGTTCCTGCCACAGGAGTTGGGGTTCGGTTCTGGTCCTACCTGCTGGCGGCGGCTGGCCGAGTGGCAGCAGGCCGGGGTGTGGGAGGACCTCCAGCGGGTGCTGCTGGACCGGCTTCGGGCGGCGGACCGCCTGGACTTCTCCCGTGCCACGATCGACGCCTCGCACGTGCAGGCCAAGCGGGGGCGAAGCAGCCCAAAAGTCGGTCCGAGCCCGGTTGACCGCGCACGGCCGGGCTCGAAGCATCATGTGTTGACCGACGCCCGCGGCACCCCGCTGCGGGTGTCACACACCGGTGGACACCGCAACGACATCACCCAGCTCCTGCCGCTGGTCGACGGGCTGCCGCCGGTACGCGGCAAGCGGGGCCGACCCCGGCGCAAGCCTCGCACCTTATACGCCGACCGAGGCTACGACCACGACGTCTACCGCCGTCGGCTGCGCGAGCGCGGCATCACACCGAAGATCGCCCGGCGCGGCGAGCCGCACGGCTCGGGCCTGGGGCGCGTCCGGTGGGTCGCCGAGTCCGCCATCGCCTGGCACCACGGCCCCCGCCGCTTACGGACCCGCTGGGAAACACGCGACGACATGCACGACGCCTTCCTCCAGCTCGCCCACTGCATGACCCTCGCCCGCAAGCATCCGGCTTTCTGAAAGGACCCCT
>NZ_JBYIVZ010000141.1:0-896 GCF_057710365.1 Streptomyces sp. bgisy027
CAGGCGAAGTACTTCAACGCGGGAGGGCGGGCATGACGACCTTCTCCTTCGAGTTCTTCCCCCCGAAGACCGAGAAGGGCGAGCGCGCCCTCTGGGATGCGATGCGCCGAGTGGAGGCGCTGCACCCCGACTTCGTCTCCGTCACCTACGGAGCGGGCGGCTCCTCACGCGACCGGACCATCGCCGTCACCCGCCGTATCGCCGCCGAGACCACCCTGCGGCCCGTCGCCCACCTCACCGCGGTCGGTCACTCGGTCACCGAGCTGCGCCACATCATCGGCCAGTACGCCGACGCGGGCATTCGAGATGTCCTCGTCCTACGGGGTGACCCGCCCGGCCACCCCAACGGTCCCTGGACACCCCACCCCGAGGGATTCACGTACGCCCGCGAACTGGTCGAACTCGTGCGGTCGCTGGGCGACTTCGCGATCGGAGTGGCGGCCTTCCCCGAACGGCACCCGCGCTCGCCCGACTGGGAGAGCGACATCCGGCACTTCGTGGCCAAGTGCGCAGCCGGCGCCGACTACGCCATCACCCAGATGTTCTTCCGCGTGGAGGACTATCTGCGACTGCGGGATCGGGTGGCGGCCGCGGGCTGTGACATTCCGATCATCCCCGAGATCATGCCCGCCACGGACGTCCGCCAGATCCGCCGCTTCGCCGAACTCTCCAGCGCGGCCTTCCCCGAAGACCTCGCCCACCGGCTGGAGAGCGCCCGCGGCAATCCTTCCGCCGGGCACCGGATCGGCGTCGATCACGCCACCGCCATGGCCGAGCGTCTGCTCGCCGAAGGCGCCCCAGGGCTGCACTACATCACGCTCAACCGGTCCACCGCCGCGCTCGACATCCACCGGAACCTTCAGACCTCAAGGAGCTTCAGTGTCCGCTGACTTCAC
>NZ_JBYIVZ010000142.1:0-891 GCF_057710365.1 Streptomyces sp. bgisy027
GCCGAGACCAGAGCGGGCTTCCAAGCGCGGTCGTTGAAGTCCGTACGCCGAACTGCACCGGTCCCATCGAGCCGGGTGAACAGCAGCCGCTTCGTGACGGGCGGGCCGCCCACTCGGAGCCAGGGCAAGGTGATCTCCACTGGAGGAAATGCCTCCATGTGCTGCTTGAGGACGTACGCCACGCGATCCGGCAGGGGGACGTCACGGAGCTTGTTGCGCTTCGGTGGGGCGAAAACGAGACCCTCCTTCGTCACCTTCACCTGGTTCACGATGTGCAGCCATCCGGTGTCGAAGCTGATCTCATCGACGGGCAACCCGAAGATCTCCCCTTGTCGGAGTCCGCATCCGCCTCCGAGGTCGACCGTCGCGCGGAATCGCTCCGGCAGTGCTGCCCGCACGGCGAAGACACGATCTGCGCTCCATGGCACGACCCGTCCACTTCCGGGTGCCGGTGGACGCACGGACTGCGCGTGACAGGGGTTCTTTGACAGGTGGCCGTCGTCAACGGCCGCGTTGAAGATCGTCGCCACGCCGTTGTAAATCACGCGTCGGTACGACGACGCCTGTACGGCCCGTTCCAAAGCGCTCAGCCAGTCCCGGATGTTCTCCGGCTTGAACGAGCCGAGGGGGCGTGACCCCAGATAGGGAATCGCGTGGCCGCGGATTGCGGATTCCACGGACTCCCGCGTGGTCATGTCGGTGGTCTGCGTGCTCAGCCACTTTTCGGCGTACTGCCGGAACGTCACCCTGCTTGCGGCGGGGTCCACGTACTGGCCCCGCGACATGTCCGCTTCGATGTGGGCGAGCCACTGGTCGGCTAGTCGCTTCTGTCCGTCAGGGAACGACTTGCTCTTCTCGGTCCCGTCCGGACCGATGTACCGGGCACGGTAG
>NZ_JBYIVZ010000143.1:0-874 GCF_057710365.1 Streptomyces sp. bgisy027
CTAAGGGCTGTCCCGTAACTGCTGGTCACGGGTGAGATGATCTTGTCGTGGCTGGTGTGATCACGGCGTCGGAGCCGTCCTGGATAGCCCCGTTCACCGGGCTGAGCCCTCGTCAGTTCAGCAAGCTCATCACGGCGTTGCGGCGGGAGGGAGCGGACCCGGTGCGTAAGGGCCGGCCTTGGAGCTTGCCGCTGGAGGACCGGGTCCTGCTGGTCGCCGCGTACTGGCGCACCAACCTCACCCTGCGCCAACTCGCCCCGTTGTTCGGGGTGTCGAAGTCGGCGGCCGACCGCATCATCGACCACCTCGGGCCCACGCTGGCCCTCCAGCAGCGCAAGCGATTCCGCAAGGACGCCGTACTGATCGTGGACGGAACCCTGGTACCCACCCGTGATCACAGCATCGCCGAGCAGTCGAAGAACTACAGGTACTCGACCAACCACCAGGTCGTCATCGACGCCGACACCCGGCTCGTCGTCGCCGTCGGCCGGCCGCTGCCGGGCAACCGCAACGACTGCAAGGCGTGGGAGCTGTCCGGTGCGAAGGACGCCGTCGGCAAGGCCACGGTCATCGCGGACGGCGGCTACCGAGGTACCGGCCTGGTCATCCCGCACCGCCGCGAGAAAGGCCAGGCCGAACTCCCGGCCTGGAAGGAGGAACACAACGCCTCCCACCGCAAAGTCCGTGCCCGCGTGGAGCACGTCTTCGCCCGGATGAAGGGCTGGAAGATCCTTCGCGACTGCCGCCTGAAGGGCGACGGCGTTCACCACGCCATGCTCGGCATTGCCCGCCTGCACAACCTCGTCCTTGCCGGGTGACGCAGAAGCCAGCAGGTCCCCAACACGTCAAAGATCATTTATGGGACAGCCCTTAG
>NZ_JBYIVZ010000144.1:0-867 GCF_057710365.1 Streptomyces sp. bgisy027
GTCGAGTTCGGCAATCAGGGTGCCCTCGCCGTCCCGCAGCGGACCGGCCAGAACCTCACCGAGTGGGGACACGATGACCGAGCCGCCGCCGATGAGGACTGTGTCCGGCTCATCACCTTGAACAGGATGGAGGTCGGCGGGCACAGCATCACGGCGTAGGTACTGGCTGGCACTGAGGACAAAGCAGCGGCCCTCCAAAGCAATATGCCGCATAGTGGCCTGCCAGACATCGCGGTCGTCCACAGTCGGTGCGCACCACAGGTCCACACCCTTGGCGTACATCGCCGTACGGAACAGCGGCATGTAGTTCTCCCAGCAGATGCCCGCGCCGAGGCGGGCTGTGCCGGTGTCGACGACCGGGAGGGTGGAGCCGTCGCCCTGGCCCCACAGGTAGCGTTCGGCGGCGGTCGGCATGAGCTTGCGGTGCAGACCCAGGTAACCGTCGGGGCCGAAGAAGAGAGCAACGCAGTAGAGGGTGCCGCCCCGTCGTTCGACGGCGCCGACGACCGCGTGGCAGCCGAGCTCCCGGGTCAGGGCAGCCAGGGTGTCGACTTCAGGGCCCGGAACGTCGATGGCCGCGGCATGGTAGCGGCGAAATAGTTCGCGACCGGCCGGCGTCCGGCGGCCGACGGTGATGTCGAAGCCCAGGCCCTTGGGATAGCCACCGATGAACGCCTCGGGCAGCACGACCACCTCTGCGCCTCGGTCACTAACGGCCTCTCGAATGAATTCCTCGGCCCGGTACACCGCCGCCTTCGTGTCGAACAGCGGGGCGGCCCCCTGGACTACGGCCGCGGTCACGGTACGGTGCGACTCGGGGGCCGCAGCAGCGGCAGGGGGCAGCGAGGTCATGGCCTTGAGGCTAAG
>NZ_JBYIVZ010000145.1:0-842 GCF_057710365.1 Streptomyces sp. bgisy027
GCGCTGAGCGACGCGGGCAGCGACGCCCTCGAAGGTCCGGCCGCCGTGCTGTTCCAGGTCGAGCTGGCCCTTGAGGGTGTCGTTCACCGACTCGATCAGCTGCCGCACCGACTTCAGCAGCGACTCGCCCGCGCGGCGTTTCTCCCGTTTGAACGACGGCCGCAGCAACGCCGCCCCGCGCAAGGCCAGATCGGTCTCGAACTCCTTGGAGGCGAAGCCCTTGTCCGCGATGAGCAGCAGGCCGGGCCGGCCGGTGACCGCGTCCGGCTCGCGATCCAGCATCGCCATCAGCACTTCGCGTTCGTCCAGCTTGGGGTTGGCCAGGGCCCACAGGACCGGCATGCCGGTCGGGGTGCACACCAGGTACAGCCGCAGGCCCCAGAAGAACCGCGAGTGGCTGGCGCAGTACCCGTATCCGGCCCAGCCGGCCATGTCCGACCGTTTCACCGTGGGCCGCGAGCGGCCGCACTCGACCGGGGTCGAGTCGATGATCCAGTGGTTGTCGAACCAGAAGTCCGTGTCCGCTGCAAGGAGCCGTATCACGCGCTTGACCAGCGGCAACGCAGCCCGCAGCCGCTTGTTCCAGCCCGGCTGCTTCGGTACGTACGGGAACATCGCACCCAGCCGGGAGTGGACGAACCGCAGCCATCTGGACTCCGAGGCGAAGCCGAGCATGGCCTGGGCGACGGCGAGGCAGACGAGCTCGGAGTCCGTCAAGCGCGGTGGGCGGCCCAGCCATCGGGTATCTCCGATCTCGTCGTCGATCTTCACGTACAGTGCGGTCAGCAGGGCGTCCAGGTCATTCGTCACAGATCGATCTTGGACGCCCTGTCTGCGTTCCC
>NZ_JBYIVZ010000146.1:0-763 GCF_057710365.1 Streptomyces sp. bgisy027
TGCGGGATCTGGTCACCGCGTCGGATCCGCTGCCGCTGCTGGTGGAGCGGGAGCGGGCCCTGTACGGCTCCTGGTACGAGTTCTTCCCGCGCTCGGAGGGCACGGCCGAGCGTCCGCACGGCACCTTCGAGTCGGCCGCTCTCCGGTTGCCGGGGATCGCGGCGATGGGCTTCGACGTGGTCTACCTGCCGCCGATCCACCCGATCGGCACGACCTTCCGCAAGGGCCCCAACAACACCCTGTCCGCCGGTGCCGACGACGTCGGGGTGCCCTGGGCGATCGGTTCGCCCGAGGGCGGCCACGACGCCGTCCACCCGGACCTGGGCACGATCGAGGACTTCGACCGGTTCGTGGCGCGTGCCGGGGAGCTGGGGCTGGAGGTGGCGCTCGACTTCGCCCTGCAGTGCTCGCCGGACCATCCGTGGGTGGACAAGCATCCGGAGTGGTTCCACCACCGCCCCGACGGCACCATCGCGTACGCGGAGAACCCGCCGAAGAAGTACCAGGACATCTACCCGATCGCGTTCGACGCGGACATGGACGCTCTGGTCGCCGAGACGCTGCGGGTGCTGCGGCACTGGATGGACCACGGGGTGCGGATCTTCCGGGTCGACAACCCGCACACCAAGCCGGTGGTGTTCTGGCAGCGGGTGATCGCGGACGTGGGCCGCACCGACCCCGACGTGATCTTCCTGGCGGAGGCGTTCACCCGGCCGGCGATGATGCACACCCTGGCCCAGATCGGCTTCCAGCAGTCCTACAC
>NZ_JBYIVZ010000147.1:0-763 GCF_057710365.1 Streptomyces sp. bgisy027
AGCTCGCACTCGAAGTCCCCACACACCGACCGCATGATCTCCTCCATGCGCCGCAGGTGGGCATCGGTGAACACCTTGTGCCGGAACTTGGTCACGAAGACCAAGTGGACATGCATCGCGAACGTACAGTGCCGACCAGTTCTGATCTTCTGCATCTCACCCATAACCCAAGTATGTATCGTGGTCGGCATGCAGCTTCGGTACAGCTTCCGCCTGTACCCGAACGCCGTCCAGCAGGCCGCGCCCGCGAGGGCGTTCGGGTGCGCCCGCGTCGTGTTCAACGACGCGGTCCGCGCCCGCGAGGACGCCCGAGCGGCCGGGGAGCCGTTCCCGAAGATCGGGGAACTGTCCACACGGCTGATCACCCAGGCCAAGACCACCCCGAAACGCTCCTGGCTGGGCGAGGTCTCCGCCGTGGTGCTCCAGCAGTCCCTGCGCGACGCCGAGACCGCGTACCGCAACTTCTTCGCCTCCCTGGGCGGCACCCGCAAGGGCCCGGGACTGGGAGCGCCCCGCTTCAAGTCCCGCAAGGATCACCGGCAGTCGATCCGGTTCACCGCGAATGCCCGCTGGAAGATCACCGACGCGGGCCGCCTCGACCTGCCGAAGATCGGTGCGGTGAAGGTGAAATGGTCCCGCGCCCTGCCCGTCACACCTTCCTCGGTGACCGTGATCAAGGACGCGGCGGGACGGTTCTTCGCCTCCTTCGTCATCGACACCGATCCCGCCACCGACGCGGAACGTCTGCCGCAGACCGAGAACA
>NZ_JBYIVZ010000150.1:0-692 GCF_057710365.1 Streptomyces sp. bgisy027
CAACTTCGCCGAGATCGGTCTGACCGAGGTCGCCGTCATCGTCGGCTACCGCAAGGAAGCGGTGTACGAGCGCAAGGCCGTGCTGGAGGCGAAGTACGGCCTCAAGCTCACCCTCATCGACAACGACAAGGCCGAGGAGTGGAACAACGCCTACTCCCTGTGGTGCGGCCGTGACGCCCTCAAGGACGGCGTGATCCTCGCCAACGGCGACACCGTGCACCCGGTCTCCGTCGAGAAGACGCTGCTCGCCGCCCGCGGCGACGGCAGGAAGATCATCCTCGCCCTGGACACGGTGAAGAGCCTCGCCGACGAGGAGATGAAGGTCGTCGTCGACCCCGCCAAGGGCATGACGAAGATCACCAAGCTGATGGACCCCGCCGAGGCCACCGGTGAGTACATCGGGGTCACCCTCATCGAGGGCGACGCCGCCCCCGAGCTGGCCGACGCCCTGAGGGCGGTCTGGGAGAGCGACCCGCAGCAGTTCTACGAGCACGGCTACCAGGAGCTCGTGAACCGCGGCTTCCGCATCGACGTGGCGCCGATCGGCGACGTCGACTGGGTGGAGATCGACAACCACGACGACCTCGCCCGGGGACGGGAGATCGCATGCCAGTACTGACCCGGCTGATCCCCTCGCCGGTCGTCGTCGACATCCGCCCGGGTGCTCTCGACGACCTGGCGAGTGTCCTCGC
>NZ_JBYIVZ010000151.1:0-652 GCF_057710365.1 Streptomyces sp. bgisy027
GTAACGGAGGCGCCCAAAGGTTCCCTCAGCCTGGTTGGCAATCAGGTGTTGAGTGTAAGTGCACAAGGGAGCTTGACTGTGAGACCGACGGGTCGAGCAGGGACGAAAGTCGGGACTAGTGATCCGGCGGTGGCTTGTGGAAGCGCCGTCGCTCAACGGATAAAAGGTACCCCGGGGATAACAGGCTGATCTTCCCCAAGAGTCCATATCGACGGGATGGTTTGGCACCTCGATGTCGGCTCGTCGCATCCTGGGGCTGGAGTCGGTCCCAAGGGTTGGGCTGTTCGCCCATTAAAGCGGTACGCGAGCTGGGTTTAGAACGTCGTGAGACAGTTCGGTCCCTATCCGCTGCGCGCGTAGGAGTCTTGAGAAGGGCTGTCCCTAGTACGAGAGGACCGGGACGGACGAACCTCTGGTGTGCCAGTTGTTCTGCCAAGGGCATGGCTGGTTGGCTACGTTCGGGAGGGATAACCGCTGAAAGCATCTAAGCGGGAAGCCTGCTTCGAGATGAGGACTCCCACCCACTTGATGGGGTAAGGCTCCCAGTAGACGACTGGGTTGATAGGCCGGATCTGGAAGCACGGTAACGTGTGGAGGTGACCGGTACTAATAGGCCGAGGGCTTGTCCTCAGTTGCTCGCGTCCACTGTGTT
>NZ_JBYIVZ010000152.1:0-635 GCF_057710365.1 Streptomyces sp. bgisy027
GCCCGTCCGCCGGCCCGGTCACGTGCGGCTTTCGTCGCCGCGACGCCCGCCGGGCGGACTTCCATCACCATGAACCGGCCGCTCATCGTGCCTTTGCTGCCTTGCCGCCAGGTGACCCGCCGCAGTCGGCGCCGCCCGGCTGTCATCACCAGGTCCTTCAGCGACCGGGCCGGCTCCCGATAGCGGGGCAGCCGCGGGGCGCCCATCCGCCCCTCCCGTTCCGGGGCGGTCGGGACGGCATCGCCAGGGTGGGCGCTGGTGTCACCGCGCACCGCGGTCACGTAGTCCAGGCCGCGCTCCGCCAGTCCGGAGCGGAAGGAGTGCATCTGGCCGTATCCGGCGTCGGCCACGACAACGCGGCCGTCCAGCCCCCATCCCCGGGCCTCGTCGATCGCGTCCAGGGCCAGGCGCCACTTCTCCCGGTGCCCCACTTCCTCGGGCACCCCGGCCTTCGACCGGCGCCCCTCGGACGGATCCGCCCACTCGGCGGGCAGGAACAACCTCCAGGTCACAGGGACGGAAGCGGCATCGGTGACCGCATGCAGACTCACGCCCACCTGGCACAGCGACTTCTTGCCCAGCGCCCCGCACCACTGCCGGGCCGCCCCCACCGACTGATCACCCGCCTTGGGAAA
>NZ_JBYIVZ010000153.1:0-578 GCF_057710365.1 Streptomyces sp. bgisy027
TGCTTGCGAGGCGGCGGCGGTTGCGCCTCCCGCCGGCACCTACGGCGTCCCGCGCATCCACGCTGTCACTCGGCGCATGAAACCCGGTGTCCACTCCCGGGGATCAGCCTCACTCAACAGCAGGCCCCGGAAAACGCTCGGTTGGAAGGGCACCTGCTGAAGCCCTCGATGAGTACCTGCTATCGGTCCAGGAAGCCGGTATTGCGACGACCGGTTGAGTCCAGGTTGTGATCGCCGGCCTGCGAGACACCTCAGGCAGGTAACTCGTCAAGCGAGGGCGGTCGTTGTTCGTGCGTGCGTCGGTAGTGTTATGGACATGCCCGATGTGTGGATCGGCTTCAACTCTCGTGATCGGCAGAGGTACTGGTGGCGGACCGGCATCCTGATGCTGGCGCTCGGTGGTGTGATGGTGGCGATGATCTTGACCACGCAGGAACCGGGAAAATGGTGGTGGGTCGGTGGCGTAGGTGTTTTCTCCGTGGTCGCGGTCTTCAGCACGATCATCTCGATCTATGGCCGGGTCCTCCTGACCGCGACGGGGTTGGAGTTCCGCACCCTCGTCAGCAGGCGAGTGGTTC
>NZ_JBYIVZ010000154.1:0-527 GCF_057710365.1 Streptomyces sp. bgisy027
ACACGGTCGCCACGACGGTTGGCGTAGGCCAGGAACGTTCCGATCTGGCAATTGTCGACGCGTCCGAGGGTGCCGGAATACTGCCGCTGGACCCCGGCGGATTTGGTGCCCTTCTTCGCGAATCCGGTGGGGTCGGCGATCAGCACGCCCTGGGGATCCGCGAAGCGTTCCATGGCGTAGTCGCGGACCAGGTCCCGCATCGGATCCGCGTTCCACGGGGTGAGGTTCAAGAACCGTTGGAGCGCTTTGGGTTCCTTCTCGCCGGAGAACTCGGCGATGGTCCAGCCGTTCTTGCGCTGCAGTGGGGAGAGGAGCCCACGCAGGTACTGAAGGGCGTGCTCTTGGGATTCCGGGCGGTAGAACAGCGGGGTTATCCGCTCGCCCAGCGCGGCGAACTCGCGGTCCCACACGGCTAAATCGGCCGGGCTGACGGCGTCTGACGAACGATCTGAATCATGGGGCTGTGTCGTGGCCACAGCCAGAGCTTCCCATCACCCCATGATCAAGATCTAGCCCTGTAGTACTAG
>NZ_JBYIVZ010000155.1:0-514 GCF_057710365.1 Streptomyces sp. bgisy027
GAACCGGGAGAAAGCCCGCAAGCGTGTCGCCAAGGTCCACGCGCGGATCGCTGACCGGCGCCGCGACTTCCTGCACAAGCTGACCACTCGACTCGTCCGTGAGAACCAAACGGTCGTGATCGAGGACCTCACCGTCCGCAACCTGCTGAAGAACGGCAGGCTCGCGCGCGCCATCTCGGACGCGTCGTGGACGGAACTGCGCTCCATGCTGGAGTACAAGTGCGCCTGGTACGGGCGCGAACTTGTCGTGATCGACCGCTTCTTCCCCAGCTCGAAGCTGTGCGGAACCTGCGGCACGGTCGCGGCGAAGATGCCGCTGAACGTCCGCGAGTGGACGTGCGAGTGCGGCGCCGTGCATGACCGCGACGTGACCGCGGCACGCAACATCCTGGCCGCCGGGCTGGCGGCGTCTGCCTGTGGAGACGGTGTAAGACCTCAACGGGAGTCCTCCCGGACGGGGCAGTCGTCGGTGAAGCAGGAACCCCAGCGGGCGACCGCTGGAATCCCCCGCCTT